>NZ_JBEOPU010000012.1:0-153805 GCF_040310405.1 Pseudomonas sp. E45-MNA-CIBAN-0222
GGAGCAGTTGAACACCTGGGTCAGTTTTCAGTCGGCAGAACAGCCTCTACTGGGTCAGTTTTCGGTCAGCGGCAACACTTCCAGCTTCAGAACGCTGGCGTCACCGTATTCATGAATTCTGACAATGCGTGCCATCATAGATATCTCGTTTATCAATGGGCCTCGACGTACATCCGGAAGGTATCCGGGCACTCGAAAGGTGACGAAAATTTAGTCATTGGTTGGCGCTAGATAAAGGCCTACGATGGCGCATTACTAGAAACAGAGTGTTTATAATGGATCGCCTGACCCAGATGGCCACGTTCGTCAAAACAGTTGAGCTGGGTTCATTCAGCGCCGCTGCGGAAGACCTGAATCTGTCCCCTCAATTGGTAGGGAAACAGGTGAAAATGCTCGAACAACATCTGGGTGTTTCCCTGCTGCACCGGACTACGCGCAGGCAAAGCCTCACCGACTTCGGCAGGGCGTTCTACCCGCGAGCAAAACTGATCCTTGCAGACATGCAGTCTGCCGAGAACCTGGCCGCCCTCACTCGGGGCACACCAAGCGGCCGCCTTCGCATCAACGCGCCGGTCACGTTCGGAATTCGCACGCTTTCGCCACGCCTGCTGGAATACATGGTTCGGTATCCTCAGGTGTCTGTTGACCTAACGTTATCGAACGAACTGGTCGATATCGTTGATGATGGTTACGACGTGGTATTTCGCATCGGCGAGCTGCTGAGCAGTGGGTTGAAGGCAGTGCCACTGGAGCCCTATCAGATGGTTTTATGCGCTGCGCCGTCCTATCTTGCACGTCGCCCTCCCATCATCAATCCGTGGGATCTACAGCAGCAGGAGTGTCTGGGGTTTACCTATTCTGATGGCCGCTCACACTGGAGCTTCGACAGCCCGGAGGGGCGTATAGATGTTCCTATTACAAGCAAATTAACGATCAATCAAGGTGATCCACTGCTGGCAGCGGCTGTAGCTGGTCTAGGTGTGGTTCTACAGCCGATAGAGTTGGTTAGCGATGCACTGCGCGATGGGACACTGGTGCGTCTGTTGCCGCAGTACCCCGTGCCGAATACCGCAATGCACATCCTCTATACCCCTGACCGAAGAATGACTCCAAAGCTGCGCAGCTTCTTGGAGTTTGCGCGTGAGGCTTTTGGGCAGCGAGGCCCTCTCTAACGCACGAAAATCAATGTCTGCGCTATCCGGTATTCGTAAAGGACGACGATTACCGTGGCTCACCGGATATGACCAAGCACCCCTTGCTGAGGAAGTACCTGCTGGAGCACTTCGCGGCGGAAGTCGAAGAACTGAAGGATGCCGTGTTCGTTGGCCTGGGGCCGCAGGTCCATAAGGTGCTGGACCGCCTGATCCAGGAGCGGGTGAATCGTCCATCCATTTTCGCACCTCGCGATTGAAACCTGGAATCACACCAGGCAATCCTGCTCCATGAACCTCGAACCGCAGTCAAAATAAGACCGTAAATTGAGTTGAGGTGATTATGATCGGGTGCCAACGGGAACACCTTAGAAACCCAAGACGCCTCCCTAGATCATTGGTAACTTCAAACTCAGGAGCGTTTGGCTTCAACGCAGCCTAAACCCAACCGACTGCGGGCAGCTCTACTCGCCAACGCACGCAAAGCCACTCTCACAGATAGGTGACTGCGATGCTTGACAAGGCTCGAAAGGTTCATATACTCGCGCTCACTGTGAGCAATCCAACAAATCAAGGTTTCTTGCATAATGCGCTGAAGCCTTGATTTGGCCGGGATATTGAAGTTTGGGATTCAAATCCCCCCGGCTCCACCAATACAACATCTAAAGACGTCCATGGACGTCTTTTTTTGTGCCTGAAACACAGTAAATAAGCGGCTTCCAGCACTATCACCATCCGATAGCGTCCAGCGACATCTACGTTTTGCTGTATTCCACATGGTATTCCAGGCGTTCCGCTGATATTTTTGGAATACACAACAACATGGAATACATCATGGGTGCCCACGCCACGCGCCTTTCAGACTCCAGAGTCAAAGCAGCCAAGCCAAGGGAAAAGGACTACACGCTGACTGATGGTAACGGCCTTCAGTTGCGAGTGAGAATCAATGGCTCTCGACTATGGAATTTCAATTACATCCATCCCGTGACAAAAAAACGAATCAATATGGGGCTTGGCACCTTTCCCGAGGTGAGCCTGGCCCACCAAACACAAAGCCCCGAGAATCTTGAGATTCTCGGGGCTTTTTCTTTGTGCTGGCGAAAAGGTATGAAGCTCTCAGATAACGGGGTGGAGTAGCTGCCAACAAATGCTTGAGGTTCAAGCGCCCATTTTGCGCAAGATGCCTGGCTCGTCCTCCCGACGCCTCTCATTCCATCACCGCAAAGCCAACCCGCACTATGCTGATTCTGCTACGCCTACCGCACGGCGCGGCGTGGAAAATAAAGCTGTCCCCCTTTAGCCCTTTATCTTCGCAGCGTCGAAAAAGTTTCGACTTACGTACGCTCAACGGCAGCTCCAATCTCGGCAACGTAGATTTTCACCGAGCTATTTGGAAACCGGGCGATGGTATTTACTGCCCAGTGGTACTCGATAAACGGCGCCCGGCTTATCCAGCACTCACCAACGGCAACGTCACCACGAATTCGCTGCCCTTCCCACTGCCCTCGCTCATGCCGACGACCTTGCCGCCGTGCGCTTCGACCAACTCCCGTACGACAGTCAGGCCGATGCCCAGCCCGGACCCGTTGAAGCCGATGGCGTGTTCGTCTTGCACGTAGGGGTCAAAGATGAAAGGCAGCACTTTGGCAGAAATGCCGATGCCGCTGTCGCTGATGCTGATTCTCAAAACGTCAGCATCGACCGTTGCAGCGAGGGCGATTTTGCCGCCGGCTGGTGTGTACTTGGCGGCATTGGCCAGCAAGTTGCCGAGAATCTGTGTGAGGCGAGCCGGGTCTCCGTTTACGAATAGAGCGCCGTTGGGAAGGTGGGTTTCGAAGTGCTGCTGTTTCGCCGTCATCACCGGGCTGCACGCCCCGATGGCATTGTTCAGAATCTCGATCATATCGACGTGCTGGCGCTCGACTCGCAGCTTTCCAGTGCTCACGCGGGAAACATCGAGCAGGTCGTCGACCAGCTTTGAAATATGCCGTACCTGCCCCTCGATCAACTCGCGCATCCGCGGTAGCTGGTCGCTCGGCAGCCGAACCATACGCTCGGCAATCAGGCTGATGGGCGTTAGTGGGTTGCGCAGTTCATGGGCCACCATTGCGAGGATGTTTTTCTGCTGACTCAGTGCGCGCTCTGCGGTGGCATGCAGGTCTTGCGCGCTGAGTGCAGCGAGGACCAGTTGCGCACTCGCTTCACGCAACTCTTGGTACAAACACTGATCCTCCAGGCGCGGGAGGGTTGCAGCGTCTGATTGCGCCAGCAGTATCGCCAAGACCAACTGCTGATTGGCCTCTATCAGTTGCTCGACCTGCTGGGTATCCACCAGTCGATTGCTGGCGTCGCTCAACTGATTTTGCAGCGCGGCCAACACGGCCCGCGCCTCGACGGCCTTTTGCCCAAGCAGGAAGAGCTCGTGAGCGGCATTGGCCACCTCGCGTTCCTCCTTGCCGTCGTTTTCGCTCACGAGTCGGGCTCAAACATTTTTTATGTCCTGCGTGTGGCGGTCCTGCACCCTGTTCGTCGGTCGGCCACCGAGCAGTCCTTCTTGATCCGGCAGCATGTCGCGAATCTGCAGGCCGTTTTCGTCGATGTGGTATTGGCGCAACTCATTGCAGTGCGCGCTGGCCCGTACCTTGACCACCGCCATGATGCGCAGCAAGCGGCTTTCCACTTCAATATAGCGCTGCACGATGATCGCGTCGGTCATGAACGCCGTACCGTAAGGGCTGAAGCGCAAGTCGGTGTAGCGGTCCTCCAGCTCAGAGGTCATCAACACGCTGACCCCGGCCCCCGTCAGCGCCGTGACCATGCGCGACAATGACTCACGGAAGTCCTCTCGGAAGGTCGGCGCCAGCGCCAGTTCGAAGCCCGACAGCGAATCGATTACCACCCGGGTGGCGTTCAGTCGGCTGATCTCGCTCAGGAGTAACTGGACGACTTCGTCGATGGAAAGATCCGGGGCACGGCTGTCCACCAAACCTACCTGCCCGCTCATGATCAGGTTGGCCAACTTGGGATTCTGCGAGTAGCTGGGCCGCTGCTCGAACACGGCGATTACGCCGGTTTCGCCATTGCGCGCGCCTTCGGCCAGGAAGGTCGCGGCCAGAATGCTCTTACCCGAGCCCGACGGTCCTGCTACCAGCAACGAGTACCCCCGAGGCAGGCCGCCACCGAGCATTTCGTCCAAAGCGGGCACGCCCATTTTCAAGCGCTTGATCGGAGATTCAGGTGGCGCATCCACCGAAAGATTGGCGATTGCCGGTGCGAAGACCTTGATCCCCCCAGTGGTGATGCGGAAGGTGTGCAGCCCCGGCAGGGTCGGCTGGCCGCGCATCTTCATGATCTCCATCTTGCGCACCATGGAATTGCGCTCGACGCTCTGGCGTAACCAGATCAGGCCATCGGCCACGGTGAAAATCGGGTTGGTGTCGGTTTCGGTGAAGTACTCACCGATCAGGAAGGTCGTCGCCTGCCAAGTAGTCATCAGCATCCCCAGTTGCTGGATAAACTGCGGCAGGTTGTTGTTCGGGTTGTCCTGGGTCTGGCTGGCCAGAACCACGGAGCGGAATGAGTCGACGAACACCAGCGACGGGGAGTGCGCCTCGACTTCACTGACGATACGCCGCAGCACTTCGTCCAGATCGCCGGCCAGGGTGTCGTCGGCCAGGTTGATGTAGCGAATCGACCGGTTTATCGCTTCGCTGTCGAAGAAGTCGAACTGCTGCTGATAACGCAGCATCTTAAGCGGCGGCTCGCCGAGTACCGTAAAGAACAGCGCCGGGCGTTCAGGCGTCGCCAGGGAAAACATCATCTGGTGCGCGAGGGTGGTTTTGCCGCAGCCAGGCGGACCGGCAATGAGGTTGAACGAAAACTCCGGAAGGCCTCCGCCCAGCACCTCGTCCAGTCCTGGCACGCCGGTGGCCAGACGGTTGATAGCTACTTTGGTGCTCATGGCGAATTTTCCTGCGAAGGGGTTTCACTCAAAGAAGGCTGCCACACGCCACGAAGCAGACGTGCGGTAAGCGAGGGCCCGATCAGCGTGGTCAGCAGCTCGTAGAGAGTAGTCAGCAACATCTCACCGAAAAACTGCGCGTCGGTTTCGTCCTGCTCGACGAGTACGGTTTTGAGTTCAATCAGATCCATCGGCGTCTGCAAATTGTCATACGTGCAGGCCAAACGAGGATGGGTGGATGCACACAGATGCAGGCTGCGGCGATAAAGCGCGATCACGCCTTGCTGACCAATGATGGGCGTAAAGGCTGCGCTTATATCCTGCAGTATCGCGACGATCGCTTCGGCAATTCGTGCAGTGTCAGCATCGGGACCAGCACGGTGCGCCAGAGAAGCTACGATCTGGCGGCTCTCTTCGCTTAGCGTGGACATGGCTGACTACTATCTGATGAGCAGAGCCCGATGGTACACCCTATAGCGCGCTATCGAGTCTCCATCGGGCGCAGCATTGCAAACGCGGTGTTTGCGGAGGGTGGATGGGGCGAAGGACAACGCCGGCGGGCACCGCCCCTAGCGTCGCGCCCCTTGGTTCAGACGCCTGCAGCAAGTGCAGCGCGAGGCCTGCCCTACTCCCTGATTGGCGCGGCAGGGCGATTGAGCCCTGTCGCAGCGCTGCCCTTCTACGCACAGCGTATTGAACCAATCATCCGTAAATCGCCGGCTCCCGATAGTGCCGGGTGCAGGCCTCGCCGTTTTCACGGAACAGATGGCACTTGTCGGCCTTGAGGCCGGCGGCGAAGGTTTCGCCTTCGGTGACGCGCAGGTTGCCGTCGACGCAGAGGGTAATGACGTCCTGCAGGCGTTCCAGGGTGAGGTAGAGCAGGTTGTACTGGCCCAGACGTTCGGCCACGGTGATCTGGCCGTGGAAGGTGAAGTCGGCCTCTTCCGGCATGACGAAATGTTCGGGGCGGATGCCGAGGGTGAGCGGGTCGCCGGGGCTCACCGCGCTGCCGTCCACCGGCAGGGTCAGTGGGTAACCGCTGGGCAGCTCGATGGTGACGGCTTCAGGGCTGGCGGAAATGGCCCGCACCTCGACGAAGTTCATTTGCGGCGAGCCAAGAAAGCCAGCCACGAAACGGTTCTTCGGGTAGTGGTACAGATGCAGCGGTTGGCCGACCTGGGCAATTTCGCCGGCATTGAGCACCACGATCTTGTCGGCCAGGGTCATGGCTTCAACCTGATCGTGGGTCACGTAGATCATGGTGGAGCGGATGCGCTGGTGCAGACGGGCAATCTCGATGCGCATCTGCACGCGGAGAAAAGCATCGAGGTTCGACAGTGGCTCGTCGAAGAGGAAGACCTTTGGCTCGCGGACCATGGTGCGACCGATGGCGACGCGCTGGCGCTGACCGCCGGAGAGGTCCTTGGGTTTGCGTTCGAGCAGCTTTTCCAGTTGCAGGATTTCCGCGACCGCCTCCACGCGGCGCGCGATCTCGCGCTTGTCGACGCTGGCGAGCTTGAGGCCGAAGGCCATGTTCTCGGCCACGGTCATGTGCGGATAGAGCGCGTAAGACTGAAAGACCATGCCCACCGAGCGATCCTTGGGTGGCAGGTCATTGACCCGCTGGTCGCCGATCAGCAGATCGCCCGAGGTGATGTCCTCCAGCCCGGCGATCAATCGCAGCAGGGTGGATTTGCCGCAACCGGATGGGCCGACGAAGACGACGAACTCACCGTCTTCGATATCCAGATCGATATGCCGGGTGATCGGCGTACCGTCGTAACTCTTGCAGATGTCGCGCAGCGTGACACTGGCCATCGTTGTTGTTCTCCGTTGGATGCCGCCATGCACTCTCTATTTGCAGCGGCGGGCTGGCCCACCGCTGCCAACTCGCTTAACCCTCGAGCCGCACGTAGCCGAAACCATGGGCCGGCAGCCGTGCCCATTGCCCATCGTATTCGGCGAAGCTGGCCGGCACGTCCACCAGCGGCACCGCCTGCCCGGGCAGCTCATAGCTGCGCGGCACGTCGCCCAGGTTGAACAGGCACAGCCAGACTTGCTCGCCGAGGCGCCGCTCGAACACCAGCAGGGCGTCGTCATGGTAGACCATGTGGATATCGCCCTCGATCAGCAGGCGCTGCTCACGTCGCCAGCCGAGAAAGCGCCGATAACAGTTGAGCATCGAATGCGGATCGGCTTCCTGCGCCGCCACCGACAGCGAGCGGTGCGAGTCATCCACCGGCAACCACGGCTGGCTCCCGGTAAAGCCGGCATGATGCGCCTCGCTCTGCCACGGCATCGGCGTGCGGCAACCGTCGCGCCCTTTGAATTCCGGCCAGAAGGTAATGCCGTACGGATCGACCAGATCTTCGTAGCGCAGTTCCGCTTCCGGCAGGCCCAGCTCTTCGCCCTGGTACATGCAAACGCTGCCACGCAGGGATAACAACAGTGCCATCAGCAACCGGCCGCGCTCCGGGTCGGGTCGGCCATTGAGCGCCCAGCGCGTCATCACCCGCACCACGTCGTGGTTACCCATGGACCAGCACGACC
This sequence comes from Pseudomonas sp. E45-MNA-CIBAN-0222, assembly GCF_040310405.1. Lineage (NCBI taxonomy): Bacteria > Pseudomonadati > Pseudomonadota > Gammaproteobacteria > Pseudomonadales > Pseudomonadaceae > Pseudomonas > Pseudomonas sp. E45-MNA-CIBAN-0222. The sequence continues at coordinate 7,663 of NZ_JBEOPU010000012.1, forward strand.
AACCGTCCGCGAGTTCGCGCTCGATGCCTTCCACGGTGTGGCGGATATAGGCCGGGCTGCACTGCTCGGTGAGCAGGTCGAAGGAATACGCCATGTGCAGCGTGTCGCCGCCGCTGGTGTAGGCGGCCATGGTGCGTAGCGACTCGTCGCAACCGATCTCCGCCACCGAGGAGGCACCGGGGTAACGCTGCAGCAGGGCGCGCAGGCGCCGCAGGAAGCCCATGTTCTCCGGCCGTGTCTTGTCGTAGATATGGCGCTGGTAGGCGTAAGGGTTGTCGATACGCACACCGATGCTGCCTTCGCGAATCTCGGTATTTGGCGGGTTGTCGCGCAGTTCGGCATCGTGGAAGTAGAAGTTCGCGGCATCCAGGCGGAAGCCGTCCACGCCGAGCTTGAGCCAGAACTCCATATCATCGAGCACCTGATCCTGCACGGCCTGGCAGTGGAAGTTCAGGTCCGGCTGGCTGGAGAGGAAGTTATGCAGGTAGTACTGCCGGCGCCGGCTGTCCCAGCTCCAGGCCGGACCGCCGAACACCGACAGCCAGTTGTTCGGCACGGTGCCGTCCGGCTTGGGGTCGGCCCAGACGTACCAGTCGGCCTTTTCGTTGTCGCGGCTGGAACGGCTTTCGACGAACCACTGATGCTGGTCGGAGGAATGGTTTAGCACCTGGTCGATCAGCACGCGCATGCCGCGTTCGTGGCACGCCTCGACCAGCCGGACGAAGTCATCCAACGTGCCGAACAGCGGATCGACACCGCGGTAATCGGCCACGTCGTAGCCGAAATCCTTCATCGGTGAGGTGAAGAAAGGCGACAGCCAGATGGCGTCGACGTTGAGGCTGGCGATGTAGTCCAGCTTGTGCAGCACGCCGGGCAGGTCGCCCACGCCGTCGCCGTTGCTGTCGAAGAAACTACGTGGGTAGACCTGATAGATCACCCCGCCGCGCCACCAATTCTGAAGTTGCTCGGACATGCCACGTTACCTATGAGTGACCAGTGAAGATGTGGCCACTCTAGGTGCGGCAACCGGTCGCAACATCCTCCGGCGGCGGGCTGTTGCAGGCGTAAGGCCTGGGCGTAGACCGCCCGCTTGCCGAGGGCGTAGACAGCGAGCCGGTCAGCGCAGCCGCGCCGGGTTGCCGACCACCGTGGCGCCGGCCGGCACGTCACGAGTGACCACGCTGCCGGCGCCGATCACCGCGTCGTCACCGACCGTCACACCCGGGAGGATGATCGCCCCGCCGCCAACCCAGACGTTGCGGCCGATATGGATCGGCCGGCCGAACTCCACGCCCGTGCGGCGCGCCTCGGGGTCACGCGGGTGATCGGCGGTGTAGAGCTGCACCGCCGGGCCGATCTGCGCACCGGCGCCAATATGCACCTCGACCACATCGAGAATCACGCAGTTGAAGTTGAGGAAGGCGCCTTCGCCCAGATGGATGTTGTAGCCGTAGTCGCAGTGGAACGGCGGGCGGATCACCGCGCCGGCACCGACCGCAGCCAGCCGCTCGGCCAGCAGCGCCCGACGCTCGTCCGGCGAGGCCGCGAGCGCCGCGTTGTAGCGCACCATCCAGGCCTTGGCAGCGGCCTGATCGGCGAGGATCTCCGGGTCACCGGGGTAGTACAGCTCGCCGGCCAGCATCTTCTGCTTCTCGCTCATCGCCATGGCAACGCCTCCATCTCTGAAGGCCCGAGGGTGCCACAGCCTGGCGCTGCGCTCCTCCTCCCCCGCCCGGCGGCGAGCGGGCGAGGCGATGGACGGTTCGGCCCGGCGCCTTCGCATCCACCGGCGGGCTCGACTAGGGTTGATGCACCGTCCAATCGCCTCTGGAGCACTGCCTGTGAAACTGATCGGTCGCTACATGTCGCCTTTCGTCCGCCGCGTCGGCGTCAGCCTGCATCTGTTGGACGTACCATTCACCAACGAACCGCTCAGCGTCCTGACGGATAGTCTGAAGATTCGCGGATACTCGCCGCTGGGTCGCTTGCCGGCGCTGGTGCTGGACGATGGCCAGGTGCTGATCGACAGCAACGCCATTCTCGATTATTTCGATCAGCAGGCGGGCGCCGAGCGCGCACTGCTGCCGCTGTCCGGCCCCCAGCGCAGCGAGGCGATGAACCTGCTGGCCTTCGCCGTCGGTGCCTGCGAGAAAACCGTGGCGGCCTACTACGAACGCGATCGGCGGCCAGAAGGGCTGGTCTGGGACGACTGGTATCGTCATTGCGAAGATCAGGCGCGCGGCGCACTGGCATTGCTGGACGCACGCCAGGCCGAGCGCGGCGAGCGACCATTGCTGGGCGAGCGCATGGGCCAGGTGGATATCAGCGCGGTGGTCGCCTATGACTTCGCCCGTATCACCCTGCCCGACACGCTGGCGCCGGACGGCGCCTTTCCGCATCTGACCTCAGCGTCGCAGCGCGCCAACACCCTGCCCGCCTTCTTCCAAACGCAATGGAAGGGCTAAGCGGCGCCCTGCAGCCCAAGCGCTATCGGCGCACTGCCGGTGAGCTCAGCGCGGCGCGCGAACCTGGGCCACTACCTCGTCCAGGGTCGGGTTGGCCTTGCCCATGCCATTGAAGAACACGGCGGGAATACCACCATTGAGCACCGCGACGGTGCGCTGCAGCTGCGCCTGCTGCTCAGCGTTGGGGTTGCTCGTCTCGGTACTGAAGTGGCTGAAGCGCTGCACCGCGATGCCCATGCGGGACAGCCCGGCCGCCAGCTCGTCGGCCCGCCGCGCTTCATCAGAAGGACAGTTGACCGGCGCAAAAACCATCACCACGCCCGGGCGCGCACCACCGGGCATCGCCACCGAGATGAACCCCGAGGGGCTGCTTGTCGTGCTTGCCTGGAGCAATGCCTCCTGCTGATGGCCGCTCCACAGTTTGTAGCCGAGACCCAGGACGGCGGCGATAAACAGCACGCGGGCCAGGCTCATGGGCGGCCTCCGTCGTGCTGTGCTGCGCCGAGCGGGCGCCGGCCGGTTCGTTGAGCTGTCGTTATCATCCGCCACATCCCTGTTGTGCTGTACGGCCCGCGAGCATAGCCGGTCGCATCGGCGGCGGCGAGCGGGCCTAGTCGCCCTGAATCTTGCTCAGCAGGTCGCGTGCCAGCTGCACCGCTTCGCTGCGATGGGCGATGTTGAGCTTCTGGTAGAGGCTGCGGATGTGCGTCTTGATGGTGGTGGGCGCGACGTTGAGGTGATCGGCGATCTGCTCGTTGGACTGCCCGGCGTGGATCAGGCTGAGCACCTGCCATTCGCGCCGGGTCAGCGGTGAGCGGCGGATCAGCTCGGGTACGTCGGGACGGTTGATGATGTCCTGGATCACCGCCTCGTCGAGGGTGATGCGGATGGCGCGACTGAAGTCGCGCTGCTGCTGCGCCAGCTGGATCAGCCGCGTGGCACGCTGGGCTTCCGGCTCGTCGAGGGTGCGCTCATGCAGCAGGCACTTGAGCATGCCGATGATCGGCTTGCCGACTCGCAGGAAGCTGCCGATTGCGCCGCTACCGCTGGCCAGGGACATGGCGCGCTGCAGGTGATCCAGCGCCTGCTGGCGTTCTTCACGCAGCCAGTGCAGCTGCGCCAGGAGGATGTGGTTGCGATTGCGGTCCATCAGCAGACCGTGACACTCGGCGTCGGTCAGCAGCTGGCGCAGGATGGGCAGCGCGCTGTCCAGCTGCCCCAGCGCCACATGGGCACGGGCGTGGTTGCGCGCGTTGAGCTGGGAAAAGTGGTTGGCACCGGCACTGACCGGCGGCGCGCTGATCAGCCATTGGCGAATCGCCTCGCGATCCTGGCTGGAATCCCAGTAGGCAAGCATCACCGCATGGGCGTTGGCCAGCCAGTCGATGTGGTAGCGGTCATCGGCGAGCATCGTTTGCATCTGGCTAATGTAATCGGCACAGGCATTCTGCTGGCCGCGGGCGTAGGCGACGCCGGCCAGCAGTGCGTGGCTCTGTAGGCGCCAGCGCTGGTCACCAAGTTCGTCGAGAATCTGGATGCCCTGCAGCGCGCACTGCTCGGCGGCATCCAGCTGATGCCACTCCAGCAGCACCTGACCGCGTATCCGGTAGATGAACTCGACAATCGGCGTGGCCTGCAGGTTCTGCTGTTCGATGTACTGGATGGCCCTTTCCTGCAGCGTGTAGGCCTTCTGCAGATGCCCCTGGGCGATGGCGATTTCAGACAGTTGGCCAAGGTTCCACACCACCAGATGCGAAGCATTGATCTCCCGTGCGCGACGCTCGGCTTCCTCGTACTGCTTCTGCGCCTGCGGCAGTGCCCCCTGCACGAAATGCGCCTCGGCTAGCCCTGACATCGCTGCCACGCGCGAGGTGCGCATGATCAGCGGTTCGCGGGTCAGCGCCTCCTGAGCCAGTGCGATGGCGCGTTGTTCATCGCCCTGGTTCATCGCCACCTGCGCCCGGACGGCATTGAACTCGCAGACAATGCGCGCCCAATCCTGTTCGGAGCAGCTGCGCTGCAGGGTCAGCTCGCTGGCCTTGAACCAGCGCTCGACGTGATCGAACTGATAGGAGTTCTGCGACACCCAGGCCTGCAACAGGGTTAGCAGCGGCGAGCCGGCGATTACCGGCTCCGGCAGGGTTTCCAGGCATTGCTGCAATAGCCCGAGACGGCCCTGACGATAGAAGGCGCGCCCGTGGCGCTGCAGAATTTCCGCGACCTGCTGCGGATCACTCGCCTGCACCGCGTGCCGTGCGGCCTCTTCGGGCATGTTCTCGGCCAGTAGCGCCTCGGCGGCACGCAGATGCAGCTGATTGACCCGCTGCGGCTGGTGGGTGCGCAGCTCGCCCTGCAGGAACACGGCGAACAATGGGTGATAGCTGTACCAGCGACGCAGGCTGTCCAGCGGCTGGATGAACAGCCCGCTGCGCTCGAGCCGCTCGAGCATTTCGCGGCCGTGACAGGCCTCGGTCAGACGATCGGCCAGGGCGGCGTCGAAGCGGTCGAGCAGGCAGGTCGCCTCGAGAAAACCGCGCAGGTCCTCGGGCAGCCCCTCGATTACCTGTTCGCGCATGTAGTCGCGGATATCGGGGTGGCCAAGCAGCAGGTTTTCCAGAAACAGGTCCATGCCGCGGCTGGTCTGCACTTCCTGCAGCGCCAGCTGCAGTGCGCAGGGCCAGCCACCGATGCGGCGGTTGAGCCGTTCGACCTGCTCGCGGTTGATGTTTACCGGCACGCCCAGCTCCAGCAGGGCCTGCACCTCGTCGTCCTCGAACGCCAGCTGGCGGGCATCGAGCAGCAGCAGCTGATGCTTGACCCGCAGCTCGGCAACGCCAAGCTCCGGCAGCCGGCGGCTGCACACCAGCAACGTCATCCAGCAGGGCATATGCCGCAGGAAGAAGCGCAACCCGGCGATCAGCTCACGCTCGTGCAGCACTTCAAATTCATCGAGCACGATCAGGATCGCCTCGTGCTCGCCCGGCAGTTCGGCCAGCAGTTGAGTGAACAGCGCATCCAGCGAGACCTGGCCCAGCTCGGCGAGTGCAGCGGATAGCGGGCAACCGGCATCGAGCTGGCGGTCCAGCGCCTGGGTCAGGTAGCGGCCGAACTGCAGCGCCAGGTTGTCGCTGGCATGCAGCTGTAGCCAGGCGACGCGGCCATCGAAGGCCCGCGCCCATTGCGCTGCCAGGGTGGTTTTGCCGAAGCCGCTGGCCGCATGCAGCACGGCCAGGCGTACCTGCGGCAGGCGCAGCTGCCACTCGTCCAGTCGTGGGCGTTCGAGCAGACCTGGCGGCAGCATGGGGATCGCCAGCTTGGTGGGGATCAGCGGCAGCAAGGCTGGCATCGAGGCATTCATGGACGGCTCCCTGTTCTCGTTATTGTTCTCGTCGTGGCCTGGCGAACCGGCTCGCATAGCTTCCGCTCCCCGGTCTGGCGCCTGTTTCGCTATATCCTTCAGCCCTTCACGCCGCCCGCGGTAAGACCGCCGACGATCCACTTCTGGCAGTAGAGGAACACCGCGGTGATGGGTATCCCGGAGAGCACCGCCGCCGCGGCGAAATCACCCCACAGGTAGTTTTGCGGGTACAGGTACTGCTGGGCACCCACCGACAGGGTCAGCTTGTCCACGTCCATCAGCAGCACCGAGGCGATGGGGTACTCGGTGACACTGGTGATGAATGCCAGGATGAACACCACCGCCAGGATCGGCACGCTCATCGGCAACAGGATATGGAAGAACGCCTGCCAGGTGGTCGCGCCATCTACGATGGCGGCTTCCTCCAACGAGGCATCGATGCTCTCGAAGTAACCCTTGATGGTCCAGATATGCAGTGCCATGCCGCCCAGCGAGGCGACGATCACCGCGCCGTGGCTGTTCACCCCGAGCCAGCTGACGTGCTGACCAAGCTGGTCGAACAGCGCGTAGATGGCCACCAGCGAGAGTACCGGCGGAAACATCTGAAAGATCAGCATGCCTTTGAGGATCGGCGCTTTGCCGCCGAAACGCATGCGTGCGAAGGCGTAGGCGCTGGTGGTCGACAAGAGCAGGATCAGCACCGAGCTGACCAGCGCGATCTTCACCGAATTCCACAGCCACAGCAGCACCGGGAATGGCGGCTGGGTGACGCTGCCATCCTCGTGGGTGTAGGGGATGCCCAGCGCCAGCGACCAGTGCTCCAGCGTCGGGTTCTCGGGGAAAAGGCTGCCGGTGGCGAAGTTACCCTCGCGGAAGGAAATCGAGATCACCATCAGCAGCGGAAAGAGGATCACCGCAACGAACGCCAGCAGCGCCGCGTGGGTTGCCCACAGCCGGTAACGGGCGGATTTGGGTTGCACCATGGCCATGCGGTTCTCCTTATACCTTCACTTTCGAGAGTTTGAGGTTGAGCAGCGCCATGGCGCCCACCAGCAGGAAGATCATCGTGGCGATCGCCGCGGCCAGGGCGAAGTCCTGCCCGGAGTCCTGGAAGGCGATGCGGTAGGTGTAGCTGACCAGCAGGTCCGTGGTGCCGGCCGGCGTGGTCGCGCCGATGATGTCCGGGCCGCCGCGGGTCAACAGCGTGATCAGCACGAAGTTGTTGAAGTTGAAGGCAAAGCTTGCGATCAGCAGCGGCATCAGCGGCTTGATCAGCTGCGGCAGGGTGATGCGCAGCAGGTTGTCCAGCGGACTGGCGCCGTCGATCGCCGATGCCTCGTACTGGTCCCGCGGGATGGCCTGCAGCAGCCCCATGCACAGCAGCAGCATGTACGGGTAGCCGAGCCAGGTGTTGACGATGAGAATCATCGTGCGCGCCAGGGCCGGGTCGCTGAACCAGTCCGGGCGCATGCCGAACAGGCTATCGAGCAGCAGGTTGATCTCACCGAAGTTCTGGTTGAACAGGCCGCGGAACACCAGGATGGAAATGAATGCCGGTACCGCATACGGAAGGATCAGCATCAGCCGGTAGAAGGCCTTGCCGCGCACCAGTTCCCACTGCAGCAGGCTGGCCAGCACCAGGCCCAAGGCCAGCGTGAAGACCACCGTCAGACCGGCGAAGGCGAAGGTCCAGGCGAAGATCTGCATGAAGGGTTCGCGGATGCTCGGCTCGGTCAGCACCCGGGAGAAGTTGGCGAAGCCGGCGAACACGGTGAAGCCCGGTGGCACAGCCTTGCCGGTTTCGTCGACATAGAAGCCGCGCTCCATGTCGGCGGTCAGCCGCGCGCCAGTGCGGTTGTCGACCAGCACGCCGGGGCCATCCTGCCGATATTGTGGCTCCACCGCCGCCACCTCGCGCAGCCCGTACAGCCGCAGCAGGCTGCCGTCCGGGGCCTGCATCACCCACTGTTCCAGCGCCTTGCGTCGCTGTATCACCTCGCGCAGCGCCAGCGCATCGCCCAACTCACCAGCGGCTTCGGCCGGTTGCAGGGAAAGCGGCGCATCGACGTCTGGCTCTCCGGTCAACGGCGGGCTGACGAACACGCCCTGCTCGCCCTTGTCGATGCGCAAGCGCTCGCCATCAGGACTTTGATGCAGCGTAAAACGGAAGCGCTCGCCGGCCAGGTAGGTCTGATTGAGGTGATAACGCTCGACCTGTGCCTGGCTCAGCAGATGGCTGCCGCTGTAGTTGGTAAAGCCGATGCCCACGGTGTAGAGCAGCGGGAAGATCACGAACACCAGCATCCCCGCCACCGACGGGAAGATGTAGCGCTGCGCGTACATGCGCCGGTTGATGAACAGGTAGCTGGCGATGCCCGAGACCACCAGCCCGAGCAGGGCGAATGCCATCTGCCCCTGAACGTAGAGGGCAACCACCAGATACAGCGCAAAGGCATTGAAGGCCAGCCAAAGCAGCCAGCGCAGGCCTGTGGTCACGGGGCGGGGCAGGCCCCAGGGAGTCGAACGGGTCATGGCAGGGCTGGGCAACTCGGCACGGGCATTCACGGGAGAAGAACCTATATGAACGGAGCTTAGTCTGCCGGCACGCCTGTGCAGGCGGCCGGCGACGGGTTCAACGGGTGATGCGCTTGGCGGCATCATCCAGCGCGGCATCGACGTCCTGTCGGCCGGAGGTGATGTTGGTCAGCGCAGCGGCCATGGATGACCAGAACGCCCCCATCTCCGGCACGTTGGGCATCGGCTCACCCATTTGCGCGTTCTCGAAGGTCGCCTTGATGTGCGGGTTGGCGGACAGCTCTTCCATATAGGCCGTGTTGGCCACCGCGCCCAGCGGCACGTCGGCGTTCACGGTCTTCAGCCCCTCGACCTGCAGCAGGTAGTTCTCGAGGAACTCCACGGCCAGATCCTTGTTCGGGCTTGCGGCGTTGAGCAGCGCAGCCGCGACGCCGACGAAGGGCTTGCCCGGCTCGCCGTCGACTCCCGGAATCGGTGCTACGCCGAAGTCGATGCCACTCTTCTCGATGTTCGACCAGGCCCAGGGGCCGCTGATCATCATCGCCGAATCGCCTTTGTTGAACGCCGCCTCAGCCACGCTGTAGTCGGCACCCTTGGGCATTGCACCCTTGTCGATCAGGTCGCGCAGCACCTGCGCACCGGCCTTGGCGCCAGCGTTGTTAACCCCGGTGGACTTGACGTTGTAACCGCCATCGGTCTGCTCGAACACGTAGCCGCCCTTGGCCGAAAGTAGCGGCCAGGTGAAATAGGTGTTGTTGTAGTCCCAGAGAATGGCGCGCTTGCCTTGGGCGGCGAGCTTCTCGTTTAGCGCGAGAACGTCATCGAAGGTCTTCGGCGGGGTGTCCACCAGCGCCTTGTTGTAGATCAGGCCGATGGTTTCCACCGAAATCGGGTAGCCCCACAGCTTGTTGTCGTAGGTCACCGCCTGCCAGGAGAAGTCGGCGATGCCGGACTTGGTGTCGGCGCTGGGGGTGACTGGGGTGAGCAGGCCGCTCTTGGCCCATTCGCCAATGCGGTCATGGGCCCAGATGAAGATGTCCGGGCCATTGCCGGTGGCTGCGGCCTGCTGGAACTTGTCGGTGGCGCTGTCGGGGTGGGCCACTTCGACAGGAATGCCGGTTTCGGCGGTGAACTTCTTGCCGACTTCGGCCAGGCCTTTATAGCCCTTGTCGCCGTTGATCCAGACGACCAGCTTGCCTTCCTCGATCGCCGCCAGCGCCGGTAGCGGCAGGCTGAAGGTGGCCGCCAGGCCGACGGTGGCGATACACCAGAATTTCTTGTTCATGCTTCGCTTTCCTCGTGGCTTCTTATTAGTTGTTCCACCTGCTGCCGGCCTGAGGCTCTGGCAGTCGTTCCATCCTCGGCGCGTCCCGTGCCATCTACATCCTCCCCCTCCAGGAGGCGGAGGGCGTAGATGTGGGGCGTAGGCAGTGGCCCGCAAGCGCACAAAATACGCCATCAGCCTAGCGCTTACGCCTATACCTGGCAGCCGACGCGCAGTCAAATGTGGCGAAAAAGCATAATGGAGCCACTTCGATGCGTGCCCACCGCCTACCCGCCCTGTCGCTGCTGCTCGGACTCACCCTTCCGCTGCCCGTACTGGCCGATCCCGAGCTGGCCGCCCGGCTGGATGGCCAGCCGCTGCCGCTGAGCTGGAATGCCCTGGCCAACGACCGCTACGACATCGAGCTCAGTCTCGCGCCCGGCCAGTTGCAGTTGCGCATGCCCCAGGCCAGTGGCGAGGCCGTGGCCCTTGCGCCCTTTCGCCGTCAGCCGCTTGGCACAGACAGCATTTACCGCTACGAAGTGCCTGAAGCCGGACGCTATCGGCTGATCGTCGAGACCGGCGCCGCGCCGGCCCTGCGCCTGCTGCCGATCAAGGCCGCCGAGCCGCAGGCAGCCACCGCGGTCTGCAAGCCATGGGAGGGCGGCGCAGTGGAGGTGACCGTTGGCGAGGTGTTCCACGACGGCGAAACCCTGCGCGACGCACTGTCCGGCGCCACGGCGGTGGTCCGCGACGGCCGGGTCAGGCTGCAGCCCGCCGCCGGCAGTGACGGTCTGCTGCTGCTCGAACGCGCCGAAGCGCCCGAGCAGCCGGTCGCACGCGACTGGCGCAACGCGATCGTCTATTTCGTACTCACCGACCGCTTCGCCAACGGCGACCCGAGCAACGACCGCAGCTATGGCCGCGAGCCGGATGGCAAGGATGAGATCGGCACCTTCCACGGTGGCGACCTCAAGGGGCTGACCGAGCGGCTCGACCATATCGCCAGCCTGGGCGTCGACGCGCTGTGGATCAGCGCGCCCTACGAGCAGATCCACGGCTGGGTCGGCGGCGGCGATCGCGGCGACTTCCGCCACTACGGTTACCACGGCTACTACGCACTCGACTTCACCCAGCTCGACGCCAACATGGGCAGCGACGACGACCTGCGCGCCCTCATCAGCGAGGCCCATGCCCGCGGCATCCGCGTGCTGTTCGATGTGGTGATGAACCACCCCGGCTACTCGACCCTGCAGGACATGCAGCAACAGGGCTTCGGCGCCCTGCGCGACGGCATGGCCGACTACCTGCCCGAGCAGTGGAGCGCCTGGCAGCCGGAGCCGCACGAGAACCTGCACGCCTACCACAACCTGGTGGATTACGAGCACCCGAGCTGGGCCGCCTGGTGGGGCCGCGACTGGGTGCGGGCCGGCATCGCCGATTACGACACGCCGCCCAGTAGCACGGTCGATCCGCTCAAGGGCTCGCTGGCCTTTCTGCCGGATTTCCGCACGAGTCCGAGGCGGTCGTCGCGCTGCCGGAGTTTCTCGCGCACAAGGCGCAGACCCGTGCCGAGCCGCGCGAAGGCTACCGGGTGCGCGACTACCTGATCGAATGGCTGACCGGCTGGGTCCGCGAGTTCGGCGTCGACGGCTTTCGTGTCGACACCGTCAAGCATGTCGAACCCGCCACCTGGGCCGAACTGCGCGCCGCCGCGGAGCGCGCCCGCGCCGATTGGGCTCGTACCAACCCGGACGATCCCATGGCCAGCGAGCTGTTCTGGATGGTCGGCGAAGTGTTCGGCCACGGCCCCGAAGCCAGCGACTATCTGAACCAGGGCTTCGATGCGCTGATCAACTTCGACTTTCAGGAGCAGGCCGTGGCTGCCAGCGACTGCCTCGCCGCCGCCGAACCCAGCTACGCCGACTATGCCAGGCGCCTGGCCGAGACGCCCGGGCACAACCTGCTGAGCTACGCCTCGTCCCACGACACAGCGCTGTTCAACCAGCTAGCCAAGGGCGACCTGACCCGCCAGCGCGGCCTCGCCGCCGCCCTGCTGCTGGCGCCCGGTGCGGTGCAGGTCTATTACGGCGACGAAAGCGCGCGCGCCTTCGGTGCCAGCGGTTCGGACCCGTATCAGGGCACGCGCAGCTCGATGAACTGGGCCGAGCACGAGCGGCCCGAGATCGCTGGATTGATCGAGCACTGGCAGCGGATTGGCCAGTTCCGTGCGCGGCATCCAGCCATCGGCGCGGGTGAACACAAACTGCTTTCGCCCGGCCAGCCCTATGCCTTCGCCCGCGAGCTGGGCGAGGACAAGGTCATCGTGGTGCAGGCACGATGAGCGCCGCCTCGTTGACCGCCGCGGCACGGCGCCAGGCCCAGCTGGCCTTTCTTGCCAGCGGCACCGAGTTTCGCCTGGGCCACGCGGAGGATTGCCCGCTGCCACCGGAACAACTGGCGGCGGTGCGTGGCGACGAGCCCTGGGTGCGCGCCTGCCTCGACGACGGCCTGACCGCTCGGGTCTATCGCGTGCAGCTGGCCGGGCGCGAGTGGGCGCTGAAGGTCGCCCGGCGGCCCTGTCGTGTGCAGAACCCGGACGGCCAGACGAGCTTTCTCAACGAGCTGCAGCGCCGCCGCGACCTTGCCCGGCTGATGCGCACGCCGGAGCAGGCCGAACGCCTGGCCGGTATCGTGCCGACGCAGTACGCCTCGCTGCAGCAGGGCATCGTGCTGTCGCCCTGGGTCGAAGGCCGGCGCATCGATCGCTGGGACGAACGTCAGCTTGTCGAGCTGTTCGACCTGCTGATCGCCCTGCTGCTGGCCGGCCTGTTCGAATGGGATCTGGCGCCTGGCAATACCCTGGACGATGGCCGCATCCGCCTGTTCGATTTCGGCTACCTCTACCCCTTCGACCCGCTGCGCCAGTACAACAGCGACGGCCTGGCCTCGCCTGGCTTTCACCCCGCCGAGCGCTTCGAGACACGCCAGCTGTTCGCCTGCCTGCTGCGTCTGGAACAGCAAAGCGAGACATGGGCACTGGCGGATTTCGAGCTGGAGAAACGCATCGCGCTGGATGCCTACGAGCGGTTGCAGCGAGAACTCGCCGCCCGTGGTGCCAGCCAGGGCGTGCTGGACTGGCTGAGCGGCCTGATGCGTCGCTGGCGCAACGCGCTGGCTGGCGATCTAGGCGGGTTATACCTGCAGGAGGCCTGGCGCTCGCACTGGCTGGACGTGAAGGACGACCTCAGCGGGCAGAGCTGCACGCCGCTGACCCTGCAGCGCCTGGCCTGGCTCCGGGATAAAGCCATTGCCCTGCATGCCGATCTGCTCGCCAGCGGCGCGCTGGCCAACGAGCGAAACCCCGGCCGCGATGCCTTGCTCGATGACTTACGCCAGGCCGAAGCCCAGGCGATTCGATGGCAATTGGCAGATGTTCAGAACGCCCAAGAGGTATGAGCCGCGCGGGTGGGGCGACGCTATGGCCACAGCGGAAACCTGAAGGTTGGCTGCAAGGCGAAGCTCCGCTGCGGTGGGCTGAAGCCCATTCTACGATGCAGCCAATCTCGCCCTACGCGTAAGCGTGCGACTCGCAACGGCAGTCGTCCCTGTAGGCACCAGCAGCACCTGCGCTGTCTCGCTCAAAATCCGCAGCTGGACCAGCCGCCGTAGGGTGGGCTTCAGCCCACCACAACGATCCCAGCAACAGCCACGCGGCTACCAGGAACCACGGCCGAACCCAACACAACGGTGCCGCCAACAAAAAACCCGCCTCACATAGGCGAGGCGGGCCACAGGTACTCGTGCTTCTTAGGGCTAGAAGCGCCCGACCGTACTGGTGCCTTCGCTGGGCGTCAGGCGGTTGTTCGCCCCGCCCTGCCACTGCCGCACCAGCGTTGCGTTGGCCTCATTGCGGATCAGGCATTTCCATTCCACGTTCTGGCCGGCAGGCAGCGAGATGCTGCCTTTCCAGGTCGGGTAGCCGCTGGTATCGGTCAGGCGCACGGCCGATGTTGGGCTCCAGTTGCCAAGCTGGCTGACGTTACCGGCCGCGTAGACGCTATCGCCGGGCTGCGTCACGCCGTTGTCGCAGCGGAAGTTGACGCTGACCAAGGCGCCGGGCTCACCACCACCGTTATCGCCACCGCTCCCAGCGCCGCTGCGCCATACCCGCACCTGGCCGTTGCTGGCGTTGACCGCCTCGCTGAAGCTGCCGCTGGCGACCTGGCCGGGACTGGCCAGATCGGAGTTGAGCGCCACCACCAGGGTCTGCTGGCTGCCGCTGACGGTGGCGACCAGGCCGCTGTAGCCGCTGTGGAAGCTGATCGCCGAATCGGCACGCACGCCGGCAGCGCGACGTACCTGTATCAGCTGGCGGATGAAGTCGCCGTAGCCCCAATCGTACATGTGCGACCAGTACACCACCGGCGTTCCGGGGCTGGTGAGGATGTACGCGTAGGCCTGGCGGATCAGCCCGTCCTGCAGCGCCCAGTGATGCTGACCTCCGTTCTGCCCGGGCGAGTAGCCGGTGTCGTGGTTGTCGACAAAGGTCACCGCCACCTCGCGCCAGCGCGGGTCGGGGTTGCCGTTCAGGCCGTTCTTCCAGTCGGCGATCGAGCCGTTCTGCATGCGCTCCTTGAGGGCGAAGTCGAACACCGGGCACTTGGCGCGATCAGACCAGTCCTTGATGATCTGCTGCCAGCTGGCCGTGTTGCGCCAGTCCCAGCTTGGGTATTCGGAGGGGCCTTTCCACAGTTCGCCGACGCAGAAGCTGTTGTCGGCACTGTCGGTCATCCAGCTGTTGACCCGCTCCGGTGCGAAGCCGCGAACAAAATCGAAGCGAAAACCGCCGGCGCCGTACTGGCTGCGCAGATTGGCGAACTCGTCGCGGAACATGCCGTAGACCTGCGGATGACTGGTATTGAGGTCCGCATCGCCGCCGACGAAACGATCACCGTCGTCGCAGTCGTTGGGGTAGTTGCCCGGATCGGCGCAGTCGTTGCGCCAGAAGCCCTGACCGGCCGGCAGGTTGATTTCCTTGTTCGGGTAGCCGCGGTTCATGTGGTTGGGCACCACGTCGTAGAGCACCTTCACCCCGGCACCACCCAGCGCCCCGGCGGCCTGGCGCAGCTGGGCATCGCTGCCATAGCGGCCGTTCTTGTTGAAGTCGTGCCAGAAGTAACCTTCGCCGCCGCCGGACTTGCCGCCTTCGCTCCAGCTGGAGAAGTCACGCCAGGGCACCGGCATCCAGATTGACGAGAAGCCGTCGGCAGCGATGGTCGAGGCCTGTTGGCGGAGGATGTTGTACCAGTCGTTGGGCGCTTCGCGGACGACGTTCCAGTGGAAGCCCTGGAGGATGATTTCGTCGCCGCCGTGGTAGCGAACCCCGGCCGGGCTCTTGCCGGCCTGATCGGCCAATGCGGGAAACGGCAGCAGGACCGCCGCCAATACGGCGGCACGCAGGATGTGGCTCATCGCAATACTCCGGTTCTTGTGCTTGTACGGGTATCCGACGGCAAGGCCGCCAGACGAGGATGAACGCCGGCCGGGTCTTCGACCGGCAACACCCAGGCTGCCCCTGCGCGTGGTCCCCACCAACCTCCCCCATGGGCTTTGCGGCGGCGTAGTGGCCAGGCGGAAGGCCCCTGGCAATCATCTGCGCCCCTCTCGCCTCATCCACGCCCCAGGGATTACGCCGTTCTCATCCCTCGTACGCCCTCGCTCTGCGCCAGCGAATTCTTCTTCCGGGAGGATGCTGCCCCTGGCCCTATCCCCGAGGCTTTCGCCACCCAGCTGCGCCGCCCCTGGCAGGCAGCTACGGCGTGATCGATTCGGCATTAACAAGAAAAACAAGGACCTCGTCATGAAGCACACCGCGCACCCTAGCTTTGCCTTCAAACCCGCCTGCATCCTCGCTGCGCTGCTGGTCAGCGCTCCGGCCCTGGCGGTCGACTTCCACGGCTACCTGCGCTCGGGCGTTGGCGCCACCGCAGGTGGCGGCGATCAGGCCTGCTTCCAGGCCGCCGGCGCACCAGCGAAATACCGCCTGGGCAACGAATGCGAAACCTACGCCGAGATCGGCCTCGGTAAGGAAGTCTGGAGCGAAGGCAACCGCAGCTTCTACGTCGACAGCATGATCGCCTACCGCTCCGACCAGGGTAACGACTGGGAAGCCACCGGCACCGACACCAACGGCGGCGAGAACAATCCCTTCGACGAGGCCGGCACCACCTCCATCCGCCAGTTCAACGTGGTCGGCAAGAACCTCATCCCGAGCCTGCCGGGCGCGGCGATCTGGGCCGGCAAGCGCTACTACAAGCGTCACGACGTGCACATCAACGACTACTACTACTGGGACGTCTCCGGCCCCGGCGCCGGTATCGAAGACATCGACCTGGGCTTCGCCAAGGCCAGCGTGGCGTGGATTCGCAACACCGACGGCGACTGGGTCTACCAGGGTTCGGGCACTGGCACCAACCTGGCGAACGACACCCTCGATTTCCGCCTCGCCGAGATCGACGTCAACCCGGGCGGCAAGCTGGAGATCGGCTACGACTACGGCAAGGCCAACCTCACCGACGAGCAGGAGCGCGACCCCGGCTACCAGGACCAGAAAGGTCATCTGGTCACCCTCGAGCACACCCAGAGCAACTGGTTCGGCGGCTACAACAAGCTCGCCCTGCAGTACGGCACCGACGGCATCATCGGCAGCAGCGGCCGCAACAACACCGGTAACAGCGACGGCAAGATGTTCCGCCTGGTCAACCAGGGCGTGGTCGGCCTGACCGACAACATCGAGATGATGTACGTGCAGATCTACGAGGACCGCGACTTCGACAACGACTCCGGGCAGACCTGGGCCAGCTTCGGTGTGCGCCCGGTGTACAAGTGGAGCGACGTGATGAGCACCGCGCTGGAGTTCGGCTATGACCGCGTTGATCCGCAGGCCGACGGCGAGCGCAGCCGCGACCTGAAGAAGCTCACCCTCGCCCAGCAGTGGTCGGCGGGCAACAGCTTCTGGGCGCGCCCGCAGATTCGCGTGTTCGCCACCTACGCCAAATGGGACGGCGGACGTTACCAGGCCGCCAGCGAGTCCATTGATGCCGGTGACGACGACGGCATCACCTTCGGCGTGCAGGCCGAGGCCTGGTGGTAAGCCGCAACGTTTAAGTGCCGTCGTGGACCGACCGCGACGGCGCCCTTTCCGCTCCCACCGTCCTGACGGTGCCTTTGCCCCGACGCTGGCAGGTCGGGGCATTTTTTGTTCGGAGAACCATCATGCATCGCTTGTCCTTCCTTACCGCCGGGCTATTGGCCCTGGCGCTCGCCGGTTGCAGCAGTGAGCCGCTGCGCCGGGTCGACGCTCTCACGACCAGTCCGAAACCGTTGGAACGTCCGGTCGAGCAGGCCCGTGACGCGCTGGCTGCCGCGCCAACCTGCTGCAGTGGTATTGACCAGTTGCCGTTCGAAACGCTGGAACCCGGTTTCGCTGGCGACGTACTGATCGACACCCAGGCGCCGGCCTACACTTTCGAGACCGGCAAGAGCTTCTTGCGCGCCTTCACCCTGCCGGCCGGCGGCCCCTCGTTCGAGATCCGTCTCTACAGCCAGGCCGGCAGCAGCGTGCTGGCGCCCAACGCCATGCTGCTGGACAGCCGCATGCGCCCGACCCGACTGCTGGATGGTGACGATTTCACCTACGTGCCGCCCACCGGGCTGAAAGGCGACAGCCTGGATGCACGCATCCGCATCGACCGCTCCCAGCCTGAACACCCTGGCAACGAGCGCTACCTGATTCTCTACACCAGCGACGCACAGATGGCCGGGCAGACCGTTCTGCAGCACCCGGCAAAGGCCTATGCCAAGGCGGCGGGCAACGAGCCGCCGAGCATTCCCGATCCAGTGGCGCCGCACTCGCCGGTGGGGGTGATCAGGCTGGTGATGATCCCCGACCGTGACGCCAATGCCCCGGCCAAGGGCTACGTGCCCGGCTACAGCATCGGCCAGGAAATGGGCAACGAACTGCCCGGCACGCCGGGACCGGCAGTACTGCCAGAAACATCGGCCTACTACCGCCAGGCGATTGATGCCGCACTGACGCAGAAGGACCTGGAACGCGCCCTGCGCCTGGCCGACGAAGCCACGCGAGTGGGTGATAGCGGAGCGAAGAAGTACCTGCTGGAGCGCATCGAGATTCGCTGAACAAAACCGGCAAGTGCGCGCACCATCGCCTGCTACCACTGTAGGGTGGGCTTCAGCCCACCAATTGCAGGAGGGCCGACTCTCCCAGCCGGCCCGGTACGAACGAGACGACTCGCACATCTGCGCCATCGAAGCGGTGGATGGATAAAGCGTCATCCACCCTACGACGTCTGCTGGCACCGTAGGGTGGGCTTCTGCCCACCAATTGCAGGAACGCCGAGTGCGCAAACCGCCTTGCGCGCGTCAGGACACGGCGCTGCGCGTCAGGCCGTCAGCTTCAACCCCACCAACCCCGCCAGCAGCAGCACGACACTGACGAGCCGCGCGGTCGAAGCACTCTCGCCGAAGATGACAATACCCAGGGCTACAGTGCCTAGCGCACCGATTCCGACCCAAATGGCATAGGCGGTACCCACCGGCAATACCTGCATTGCGCGGGCGAGAAGGAAGAAGCTGGCGGCCATGGCCACCAGGGTGAGTACGCTCGGCAGCGGGCGGGTGAAGCCTTCGGAAGCCTTGAGGCCAATGGCCCAACCTACTTCCAGGAGGCCGGCAATGGTCAACATGATCCAGGCCGAATGCATGACGATGACTCCATCAACTGCAGGGCCGTCCCCGCACGATTCGACATGCCAGCGGGTCGTCCCGCGGCGGACGCGACCCTAGCACAGCCGCGCACCGTTTTGGACCACTCACAGCGCCCATTGATCGATAGCGTTCCTAATCGGGAAATGCCGAACCATCGCAGATGTCCGCGGTAGATGGATGAAGCGACATCCACCCTACGAGTCCCGCGTAGGGTGGAAAACTGCGAAGCATTTTCCACGTCGGATAGCGGACCGATGTCCCCTGCCTCAGGCCACCTCATGCCCGCGGGCCGCTTCGCTCAGGTAGAACCAGGCGGGACGGTCCAGCTCCAGTTCGGCGCCCAGCAGCGCCTCCTCGATCCGCTCCCAGCGCAGGCTGCCGAGGATCGGCAACGGACGACCGGGTAGCTGCCGCAGCCAGGCCAGCGCCACCTGATTGGCCGTGGCGCCCCGGTCGGCGGCGACCTCACTGAGTGCGCTGCACAAGCGCTCACCGAAGCGTCCTCCGCCCATGGGCGACCAGGCCAGCACCTGCAGACCCGCGGCCTGCAAGGCATGCAAACCGCCGTCCCATACCCCTTGCTGGGCCTTCAGCGAGAGTTCGATCTGGTTGCAGCGCAGCGGCACGCGTTGCGCCAATGCCTGGCAATGCAACACCTCGGCGTTTGACAGCCCTACCCAGCCGACCTTGCCGCTGGCGATCAGGTCGTTCAGCGTGTCCGCCACCTCGTCGACCTGCAACAGCGGGTCCGGCCGGTGCAGCAGAAAACCGTCGAGCCGCTCGACACCCAGACGCGCCAGGCTGCCGTCCACCGCCTCGCGCAGATAACGGGCACTGGTGTCGTAGTGCTTGACCTGCCAGCGCGAGCAATCCTGCTCCGCCGGCACGATATCGACCTTGCCGATGATCTGCAGACGCTGGCGCAGCGCCGGCGCCAGGCGCAGGGCCGCGCCGAAGTGCGCCTCGCAGCGCCCGCCAGCATAGAGATCGGCATGGTCGAAACCGTTCAGCCCGCGCTCGACACAGCGTTCGATGAACGCCAGCAGTGCCTGGGGTTCACCCAGCTCGGGGTATTCCAGCAGGCGCATCATGCCCAGCAACAGCGGCTGGGCGAGCACGGGCGACGCCATGGCACGGCTCCGTCAGAAGATGTAATCGGTGGTCAGGAAGCTCGACTGGCGGTCACGAATGATACGGTCGACCAGCTGCTTGTTGGCCTCGTTGAAGCGGGTCGCCACCAGAGTGCGGATGGAGAACACGCGCAGGGCGTCATGTACCGACAGCGTGCCCTCGGCGGAATTCTTGCGGCCGTTGAACGGATAGCTGTCCGGCCCGCGCTGGCACTGGGCGTTGATGTTGATGCGGCCGACCTGGTTGACGAAGGCATCGACCAGCTCGCCGACCTGCGCCGGGTCGTTGCCGAAGATCGACAGCTGCTGGCCGTAGTCGGAGGCGGTGACGTAATCGATCACCTCCTGCAGGTCGCGGTACGGCACCACCGGCACCAGCGGGCCGAACTGCTCTTCGTGGTAGACACGCATGGACGAATCCACCGGGCTCAGCACGGCCGGCTGGAAGAAGGTCTGGTGCGACTCGCCACCGCCGGCGTTGATCACCCGCGCGCCCTTGGCCACGGCGTCTTCGAGCACCGCATGCAGATAATCGGTCTTGCCCGGCTCGGGCAGCGGCGTCAGCGCGACGCCGGGCTCCCAGGGCATGCCCGGCTTGAGCGCGTTGACGCGAGCGGCGAAGCGTTCGAGAAAGCCATCGAGCACCGCCTCATGCACGAAGAGGATCTTCAATGCCGTGCAACGCTGGCCGTTGAACGACAGCGCGCCGGTCACGGCCTCTTCCACCGCGTTGTCCAGATCGACCTCCGGCAGGACGATGCCCGGATTCTTCGCGTCCAGCCCCAGCGCGGCGCGCAGGCGGTGCGGGCGCGGGTGCAGTTTCTTCAGATCGGCGGCGCCCTTGTGCGTGCCGATAAAGGCGAACACGTCGATCTTGCCGCTGGCCATCAGTGCACTGACGGTCTCACGACCACGGCCGTAGATGACGTTGATGACGCCGGCCGGGAAGCTGCCGCGGAAGGCTTCGAGCAGCGGATGTACCAGCAGCACACCGAACTTGGCCGGTTTGAACACCACCGTGTTACCCATGATCAGCGCCGGGATCAGCGTGGTGAAGGTTTCGTTCAGCGGGTAGTTGTACGGCCCCATGCACAGCGCCACACCCATCGGCACGCGGCGGATCTGGCCGAGCGTGCCCTGCTCCAGCTCGAAGCGGCTGGAGCTGCGGTCCAGCTCCTTCAGCGCATGAATGGTGTCGACGATGTAGTCGCAGGTGCGGTCGAATTCCTTTTCGGAATCCTTGAGGTTCTTGCCGATCTCCCACATCAGCAGCTTGACCACAGCCTCGCGCTGTTCCCGCATGCGCGCCAGAAAGCTCTCGACGTGGGCGATGCGCTCAGCCACACGCATGGTTGGCCAGGCGCCGCGGCCGTTATCGTAAGCGGCGACGGCGGCGTCCAATGCGCGTAGCGCGGCGTCGGCATCCAGCAGCGGCGTACTGCCAAGGACCACCTGATGCTCGCAGCCGTCCGCCTCGCGCAGGAACACCGGGCTGCGTACCTCGGCCATAGGACCGTCCCAGTGCATCAGCTCGCCATCGACCAGATAATCGCGCTGCGTAACCGGTGCATCCGGACGATAGGCCTCGGGAATCTCATCCAGACGGGGGAAAAGCTCGGAAAGCGGGCGCGCGTTGCTCATGCAACCTCCAGGTAGCGAGAAGATGGGGAAGATGCGGCGGGCCTTCGCCCGCCGCGGGGGGATGGGACGATTACAGCTCGCGCTGTTCGGCACGCTCGGCGCGCAGGTCGAAGTCGCGCGGCAGCTCGGCCGCCGGCGCGCTGTCCAGCGCCTGCAGGGCCTGGCGCGTGGCGCTTTCGATGGCGGCCCAGTCGCCGGCACGCACGGCCTTGGCGTCGACCATCCAGGTGCCGCCAACGCACATCACATTGGCCAGGCTGAGGTAATCCCGCGCATTGCGCGCATTGACGCCACCGGTCGGGCAGAAGCGGATGTCACCGAACGGCCCGCCCAGCGCCTTGAGCGCTGCCACGCCGCCACAGATCTCGGCGGGGAACAGCTTGAAGCGGCGATAGCCCATCGCGTAGCCGAGCATAATTTCCGAAGCACTGGCGACGCCTGGCAGCAGCGGTAGCGGGCCCTGCAAGGCGGCTTCAAGCAACGCCGGCGTGCTGCCGGGCGAGACGATGAACTGTGCACCGGCGGCCTCGGCCTGCTCGAGCATGTTGGCGTCGAGCACGGTGCCGGCGCCGACGATCAGCTCCGGGCGCTGCTCGCGCAGCAGGCGAATGGCGCCCAGGCCCAGCGCCGAACGCAGGGTGATTTCCAGCACGCGCAGGCCACCGGCGGCCAGGGCGTCGGCCAACGGCAGGATGTCCGCCTCACGCTCGATGGTGATCACCGGCAGGATGCGCGCAGCGCTACACCACTTGTCGATCAGGGCGATCTTGTCGTTCATGGCGTCGGCGCTGGTTTGGATAGATGTCATGGATAATTCCTTGCGGCCTCAGGGGCACCAGTAGATTTCGAGGGGACGGGCGAGGAAGGCGCGAATCGGCATCGCTTCGTAGGGCTCGCCAGCCAGGGCCTGATTGAGCGTGGCCAGCTTGCCCGGGCCATGCAGAGCGAGCAGCGTCAGGCGGGCGCTGGCCAGCAGCGACAGGCTCATACTCAGGCGCTGGCGCGGCACAGTTGGCGCCTGCATCGGCAGGCAGCGCCGCGTACCACGCGGGTCGAGCGCCTGCTGCAGATTCGGGCTCTCCGGGAACAGCGAGGCTGTGTGGCCGTCCTCGCCCATGCCCAGCACCAGCACGTCGATCGGCGGCAGCTCGGCCAATACGGCGTCGGCGCGTTCGGCGGCCTCTTCCAGACTCGCCGCGCTCTGGTACAGGCCAACCAGGCGTGCCGCGGCGGCCGGCCCCTGCAACAGATGGCGACGCAGCAGGCCTTCGTTGCTGTCGGGATGGCTGACCGGCACCCAGCGCTCGTCGGCGAGGCTGACGGTGACCTTGGCCCAATCCAGTTCCTGCTGCGCCAGGCGCTCGAAGAAGGCGATCGGGCTGCGGCCGCCGGAAACCACCAGGGTCGCCGCACCGCGCTCGGTGATCGCACCACGCAGGGCGTTGCTAACGGTCAGCGCCAGTTCGCCGGCCAGCTGCTCGGCGTCACCAAGGCTGAAACCCAGGGTCTGCACGGGCAGATCGAGATTAGAGATCGTCATACCAACTCCTGCCATCACGGCTGATCAGGGCAATCGAGGCAGCCGGTCCCCAGCTGCCTGCTGCATAAGGTTTGGGTGGGGCGCCGACGCGCTGCCAGCCGTCGATCAGCTGGTCGCACCACTTCCAGGCGTATTCGATTTCGTCCTTGCGCACGAAGAGGTTCTGGTTGCCCTTCATCACTTCCAACAACAGGCGCTCGTAGGCATCGGGGATACGCGGGCTCTTGTAGGTTTCCGAGAAGTTCAGCTGCAGCGGGCCGCTGCGCAGCTGCATGCCCTTGTCCAGGCCCTGGTCCTTGGTCATCACCAGCAGCGAGATGCCCTCCTGCGGCTGCAGGCGGATGATCAGCTTGTTGCCGATCAGCTGGCGCTGTTCCGGGGCGAAGATGTAGTGCGGCGGCGCCTTGAAGTGGATAACGATCTGCGACAGCTTCTGCGGCATGCGCTTACCGGTACGCAGGTAGAACGGCACGCCGGCCCAGCGCCAATTGCAGATTTCCGCCCGCAGCGCGACGAAGGTTTCGGTGTCGCTCTGGGTGTTGGAGTTTTCTTCCTCCAGATAGCCCGGCACGTGGCGGCCAAGGATGCTGCCGGCGACGTACTGGCCGCGCACCAGCTGCTGGCCAAGATGTTCTGGCGCAATCGGCGCCAGCGCCTTGAGCACCTTGACCTTCTCGTCGCGGATGCTGTCGGCCGAGAGGTCGCTGGGCGGGTCCATGGCGATCAGGCAGAGCAGCTGCAGCAGGTGATTCTGAATCATGTCGCGCAACTGGCCGGCCTGGTCGAAGTAGCCCCAGCGGCCTTCGATACCGACGGTTTCGGCGACGGTGATCTCCACGTGGGAGATGTGGTTCTGGTTCCACTGGGTTTCGAACAGGCTGTTGGCAAAGCGCAGGGCGATCAGGTTCTGCACCGTGTCTTTGCCCAGGTAATGATCGATGCGGTAGGTGCGGTCTTCCGGGAAGAAACGCGCCACCGCGTCGTTCACTTCGCGGGAGGATTCCAGGTCATGACCGATGGGCTTTTCCAGCACCACGCGGGTGCGCTCGGCCAGCCCGGCCTCGGCCAGCCCGGCGCAGATCGCACCGTAGACGGAAGCCGGCGTGGCAAAGAAAGCGACGATGCTTTCCGCGTTGCCGGCCTTGTCCGCTAGCGCGACGAAATCCTCGGCGCGCCGAAAATCCATACTCAGGTAGTCCAGGCGCGCCATGAAGCGCTGCAGCACGGCTTCATCGAGGTCGCGTTCGCCGACGTGGCGGCGCAGATGTTCTTCGATCATCGCCAGATGGCTCGCCGCCTCGCCGCTCTCACGAGCCAGCGCGAGCAGGCGCGTTTCGGTTGGCAGCAGGCCGGCGCGATCGAGCTGATAGAGCGCGGGAAACAGCTTGCGCAGGGCCAGATCACCGAGGGCGCCGAACAGCGCCAGGGTGCAGGGTTCGACAGATAGTGGCGTCATGATGTTTGTTCTTCTACTAAAACTGCACTATGAATACACGGCGATGCCCTGTTATTCAAGTTCAATGTAGTAATAAAAACAACATTTACCGCAGATTTAGATACCTGTGGCCGCTCCGCACCGCCCTCAGTAGGATAGGCCACCCCTTTGGCAAGCCGCATCAGGACCGACATGGACCGCGTACACAACCTGCTTGAGCAGATCCAGCGCCGCATCGAAGACCTCAACAAGGCCGAGCGCAAGGTCGCCGAGGTGATCCTGCGCAACCCGCAGCAGGCCACCCGCTTCAGCATCGCCACCCTGGCGCAGACCGCGCAGGTCAGCGAGCCGACAGTGAATCGCTTCTGTCGCTCGTTCGGCGTCAGCGGTTATCCGGAACTGAAGATGCAGCTGGCGCAGAGCCTGGCCAGCGGCGCCGCCTACGTCAGCCAGGCGGTGGAACCCGACGACGGCCCAGCGGAATACACCCGCAAGATCTTCGGCTCGGCCATCGCCTCACTGGACAGCGCCTGCCAGAGCCTCGACCCGCAACTGGTCAGCCGCGCCGTGGACCTGATGATCCAGGCCCGGCAGATTCACTTCTTCGGCCTCGGCGCCTCGGCCTCCGTGGCACTGGATGCGCAGCACAAGTTCTTCCGCTTCAACCTGGCGGTAACCGCCCATTCGGACGTGCTGATGCAGCGAATGCTGGCCTCGGTGGCGCACACCGGCGAGCTGTTCGTGATCATTTCCTACACCGGGCGTACCCGCGAGCTGGTGGAGGTGGCGCGCATCGCCCGGCAGAACGGCGCCTCGGTACTCGGCCTGACCGCCGCCGGCTCACCGCTGGCACAGGCCAGCACGCTGAGCCTGAACATTCCGCTGCCCGAGGACACCGACATCTACATGCCGATGACCTCGCGCATCATCCAGCTCACCGTACTCGACGTGCTCGCCACCGGCATGACCCTGCGCCGCGGCGTGGATTTCCAGCCGCACCTGCGCAAGGTGAAGGAAAGCCTCAACGCGAGCCGCTATCCGGCGGATGAAGAGCCGAGCTAGAGCAACCGCGCCGGCGGAGATGTTGCTTTAACAACATCCCGCCATCACACACCGGAACGCGCCGGATCAGCGTGCCAGCGCCTGCTCCAGCGCCACCCCGGCGCCCTCCAGCCCCGGAAACTCAGCAGTCACCAGCCACACCGGCACATCGCCGAGATAGCCGCTCATGGAGCCCTTGCTGGTAAAGCCGTGAGCAAAACCACTGACCGCGAAGAAATCGGCGAAACGCGGCACGACACCGCCAACGATATACACCCCGCCGCGCGCACCGAGCGTGAGCACGTTGTTGCCGGCAACCCGGCCGAGCCACACGCAGAACTGCTCCAGGGTCGCCACCGCCACATGATCGCCCGCGAGCGCGGCCGCGGTGACTTCAGCCGGCGACGCCAGTCGCGGCGACAAACCGGCCAGGGCACAGACCGCACGGTAGAGCAGCAGCAAGCCGCCGCCACTGAGCACGTCTTCGGCACGCACATGACCAAGCTGCGCGAAGAGCATCTGCCACAGCGCCGCCTCGTGTGCATCGGCCACGGGCAGATCGACGTGCCCGCCCTCCCCCGGCAACGCACGCCAACAACCATCACCCAAGGGCATCAATGCGGCGACGCCAAGCCCGGTACCCGGCCCGATGACCAGCGCCGGCGCGCCTGTCTCGGCCTCGCCAGCACAGATCATGCGCCGCCCCGCTTCGCCTACCCGCGTCATACCCAGCGCCATCGCGGCGAAGTCATTGATCAGCAGCAGCTCGTCCAACTGCAGAGCGCCACAGAAATCGCTTCGCGTCAGCCGCCAGTGATTATTGGTAAAGGTGAACTGCTCGCCCTTGACCGGCCCGGCACAGGCCAGACAGGCCGCTTCGACGCTGCCCGCCGCCAAACCCAGCGAAGCCAGGTAATACTCAACCGCCGTCTCGGGCGTGGCGAAATCCGCCGTTGCCAGTACCCGCACCGACTCCAGCCGCGAGTCGCGCCACAATGCGAAGCGTGCATTGGTTCCGCCGATATCCCCTACCAGCGCCAGCCTCATCGCAGCGCCTCCAGCCCGGCAGTGAACACGCAGGCGCCCTGCTCGGCGGAGCTGAACGCCGCCCGCATAAAGCCGAACAGCTCGCGCCCGCAGCCCTGGACAGTCGCAGCCGGAACGGCAGCCGGTGATCGGTCGGCCAGCTCGGCGGCATCAACCAGTAGCTCGAGCACACCGGTCTGCCCATCCACACGCAGCAGATCGCCGTCGCGCACGCGCGCTAACGGGCCGCCATCGATTGCCTCCGGGCACACATGAATCGCCGCCGGCACCTTGCCCGACGCACCGGACATGCGCCCGTCGGTGACCAGCGCGACCTTGAAACCGCGGTCCTGCAACAGACCAAGATAAGGCGTCAGCTTGTGCAACTCGGGCATGCCGTTAGCGCGCGGCCCCTGGAAGCGCACCACCGCAACGACGTCGCGCTCCAGCTCGCCCGCCTTGAACGCCTCGACCAACTCCAGCTGATCGGCAAAGACCCGCGCCGGCGCTTCCACGACACGGTGCTCGGGCGCCACGGCGGACACCTTCATCACCCCGCGACCGAGATTGCCGCTCATCACCCGCAGCCCGCCTTCAGCCGAGAACGGCCGCGCGACCGGCCGCAGGATGCTTTCGTCCAGGCTCGCCGCAGCGCCTTCACGCCAAGTCAGCCGACCGTCTTCGAGGAAGGGCTCCTGGGTGTAGCGATTGAGGCCGCGACCCATCACGGTATGCACATCCTCGTGCAGCAGGCCGGCCGCGAGCAGCTCGCGCACCAGCAGCGCGACGCCGCCCGCGGCATGGAAGTGATTGATGTCGGCTGAACCATTGGGATAGACCCGCGCCAGCGTCGGCACCACTGCGGAAAGGTCGGCCATGTCCTGCCAGGTCAGCTGGATGCCCGCTGCCTGGGCGATGGCCGGCATGTGCAGGGTGTGATTGGTCGAGCCGCCGGTGGCATGCAGCGCGACGATGGCGTTGACCAATACGCGCTCGTCGACGAGCTCACCGAGCGGCGTGAAGCTGCCGCCCTGTGGCGTCAGTCGAGTGACCTGGCGCGCGGCCTCGGCGGTCAGTGCATCGCGCAATGGCGTGCCCGGGTTGACGAAGGACGAGCCCGGCAGATGCAGGCCCATGACTTCCATCAGCATCTGATTGGTGTTGGCGGTGCCGTAGAAGGTGCAGGTGCCAGGGCTGTGATAGGCCTGCATTTCCGCCGCCAGCAGCTCATCGCGACCTGCCTTGCCTTCGGCATAGCGCTGGCGCACCGCGGCCTTGTCCTTGTTGGCCAGACCGGACGGCATCGGCCCGGCCGGCACGAACACGGCGGGCAGATGACCGAAGCGCAGCGCGCCGATCAGCAACCCGGGAACGATCTTGTCGCAGATGCCGAGCAGCAGCGCCGCATCGAACAGGTTGTGCGACAGCGCCACCGCGGTGCTCATGGCGATCACCTCGCGACTGGCAATGGCCAGCTCCATGCCCGGCTCGCCCTGGGTGACGCCGTCACACATCGCCGGCACACCACCCGCCACCTGCCCCACCGAGCCGATATCGCGCAGTGCCTGGCGCAGGCGCTCGGGGTAATCCTCGTAGGGCTGATGCGCCGAGAGCATGTCGTTGTAGGCGGTGACGATGGCAATATTGGCCGCGTCTGGCAGGCGCAGGCGCTGCTTGTCCTGGGTGCCGCAGCCGGCAACGCCATGGGCGAAGTTCGCGCATTGCGCGCCGTTGCGTGCCGGCCCGGCACTGGCAGCGCCGCGAATCATGGCGAGATAGGCTTCGCGTGTCGGCCGGCTGCGCTCGATCAGGCGCTGGGTGACTTGGACCACGACGGGATGCATGAAACCTCCTATTTGTAGTTTTTATAAACAATAGGAGCGAATCATAACGACGAAACACAGCTTTTCGAAGAAATATGTTTGTTTAAACAACAAACATCATTCACTGGCGCAGCAATTCCAGCTGACGGCGCAGCTGGGCGACGCAGGCCTTTTCCGCCCGCAGTCCGGAAGTCAGCTCAGCCTTGTCCTGCTCCAGGCGCACGATCATCTGACCAAGGCCGTCCAGCAGCTCGCGCAGCACCTCCAGTTCTCGGCATTGGCTCTGCCGACCCATCCATAACAGCCAGAGCAGTACCAGTAGCACCATCACACCGCACAGCGAGGTGCCAATCAGCAGCCAGGCGAGGCTCATTGCACTCATCGTTTCGCTCCTTTGATTGCGGCGCAGTGCCGCTTCCAGAGACACAACGATATGTAGCTTATAATTACACGTCGATAATGTTTACTTGCACAGGTAAACAATTGCAGCAGGTCATTGCCGCCATCCGGTCGCGAAGAATAGTCACGTAACACCTAGGCCGTTAGGCGATGTGCCAGCATGACGCAGCGCGATGCAACCACCTGTCGCCTTTCCTTACAGGTCAACACCAGATTTAATCGCCGACCTCCACCGTCCGACGAGCGTCGTCGGGCTCGCCAGGATCGCGCTGCTCAAGCTGCAGGAACAACGCAGCGGCGAGCATCGCCATGCCGCCGACGCAGAGAAACGTCAGCTGAAATGCCCGTAGCACTTCACTGCTCTGGGCGTCATCCACAGTGAAGCCCCCCAGCAGTGCACCGGCGGTGGCAACGCCGAGACTCATCGATAGCTGCACCACCACCGACAGCAGGCTGTTGCCACTGCTCGCGTCGGCATGGCTGAGGCCGACCAGGGTAACGGTGTTCATCGCGGTGAACTGCATCGAGTTGACCATGCCGATCAGCCCCAGGTGCACCAGCAGCAGCCAGGTCGGCGTTTGCCCATCGATAGTCGCCAGGCTGGCGATCAGCGAGCCGAGCAGCAGCGTGTTGCCGATCAGCAGACGGCGATAACCGAGACGATCGATGATCGGCTTGGCCAGGGATTTGACCGCCATAGCCCCCAAGGCCAGCGGAATCATGCTCATCCCCGCTTGGGCTGGCGAATAGCCCAGCGCCACCTGCAGCAGCAATGGCAGCAGGAACGGCAGCGCACCACCACCCAGGCGGGCGAACAGGTTGCCGAAGATGCCCACCGCAAAGCTGCGCGTGTGGAACAGCTTGGGACTGAACAGCGGCGCATCGATGCGCCCGGCGCGCAGCCAGTAGGCGGCCATGCACGCTGCGCCGCCGAACAGAAGCAGCATCACGCGAGCGTGCGACATATGCATCTGGCCGAGCCCCTCCAGGGCGACGGTGACCAGCACCATCGCCGCACCGAACAGCAGGAAGCCGAACGTATCGAAGCGCACCCGCTCCGGTCCCTTGAGGTCCGGCATGAAGCGCAGCGCAGCGATGCAGCCGATTACCCCCACCGGCAGGTTGATCAGGAAAATCCAGTGCCAGGAGGCGTACTCCACCAGCCAGCCACCCAGGGTCGGACCGAGCAGCGGGCCGACCAACCCCGGCAGCGCGATGAAGGCCATGATGCGTACGAAGTCGCTGCGCGGAAAGGCCCGCAGCACCACTAGACGCCCCACCGGCAGCATCAATGCACCGCCCAGCCCCTGCAGCACTCGGGATGCCACCAACTGGTTGAAGCTGGTGGACAGCGCACAGAACAGCGAGCCCACGGAAAACAGCACGATCGCGGTGACGAAGATGCGCCGGCTACCGAAACGGTCGGCAATCCAGCCGGACGCCGGAATCAGCAACGCCACGGTGAGCATGTAAGCGATGACCACGCCCTGCATGCGCAACGGGTTCTCCGCCAAATCACGCGCCATGGCCGGCAGCGCAGTGTTGAGAATGGTGCCATCCAGCGTCTGCATGAAGAAGGCGATGGCCACCAGCCACGGCAGAATCCGCGCGGTACGAGCGTCGAGTGATACAGGCGGTTGCATGAAGGCCCCAACTACAAAAGTTGCACCATGTTAGAGGATTCGCTCGCCGCCGGTTCGCGCAGACATCGCTCACGCCCCCGCATCAATAGCGGCTGTGACGACCGGTCGCAGCCCATCGCTAGCCCGCGCGAACAGCAGCCTGTAGCGCCATACAGGCTTGCATACATCCCCGGGTAACAAAATATTTCTTGGGAAATTGACGCGAATCATTATCATTCGGAAGCGCAAGTGCAATCTTCTCTCCGTCCTTTTTCTGCTTTTCCGGAGGCTTCAATGCGCATCCCTGCCACCCTGGCCATCACCACGCTGCTACTCACCCCACTCGCCCAGGCGAAGGAATACCCCATTGGCGAACCGCAGCATTGCGGCGGCATGGAGGTCGGTGCGGTGTATCTGCAGCCGGTCGAGATGGACCCGCCAGGCATGATGCGCGCCGCCGCCGAATCCGACGTGCACCTGGAGGCCGACATCAGCGCCACCGAAGACAACCGCAATGGCTGGCAGGAAGGCAGCTTCGTACCTTATCTGAGCATCCACTACACGCTGCGCAAGAAGGGCTCCGACGAAGTCGTCGAAGGCGATTTCCATCCGATGGTGGCTAACGACGGCCCGCACTACGGCGATAACGTCAAGTTGCTCGGTCCGGGCAAGTACCAGCTGACCTACAAGATCCTGCCGCCAGGCTCGGGCCACAACATGTTCGGTCGCCACACCGACAAGGAAACCGGCGTCGCCCCCTGGTTCGAAGGCTGCGAGCTGACGTACGAGTTCACCTACGCCGGTATCGGCAAGAAAGGGGGTTACTGATGCGTCGCGCCGGGCAATTGCTGCTCGGCGTACTGCCGCTGCTGGTCGGGCTCGCAGGCCCGGCTCAGGCAGCGCTGCCGACGTACGAGCTGACCATCCGTGACGGCCACTTCGAGCCGGCAACCATCGAAGTTCCGGCCCGCCAGCGTTTCAAGATCATCGTGCACAACGCCGGCAGCGGGCCGACCGAGTTCGAGAGCACGCCATTGCGCGTCGAGAAGGTGCTGTCACCCGGGGTGACCTCCTTCGTCGTGATCCACCCGCTGAAGCCGGGCCGCTATCCGTTCTTCGACGAATTCCATATGGATCTTCCCGAAGGCGAGATCATCGCCAAGTAGTAAAGGAGCACATCCATGGGCCAATCCATGTTCATCGTCTGGCGCGAAAGCGTCGAGGCCCTGCTGGTCATCGGCATCCTGCATGCCTGGCTGCGTCAGCAACCGGGCGCCGGCAATGCGCTGCGCATGCTCTGGGCCGGTGTCGCTGCCGGCCTCGGCCTAGCTGCCGCGCTGGGCTGGGGTGTACTGCAGGCCGGCGACTGGCTCGCCGGTAGCGGTGGCGAATGGTTCCAGTGCGCGATGCTGCTGGTAGCCAGTATGCTGATCCTGCACATGGTCGGCTGGATGCACCAGCACGGTCGCACACTGAAGACCAGCCTGCAGAACAGCGCCGCGGAAAAGCGCAGCCAGGGCAGCGGCTTCGGCCTGTTGCTGCTGGCCATGCTCGCCGTCGCTCGCGAAGGCAGCGAGACGGTGGTGTTCCTCTACGGCATCGGTAACCAGCAACAAGGGTTGGACCTCACCCGCTTCGTCATCGGCGGCGTGCTCGGTTTCGTGCTCGCCCTGCTCAGCTATGCCGCGCTGCAGGCCGGCAGCCGCTATTTCAGCTGGCGGCGCTTCTTCCAGGTCAGCGAAGTGATGTTGCTGCTGCTCGGCGGCGCCCTGCTGATGGCCGCGCTGGATCGCTTTAGCGGCCAGCTGATGGGCATGGATGTACCGGAAGTGCTTTACACCGTGTTTGGCGATCCGCTCTGGGATACCTCAGCCCTGCTGGATGACGGCGGCACTCTGGGCGGCACCATCGCCGGCCTCACCGGCTATCGCGCGATGCCTTCGCTGGCAGCCGTGGTGATTCTGGGACTGTATTGGCTTGCCGCATGGGCCTGGCTCAGACCCCGGGCGCAGGTGCAGCTCGCTGCGAGGCCGGCATGATCACCCAGGCGCCGTGGCTGGCGCGATTCGGTGACCTGCTGCGCCAGCATGCGAAGGCCATTCGCACGCTGCAGTGGCTGGTAGTGGCCTTCTACCTGACGCTGCTAGTGATCCCCGCCGCTCTCGATCTGCCGCCAGCCCAGGCCGGCATGCTCGACAACCTGACGGTACTGGCGCAGTTCATCTTCTGGGGCCTGTGGTGGCCGTTCGTGCTGCTGTCGATGATCTTCTTCGGCCGCCTGTGGTGCGGCGTGCTCTGCCCCGAAGGCTCGCTCAGCGAATGGATCAGCTGGCGCGGACTGAACAAACGTACGCCGCGCTGGATCCGCTGGAGCGGCTGGCCGACCATCGCCTTTATCCTCACCACCGTCTACGGCCAGCTGATCAGCGTCTATGACTATGCCCAGGCGGCACTGCTGATCCTCGGCGGCTCCACCGTCGCGGCGATGCTGGTGGGCTTTCTCTACGGCCGCGGCAAGCGGGTCTGGTGCCGCCATCTGTGCCCGGTCAGCGGCGTGTTCGCCCTGCTCGCCCGCTTGGCGCCGGTGCACTACAAGGTCGACGAACAGCGCTGGCTGGAAAATCGCGAACCGCACCTGCCGACACCCAACTGCGCGCCACTGATCGACATCCGTCGCATGCAGGGCAATGCCGATTGCCACGCCTGCGGCCGCTGCAGCAGCCAGCGGGGCGCAGTGCAGCTGAGCGCCCGCTCGCCCAATTCTGAAATCCTCATCGTCGGCGGTCAGCAGCAAAGCGATCACTGGGACAGCACCCTGTTGCTGTTCGGCATGATCGGCCTGGCCATGGGCGCCTTCCAGTGGACGGTCAGTCCCTGGTTCATCACCCTCAAGCAGGCCGCGGCGGAATGGCTGGTAGATCGCGACATCTTCTGGCCGCTGGAAGCCAACGCGCCCTGGTGGCTGCTGACCCACTATCCGCAGGCCAACGACGCCTTCACCTGGCTCGATGGCGCCGTGATCCTCACCTACATCTTCGGTGCCTCGTTGCTCGTCGGCGGCGCGTTGTGGCTACTGCTGCGCGCCGCCGTGCGGGTAATGCGCCGTGGCGACAATGTGTTCCAGCACCTCGCATTGGCACTGGTGCCGCTGGGTGGCGCCGGGCTGTTTCTCGGCCTGTCCGCCACCACGGTCAAGCTGCTGCGCTACGAGGGCTTCCTGCTGGCCTGGGCGCAACCGGCTCGCGCCGCGCTGCTGATCGGCGCCGTGGCGTGGAGTCTGTACCTGGCGTGGAACGTGATCAGCCGTCACGGCGGCAACGGCCTGCGCCGGCTGCTGGCGTTTGCCTGCGTCAACGTGGGTTGCGCGCTGGTGGGCTACGGCTGGTGGTTGCAGTTCTGGGGCTGGTGAGTTGCCTGTACATGGTGGGCTAGAGCACGTCCCAGATGGGACTGCAGCACCGGCAGGCGCAGGGTGGGTTCAGCCAACCAGAATCCCTTCAACGCCCTGCACGGTGGGCTAAAGCCCACCCTACAGAGCCAGGCCTAGCGCGCAGGCAGCGCGTGGAAAGGTGCTCGCCACCTTCGCTAGCCACGCAACACGAATGAAGGAAACAGACGATCCATGCGCTCCCACAAGCGCTGCTGGTCGTAGGGTGCACGGCTTTCGGCGAGGTTGTCGTCGAGCATCCGCGCGGTGCGTACGCATTGCACGGCGAAGCGTTCGACACCCAACCGGCGCAGGCGCTGGGCCATCTCCCAAAGGGTATCGGCGTCAAACAGCTGCCAGTGCACGGTGGTCCGGCATTCGTGCTCGACGCCGCTTTCCAACAGGTGTTCGAGGCTCTTCCAGTTGGCCTTGCCGCTGCCATCCACGCCGGTGATCGCGGTGCTGTGCTCGGGTAGCGCCTTGATATCGAAACCGACCCAATCCACCAGCGGCAGGATGTTGGCGAACAGCTTCGGCTTGATGCCGGCGCTGTGCAGGCCGACCTTGTAGCCCAGCGCCCGCACCTGGGCGATCGCCTCGGGCAGCGCGGTCTGCAGGGTCGGCTCGCCACCGCTGAACACCACCGCCTCGAGCAGGCCGACGCGCTGTTCGAGAAAGGCGAGAATCTCCGACCAGGGCTTCTCCTCGTTGCCACACGCGGGAATCAGCTGCGGGTTGTGGCAGTAGCGACAGCGCCAGCCGCAGCCCTGGCAGAACAGCACGCAGGCCAGATGGTCGGGAAAGTCCAGCGTGGTCAGGGGGACCAGCCCCCCGACGCGAAGTGCTGCGGTCACCGCGCCGCCGCTTCAGTGAAATGCAGGCGCTCGCGATGCTCGGACTGCTTGCCCGGATTGAACGCGGTAACCGGGCGGTGATAGCCCATCACGCGGGTCCAGACTTCGCAACGCTGGCGCTGGTCCTGGGGCAGTTGGCTGGCTGGGTTCATGGTGACGCTCCTTTTGCTGAGGGTGAAGTATGCGGCGCCGCACCTCTTGGAGCGGCGTGACATGGGATCGCAGATCAGACGGCCAGGGCCGCTTCGGCCTGTTGCTTGTGCAGCAGCGCCTCGTCGCATTTCGGGCAGAACTCGTGCTCGCCGGCGAGATAACCATGCACCGGGCAGATCGAGAAGGTCGGCGTGACCGTCAGGTACGGCAGGCGGTAGCGCGACAGCGCATTGCGTACCAGCTTCTTGCAGGCCTCGGCCGAGGAAATCTGCTCGGCCATGTACAGGTGCAGCACGGTGCCGCCGGTGTACTTGCACTGCAGCTCGTCCTGCAGCTCCAGGGCCTCGAAGGGGTCGTCGGTGAAGCCGACCGGCAGCTGCGAGGAGTTGGTGTAGTACGGCGCCTCGGCCGAACCGGCTTGAAGGATGTCAGGGAAACGCTTGCGGTCCTCCTTGGCGAAACGATAGGTGGTGCCTTCGGCCGGCGTTGCCTCGAGGTTGTAGAGGTGCCCGGTGTCTTCCTGAAACTGCACCAGCCGCGCCCGCACGTGGTCGAGCACCTCGATCGCCAGCGCGCGACCGGCAGCGGTCTGCAGCCCCTCGGTGTCGTCGGTGAAGTTGCGCACCATCTCGTGCAGGCCGTTCACGCCAATGGTGGAGAAGTGATTGCGCAGGGTGCCGAGGTAGCGTTTGGTGTACGGGTAGAGCCCGGCATCCATATGGTGCTGGATGACCTTGCGCTTGACCTCCAGGCTCTGCCGCGCCATGTCCAGCAGCGCATCCAGCTGTTCGAGCAGCGCCGCCTTGTCACCACGGTAGAGATAGCCCAGGCGCGCGCAGTTGACCGTCACCACGCCCAGCGAGCCGGTCTGCTCGGCCGAACCGAACAGTCCGCCACCGCGCTTGAGCAGCTCGCGCACATCCAGCTGCAGGCGGCAGCACATCGAGCGCACCTGGTTCGGCTGCATGTCCGAGTTGAGGAAGTTCTGGAAGTACGGCAGCCCGTAGCGCGCGGTCATCTCGAACAGGCGCTCGGCGTTCTCGCTGTCCCAGGGAAAGTCGTGGGTGATGTTGTAGGTCGGGATCGGGAAGGTGAACACCCGGCCGAGGCCATCACCGGCTTGCATCACTTCTATATAAGCGCGGTTGATCAACTCCATCTCGGCCTGCAGCTCGCCGTAG
Organism: Pseudomonas sp. E45-MNA-CIBAN-0222; assembly: GCF_040310405.1. Classification (NCBI taxonomy): domain Bacteria; kingdom Pseudomonadati; phylum Pseudomonadota; class Gammaproteobacteria; order Pseudomonadales; family Pseudomonadaceae; genus Pseudomonas; species Pseudomonas sp. E45-MNA-CIBAN-0222. The sequence continues at coordinate 43,347 of NZ_JBEOPU010000012.1, forward strand.
GCGAAGGGCATTTCCTCGCCGCCGATATAGGGGATCTGCTCGCGCAGGTCTTCCGGGCAAACCCAGTCGAAGGTCAGGTTGGTGAACGGCGTTTGCGTGCCCCAGCGCGACGGCACATTGAGGTTGTAGATGAACTCCTGGATCGCCTGACGCACCTCATCGAAACCGAGCTGGTCCTTGCGCACGAACGGCGCGAGGTAGGTATCGAAGCTGCTGAACGCCTGGGCCCCGGCCCACTCGTTCTGCAGCGTGCCGAGAAAGTTGACCATCTGCCCCAGCGCGCTGGACAGGTGCCTGGGCGGGCCCGCTTCGACCCGTCCGGGAATGCCGTTGAAGCCTTCATTGAGCAGCGTGCGCAGCGACCAGCCGGCACAGTAGCCGGCGAGCATGTCCAGGTCGTGGATATGCAGATCACCCTCGCGATGCGCGGTGCCGATTGCCGGGCTGTAGACCTCGTCCAACCAGTAGTTGGCAGTGACCTTGCCGGATACGTTGAGGATCAGCCCGCCGAGTGAATAGCCCTGGTTAGCGTTGGCGCGTACTCGCCAGTCTTCGCGGTAAAGGTACTCGTTCATCGATGTCGCCACATCCACCACCGCCTTGCGATCGCGACGCAGCCGCGCATGGCGTTCGCGGTAGACGATGTAGGCACGGGCGGTATCGAAGTAGCCGGCCGCCATCAGCGCGCGTTCAACGCCATCCTGCACTTGCTCGACCTCTACGGCTGTGCGATGGGCAAGCTGCAGGCGAACAGCCTCGGCCAGCGGCTGCGCTACTGGTGCTTCGAACTCACCGGTAGCAGCACCTGCCGCCACGATGGCACGCTCGATCTTGTCCACTTCGAATGCCGCTAGCCGGCCATCGCGCTTGCGTAGCGAAACCGGTTTTGCCAACTCTGCCTGCCTGGGCATCAACGCCTCCATAACCATATGTAGTGTATTTTTTCTAACCAAACACAATATGGTGTGACTTTAGAGGCGGAAGACCATTACCGAATTGACCGTCGTCAAGCATGCGCGAGTGATTGCCGAACGGCTCCCGGCGCTTGCGGCGAGCAGACTTGTCCGTGGTCAAGGAAGCCTCCGACACGGGCCTCCTAGGATGCAGCCTGATAAAACCCGGTTCAGCCCGGGGGAGGAAACATGCTCACCGAAAAAACTCTGGTGGCCGAGTTGTGCCGCCATCATCTGTTCAGCCGCCTGCCTGAGGCTGCGTTACAGGAGGTGTGCGCCTCAGCCAACCTGAAACGCCTGCCTGCGGGAGCCTCGTTGTTTCACCAGGGCGACAAAGCCGATCGCTTCTATTTTCTTTTCAGCGGACAGATCAAGCTGCACCGCGTCGTTTGCGACGGGCAAGAAAAACTGGTGGAAGTCATGCGGGCTGGCGAGTCGTTTGCAGAAGCTCTGCTGTTCAAGGGTGCTCCCTGCTATCCGGTCAGTGCCACTGCACTCAAGGCCAGCCTGGTGGCGAGCCTCAACGGCCCGCACTATCGACGGATTCTCGAGCAGCATCCGGATATCTGCCTGGACATTCTCGCCACCCTGAGCATCCGCCTGCACCAGCGCATGACCGAGATCGACACCCTTACCCTGGCCAACGCCAGCCATCGGGTGGTGCGCTTTCTTGCTCAATCGCAGCAGGACGACAGCGGCGTCGTGGTACTCGACGTGCCGAAACGGCTGATTGCTTCGAAGCTGGGCATTCAGCCGGAAACCTTCTCGCGAATCCTGCACAGGCTTATCGATGCCGGGACCATTTCCGTGCAGCGGCGGCGCATCGAGATTCTCGACAACCGCAAACTGGCCGCCTATGACGAATGACCTGCGGCAGAACGCCCCAGTGTTCTTGATTGCTATCAAAGCCGGTCGCCTATGCGACTTGGAGAATGACCCGCACCACGCCACCGCCAGGAAATCGCGATGATCACCACCACGCCTGTTCCCTTGGTCTATTCATGCTCCGGTTGCTCGAACGTCGCGCAACTGGCCAACACCCTGGCGGTTCGCCTCGACCGCGCCGGACTTGCGGAGATGTCCTGCATCGCCGGTGTCGGCGGGCGGGTCGCGGCGCTGGTGAAGAAAGCCAACTCCGGCCGCCCAATTCTCGCCATTGACGGCTGCCCAATGCACTGCGCCCGCGCGTGCCTGGCGCAACATGGTGTGACACCCGACGTGCATATCACCCTCAGCAGCTACGGGCTGCGCAAACGCTATCGGGAAGACTGCAGTGAGGACGAGATCACTGCGCTGTTCGAAGACATGAAAGACATCATTGCCAGTGAGCGCATGCAATTGCGTACGGCGTGAGCTGAACGGCGAGTAAGACTGCGGCCCGATGCATCCAGCCCGCCGCTAAGGTGGATGCGGGCCCTGTTCTTGTAGGCTGAAGCCCACCCTACGAAGGCGTTGCGCCAGACGAAGTTTTATCTGACAACCTCACACCGCGGACCTCACTTATCAAAGAGGCCCGTAACTGCAGGGTGGGCTTTAGCCGACCAAGATGGCCATCCGGTGACTTTGCCCCCTGGAAAAAAGCTCTCCATCCGCAGCAGGCAACCACCCTGTTACGCCCTGGCCGCCTGTGCCCGCCCGGCGGCGGCCACCTCCTCGCCGGCACCCTGCAACAGTTTCCACAGCCAGCTCGGCAGCGTGTCGGGGTCGAGACTGTCGATCAGATTCTTGATCGCCAGACCCAGCTCGGTATCACCCTCGATAACCAGCCGGCGGCGGAAGAACAGCGTATCCGGGTCTTCCTGACGGCTGGCCAACAGCAGGAACTCGCGCCAGTTGCCGCGAATGGTCACCTCCACCGGTGCCTGCGCCGCAATGCGCAGCTGCTCGCGCTCGCAGGTCAGGCACCAGGCAAGGCCGAGGTCGGCGACTTCGAGCTTCATCCAGTGGCCGTCAAGCACGTCAAAGGCGCCGTCGCTCAGTGCTTCGGCGAATACCTGATTGAGGCTGCGCTCCAGCGCCAGGCGCTGGAGCAGGAATGGCGTCTTGGCCGCAAGCGGCAACAGCCGCCCGCCGAGATTCACCAGGTGGGCACGTGGGTTCAGCATAATCCGGCCTCCTCGGCACGCAGCATGCCCGGCTGGCCATGCCAATACCCGTTGCAGCCATCCACCGCCAGTGGCGGCAATGCACCCATGCACACCGCATCGAAGGCAGCGACCACCTCGTCCATACCGGCAGCGCGCGGGCTCAGGCGCAGCAGATCGGCACCGCTGTCGACCAGGCCCGCGTAGTCGGCGAGCAGGTTGCTGACCGCTGCGGACATGGTCTGGATACCGTTGATGGTGAACAGCGCCTCACCCTCCTGGCTCAGCAGCGGAATGCCCTCGGGATAGTTCTGGCAGCAGAACTGGCAGTCGTCCTTCGGCCGGTTCTCGGCACGGGCGGTGAAGCAGCGCGCCGAATAGGCCAGCGGCAGATGACCGTAGGCGAATATCTCGATTTCCGGCAGCGTGACGTCCAGCTCCAGCATCTGCGCCCGAGCCCTCTTGATCAACTTGCCGGACGCTTCCACCGGCGGTACCCAGCGGCTCATGCCGCTGGCCACCAGCTCGGCCAGGGCGTATCCGTTGTACAGATTCAGCGCCGGCCCGCCGACGAAGGGCAGCTTGCGCTCGGACATCAGCTGCACCGCGCCCATGTCGTTGGCTTCAACCAACAGTTCGCCGTTGTCGCACAGGCGACGCAGGCTGGACAGCTCGGAGGCCGCCTCCACCAGGGTCAGGCCGGACAAGACCAGTTGCGCCGACGAGGCTTCCGCGAGATCGCGGGCCAGGCCGAGCCAGTCGTCAAGCATCAGCGCACGGCGCTTGGAACACACCGTTTCACCGAGGTAGATCACATCCAGCGGCTGCTCTGCCATGTTTGCGTAGAAATCCAGCGTCTGCTGGCGATCCCAGTAGAACAGTACCGGGCCGAGAGAGAGTTTCATACGTGGCTCCTCGTTCATTGCCAGGCCCGGTGGTAGGCGCCCAGAGTGGTCTGTGAGCCTTCGGAAAGACCATCGAGCACCTGACGCCAACCGGGTTCCACCGCATAGCGCTGCGGTGCCTTGAGGTAGCTGTCCAAAGCCGAACGCCAGACGCGGGTAACCTGCTCGACGTAGGCCGGGCTGCGCTGGCGGCCCTCGATCTTCATTGCGGTTACGCCGATGGCGGCGAGTTCGGGAATCAGGTCCAGAGTGTTCAAGCTGGTCGGCTCCTCCAGCGCATGGAAGCGCTGGCCGTTGACCATGAAGCGGCCCTTGCACAGCGTCGGGTAGCCCGCCGATTCGCCTTCGGCGTAGCGGTCGATCAACACGTTATTGAGGCGCGAAGTGAGCCCTTCCGGCTCCTCGCTCCAGCGCACCGCCTTGGCGGGCGAGCAGACGCCACAGAGGTTCGGTGATTCGCCGGTCAGGTAGGACGAAAGATGGCAACGGCCCTCGGCCATGATGCACAGACTGCCAAAGGCGAACACCTCGATCGGCACCGGGCTGCTGGCCGCGACTTGTTTGACCTGCTTTAGGGAAAGTACTCGCGGCAGCACCGCGCGGTTGATGCCGTAGCGCTCCTGATAGAAGGCCAGCGCCGCGGCGTTGGTCGCCGAGCCCTGTACCGACAGATGCAGATTGAGTTTGGGATGACGCTTGCTGGCGTAGCCGAGCACGCCGGGGTCGGCGGCGATCAGTGCATCGACACCCATGTCGGCTGCCTGATCCACGGCACGCTGCCAGCGGTTCCAACCTTCGGGCTGAGCATAGGTGTTGACGGCGATATACAGCTGTCGGCCCTTCTCGCGGATCAGCTGCAGGCCCTTGTCGAGCTGCTTTTCATCAAGGTTGAGACCGGCGAAATGGCGGGCATTGGTGTCGTCGCGAAAACCGACATAGATAGCATCGGCGCCCTGCTGGACGGCGGCTTTGAGCGCAGGCAGGCTTCCTGCCGGGCAGACCAGGTGCATGACAACTCCTAGACATTCGGGTACATGCGCGCCACGCACTGGCGGCGCGGCGGTCGTTCGGCTGAACGGAAAACAGCCGGCAGTCTAGGCAGCTGACCAGTGGCCAGCATTGATAGGGGTCAAGAATGATCGGACGTCGCGAGTGCGACGAAATGCAGCACACAGGCTCCCGCCAGCGATCGGATCGCTAGCAGGAGAGCGGAGCTCAGATGCCCTCGTCGCCCTGAAACTCCTCCGTGGCGCGGGCGACCATCTGCCGCCAAGCCCCCGACTCCTCGCCGAGCAGGCGAATGGCCTTGAGGCTCGCGGCAAAGGCGTCACGGTAGTGCAGCGGGTTGTTTTCGCTGGCGGCCCGCTCGGCGAAGGTCTGAGCCTCGCTAAGCAGCGCTTCGAATTCGTTCTGGTCCAGGGCCATCGGGCTCTCCTCGGTTAGTGATTTGAGGTTAGACCATCGCATGACTCCTGCGACTCTCGCCGGCCGACGGGCGCTACTTCAGCTTCAGTCGCCGCGCCAGTTTGTGCAGGTTGCTCGAATCGACATCCAGCAGGCGTGCGGCCTGTGCCCAGTTCTCGCCGCTGGCTTCCAGTGCGCGGACGATGGCCTGCCGTTGCGCGGCATCGACGCTTTGCCGCAGTGGCATTACCTCCTCGGTTGGAATCGGCTCCTGGGCCAGCAGTGTCGGCTGCATACCTGCGCTGTGGCTATCCAGGTCCAACAGGTCGGGTTCAAGGGTAAGAATCTCGCTGCGCGAGGCGCCACGGCTCAGAAGACGCAGCGCTGCGCGGCTGACCACATGCTCCAACTCGCGCACGTTGCCTGGCCAGGCGTAACCGAGCAAGGCACGTTCGGAGGCGGGTGAAAGACGCATGCTGCGCAACCCCAGACGGGCGCGATTGAGCTCGAGGAAATGGCCGGCGAGAATCAGAACATCATTGCCGCGTTCGCGCAGCGGTGGAATCGGCGCCGGATAGACCGACAGGCGATGATAGAGGTCGGCACGAAAATGCCCGTCGCGCACGCTTTCGCGCAGGTTGCGATTGGTCGCGGCGATGATGCGCACATCGACCTGACGCGGCTTATCGGCTCCCAGACGCTGGATCTCGCCGTTCTGCAGCGTGCGCAATAGCTTGGCTTGCACCGTCAGCGGCAGCTCGCCAACCTCGTCGAGCAGCAGCGTGCCCCCATTGGCAGCGTCGAAGCGTCCCGGCCGGTCTGCGGTGGCGCCGGAGAACGCGCCCTTGACGTGGCCGAACAGCTCGCTTTCGGCTAGCGACTCCGGCAACGCTGCGCAATTCACGTGCACCAGCGGCTTGTTGCGCCGCCGCGAATGACGATGCAGCCAACGGGCGAACAGTTCCTTGCCGACTCCGGTCTCGCCGAGCAGTAGCACCGGCAGCTCGGAGTCGGCCACAACCTGCAGCTCGCGCAACAGGTCGCGGATCACGTCGCTCTGGCCGAGAATTTCTCCGTCACCATGGTCGAGCGTTGTTTCCATCACATCGCTGCGTGCCAGACGCAGGCCGCGATTCTCATGCTCCAGACGGGTCACCCGCACGGCCGCCTCGATCACCAGGGTGTAACGCTGCAGGTCGTGCCGGGCGTCGTCATCGAAGGTGCCGGCATGCAAGGCATCGAGGGTCAAGGCGCCCCATAGCTTGCCCTCGACGTACAGGCTGACGCCCATGCAGTCGTGCACTGGCAACGGTTCGCCAATATGTGCATCGAGCAAACCGTCGTATGGATCAGGCAAACGACTGTCAGGTTCGAACCAGGTCGGCTCGCGCTGCGACAGAATCGCAGCAAGCCGCGGGTGTTGAGCAATCACGAAACGCCGACCGAGTGCCTCTTGCACCAATCCAACCGCCGCCAGTGGGCGCAAGCTATCCTCATCCAGGCGGAGCAGCACAACGGCGCCACAACGGAAACGCTGGTGCAGGGTGTGCACCAGGCGCTGCAAGCGTACGGCGTTTGGTAGTTCGGTGGTCAAGTCGGCAAGTAGTGCATCAGCCATCATGGTGCAAGATACCCTCATGGTTTTAAACACCATAGCCGCGATGGGTGATTTCTACCAGCGGTGCCTCGCAGTCGGCGGTTTCTGCGGGCTCCGGCGCTGGCATGGCTGTTGCGATGGACTGAAGCATATCCATCAGGACCGCCGCTATGACCACCGACCTTATCGACCACACCCTCGGCCATCTCGCATGTTCGGTACCCGGTGCCACACGCGTATTTCGTCAATTTCGACTGGATTTCTGCTGCGGCGGTGACCTGCCGCTGCGCGAGGCCGCACAACGCATAGACGTCGACCCGCAAGTCATCGCCGGCGCTCTACTGGCACTGGAGCCAGAGGACTCTGAAAAGGACTGGCGCGCAGCTCCCGCGGGAGAGCTGATCGAATACATCCTGGCGCGCTTCCATGAGCGGCATCGCGACCAGTTCCCGGAGCTGATTCGCCTGGCCAGCCGGGTCGAACAGGTCCATGGCAGCCGCCCCGAATGCCCCAACGGTCTCGCCGAACACCTGTGGCATATGCAGCAGGAGCTGGAAAGCCACATGCTGAAGGAGGAACAGATTCTCTTCCCGATGCTACAGCGCGGCATGCGCTTCCCGCAGGCACAGGGGCCGATCTCGGTAATGCGCTACGAGCATCAGGAGCACGGCAATGCGCTGGAGCAGCTGGCCGCGCTGACCGATGACATCACTCCGCCGGCCAACGCATGCAATACCTGGCGCGCGTTGTATCGCGGCCTGGAGGAAATGCGCAGCGATCTGATGCAGCACATCCACCTGGAGAATAACGTGCTGTTTCGCAATGCCGAGGCGTCGATGCCGGTACAGAGCGCCCAGGTCGTCGAACCAATCGTGGAGATTCGCCCATGAAACAGTATCTGCAGCCGGTAGCCTGGGGCGTGGCGATGGCCTCGATCATTGCCCTGGCCAGCAACTTTGCCCTGACCATGGTCGTCAGTCCTGTACAAGCAGCCACCGCGCACGACCATGGCCACCATGCACAACCGGCTGCCGCGACAAGCGCAGTTCCGGGCGAGCGCTGGGCTACCGATGCCGCCTTGCGCGAGGGCATGACGCGCATTCACGAAGCGGTGCAACGCAGCATTCCAGCCAATCCGGGCGAGCCGCTCAGTGACGAGGCGGCGTCCACCCTGCAGCGCGACATAGAAGGCGCAACCAGCTACCTCATCGCCAATTGCCAACTCCCGGAAGCGGCAGATAACGCCCTGCACGGACTGCTGATTGATCTGCTCAAAGGGGCCGAGGCGCTATCGGAGCCCGACCAGCGCGAGGAAGGCCTGCAACGCATCGTCCAAACGCTTGATCGTTACCCGCAGATGTTCGTCGAGCCAGTCTGGCGAGACGGTTTCGTCGCTCACCTGCACTGATCGGGCACCTCGACGCCCACTCAACGTTGTCCAGACTTTGACGATCATCAAGGTCTGGCCTGCTTCATCGACACTACATGCGCTAGGCTGAAGGCCGACGTTGTTGTCATTGTTCAACTGAAACAGGACGCCTTGCATGGTGCTTCACCGCGTACACCACCAGATTCTCCGCAGCCACCACCTGTTCGAACCGCTGAACGAAGAGCAGATGGAAGAGCTGCTCAACGCCAGCCAACTGCTCAACCTGGACAAGGGTGACAACCTGTTCCACCAGGGCGAACCGGCACACAATTTCTACTTCGTCATCTCCGGCGCGGTGAAGGTCTACCGCCTGACCCCCGATGGCCAGGAGAAGGTCTTCGAGGTCATCGGCAACCGCCAGACTTTCGCCGAAGCCATGATGCTGATGGACACGCCAAATTACGTAGCCTCGGCCCAGGCAGTCTGCCCCTCGCAGGTCTATCGCTTCTCCAACGCCGCCTATATGCGCCTGCTGGAAGCCAATCAGCGCCTTACCTTTGCCCTGCTCGGCAAGCTCTGCGTGCGCCTGCACCAGCGCATCAACGAGATCGAAACCCTGTCACTGAAGAACGCGACCCACCGCGTGGTGCGCTATCTGCTGACGCAACTGGCACGGGTTAAAGACGGTAGCAACAGCTTCGAGCTACCCATGGCCAAGCAGTTGGTAGCCGGGCACCTGTCGATCCAGCCGGAAACCTTTTCGCGGATCATCCGGCGCCTGATCGACGAAGCCATCATCACCCAGGAAGGTCGCCAGATCGCTATCCTCGATCGCCAGCGACTCGAGCAGTTCGAGTGAGTTGATCGTCGTCAAAGCCCGCGGTTTTCCCGCCGTGTCAGGCTGTATCGACCGACAGGAGCGCCGCCATGCCCAGATGCCTGTATTGCCAACAGGACAACCCACCACAGGAAGCCGAGTGCAGCAATTGCGGCATGCCACTCCCCAAACACGCCGATAGCGCTCCGGAACGCCGGCAACGGCGCTTCCTATGGTTCTGCATCGGCCTCGCCATCTTCTGCGCGGTGATGGTCGTCTGGTTGCCACGCCACCTGTTCTGATCGTCTGACCTGCCGCCGCTTCGCCGCACCTGCTCTCACGTATCGCCAAGAGAGCATGGTCTGGCCGCAATGCCTGGAAGGTACAAAGGATCCCCCACCAAAGTGGTGGGCTGAAGCCCACCCTACGACTGTGCCCATCAACCGTCGTGCGCCTGTACGGCGGGCCTCGTGGTGGCATAACCGAAAACGAAATCCGCGCCGCTATGCGGAGCCACCTGTTTGCTAGGCCCGCAGGGTGGGCCATCAACCGTCGTACGTCTGTACAGTGGGTCTCGTGGCGGCATAACCGAAAACGGCACCCGCGCCGTCATGCGGAGCCACTTGTTTGCTAGGCCCGCAGGGTGGGCTTCAGCCCACCAGAGCCTAAGCACAAGCCTGCCACCACCAGAGATCGCTGAAGCGCCATGCAAAGCTGTCGCGCTATCCGGCCTTTCCGACAGATTTCATCGCGCCGCTACCGAGGCAATCAGCCAATGCCATCACGGCTGGGTCAGTTGCTTGTACAGCTGCGGCAGGCGGAAAGGCAGTTGTTGCGGTTCTTTGATCAGGGTGTAGCCGTTGGCGCCGAACATGTACGGGAGGTAGTCGCCGGCCTCACGGTCGATGGTGATGCAGAACGGTAGCAGCCCTTGGCGACGTGCTTCCATGACAGCCTGGCGGGTATCTTCGACACCGTAACGGCCTTCGTAGAGGTCGAGGTCATTAGGCTTGCCGTCAGTCACCAGCAGCAACAGCTTGCGTCGCTGCTTGCAGTTGCCCAGTAGCTCGGTGGCCTGACGGATGGCAGCACCCATACGGGTGTAGTAGCCGGGCTTGAGTGCCTGGATGCGCCCGCGGGTCTCATCGCCGTAAGGCTGACGGAAGCTCTTCAGCTCTTGCATGCGGACCTGCTGGCGACGCAGCGAGGAGAAGCCGTATAGCGCGAACGGATCGCCGACGGCCGACAAGGCTTCGCCGAACAGCAGCAGGCTATCGATGACAACGTCGATCACACGGTGCTCGTTGTCCAGATGTGCATCGGTGGACATGGATAGATCGGCCAGCAGCAGGCAGGCCAGATCACGACGATTCTGCCGTTGCTCCATGAACAGGCCGCGCTCGGCACACTGGCCGTTCTGCCGCTCGACGTGAAAATCCAACCAGGCCTGCATGTCCAGTTCAGAACCCTGGGGTTGCTGGCGCAGCCACTGGCGGTCGTTGCGCAGATGTTCGAACTGTCGGCGCAAGCGTCTTGCCAGGGGCGAAAGGCGCAGCGGCAACGGCTTGGGTTCGGAGCCGCAGGGCAACATCATCTGCAGATTGACGAAGTCCTTCTGCAGGCACTGCTTGCGATAGTTCCACTCGGGCAACTTGATGCCTTCACCCAACGGCACATCGTCAAAGTCCGACGCAGGCAGGTCCAGGTCGAGCTTCAAGCCGCCACCCTGACGCATCCGCTGGCGCGACAGAGCCAGTTCGTCGAGGTCCTCGGCGACGCGGGCCGCGTCGAGGTCTTCGGTGTCGTCATCGCAGCGGTCCAGTTCGACATGCTCGGACCAGCTGAACAGGTTTTCCAGACGGAACAGCAGCAGCCCGCCTTTGCTGGAGCTATCGTCGACGCGCCGGGCACGCTTGCGCTGCCGGGACTCGCCGCTAGGCGGCGTTTCCAGATCGCCCTCGCCCTCCTCGGCCCGATAGACCGCCTGAGGCTCGCCAAGGTTTTCCGCCGGGTAAAGCCACAGCGGCAACGGCCAAGGCGCTCGCTCGCAGCGCGGGAACTGGCTGACGCTGCCAGGCTCGCGCAGAGCTTGGCAAAGCGCCGCTTCCAGCGCAGCCTCGGCTTTGGGCAGCTGTTTTGGATCAGGGCGCAATTGCAGATGCGCCTCGACCAGGCGCTGATAACGCGGGCGCATGGCTGGAAATTGTTCGAGCAGCGCTTGTGTCCAGCGCTGATTGTCACGCGCCCAGTGGCGCATCTGTCCGGCCTGCGCTGCGATCAGCGCCAGCCAGCGATAAAGATCCTGATTGAGTGAGACTTCCGGGTACACCGCAAGACTCTGTGGAAGGCGCAGGTTACTGCTGTCGCACCAGGCCACCGGCAATTGCGTGCAGGTGCCGGCCACCTGTTGCAGCAGGTTGCGCCGCAGCACCAGGTCGCGGGCGCTAGCGGCCTCGACACCGACACCGCTGGCCCCACCCATGGCGCGAAACATCAGCGACAACGATCGCTGCATGCTCTCAAGATCGACCCGTGCCTCCGGAAAATCCGGGCTGGCGCGACGGGTGATGAAGCGGTGCCAGACACTGCCGACCCACTCTTCCACTTCGATGGTAAAGGCCATGACGCTTACTCCGTACCGGCGCTGATAAAGCAAAACGGCCCGCTGTTACCAGCCGGGCCGTCGATCCTCATTGCACTGTGTCTCAGGCCGCAGCAGGAGCTGCTACTACAACCGGTACCCGACCGCGCTGGCGGAAGCTGTACAGGTAGCAGACCAGGCCGATCAGGAAGAACACCCCGGCGATGAAGCGCAGCCAGAAGAAGATGGCCAGCTGGTCAGCGGTGTTCATGAAGGACATGGCAGCGCCGTCGGCAGGAATCCGTTGCAGCCAGATCTGCACGACACCAGCAGCGGTGAGGAACAGGGTGATGGCGATCATGGAGATGGTCATCAGCCAGAAGCCCCAGACTTCAATACGCTGTGCCCGAGCATCAGGCGCCTCACCCAGACCACGCAGACGCGGCATGGCGTAGCTGATCATGGTCATCACGATCATTGCGTAAGCGCCGTAGAAGGCCAGGTGGCCGTGTGCGGCGGTCAACTGCGAGCCGTGGGTGTAGTAGTTCACCGGGGCCAGGGTGTGCATGAAGCCCCACACGCCAGCGCCAAGGAACGCGGTCACGGTAGTACCGATTGCCCACAGCGATGCAGCCTTGTTCGGATGTTCGCGGCGACGACGGTTCACCATGTTCAGGGCAAACAGCACCATGGCGAAGAACGGTAGCGGTTCAAGGGCTGAGAAGATTGATCCCACCCACAACCACACAGTCGGCGCGCCGATCCAGAAGAAGTGGTGTCCGGTACCGATGATGCCGGTGATCAGGGCCATGGCGATGATCACGTACAACCACTTCTCGATTACTTCGCGGTCCACGCCGGTGACCTTGATCAGGACGAAGGCCAGCATCGCACCCATGATCAGTTCCCAAACGCCTTCTACCCACAGGTGTACGACGAACCACCAGTAGAACTTGTCGCGAGAAAGGTTTTCCGGGTTGTAGAACGCGAACAGGAAGAACACTGCCAGGCCGATCAGACCGGTCATCATCACCGTACTGACCACGGTCTTGCGACCTTTGAGCATGGTCATGCCGATGTTGTAGAGGAAGCCCAAAGCAACCACCACGATCCCGATCTTGGTGATTGTTGGCTGTTCGAGAAACTCTCGTCCCATGGTCGGTAACAGGTCGTTTCTGGTCATTTCTGCCAGAGCCGCGTAGGGCACGAACAGGTAGCCGAGAATGGTCAGCACGCCCGCGGCGGCAAACACCCAGAACAGGATGATGGCCAGTTTCGGGCTGTGCAACTCACAGTCCGATTCCTCAGGGATCAGGTAGTAGGCCGCCCCCATGAAGCCGAACAACAGCCAGACGATCAGCAGGTTGGTGTGAACCATCCGCGCCACGTTGAAAGGCAGCAGTGGGAACAGGAAGTCGCCCACCACGTACTGAAGCCCCATGATCAGGCCGAACAGCACCTGACCGACGAACAGAATGAGCGCAAACACGAAGTAGGGTTTAGCAACGGCCTGCGATTGGAATTTGAGATGCGGATTAAAACTGCTCATCTCGTGGCCCCTTCTATGGATTCGGAAACAAAGACGTCCATCACTCAACCCTCCTTGTTCGGCGGCCAGTCATTGGTGTCGATCTTCGAAGTCCACTTGAGGAACTCCGCCATATCGTCAACTTGCTGCTCGCTGAGATTGAATTGCGGCATCGCACGGCGACCGGGCGCTCCGAGTGGCTGCGCCTTCATCCAGGCATGCAGGAAGGGCTTGAAGGTCTCCTCGCCGCCACGGCGGACAAACACGTTGCCCAGTTCCGGTGCGAAGTAGGCACCCTCGCCGAGCAGGCTGTGGCAGCCAATGCAGTTGTTGTTTTCCCAAACTTCCTTGCCACGCACCACCGCTTCGGTCATTTCCGATTCGTTCGTTCGCTCGGGGAAAGTCTGCTCTGTGTGGTAAGTAAGGCCCAGAAACACCAGGAAGAAGAACACGCTTCCTCCGAAGTAAATATTCCTGGCCATACCTTTGGTGAAGGTCTCGGACATGGTCGCCTCCTCATGGCTTGGCGTGGCCAGTTTAAGAAGGGGGCTATCGAAACCTGCTTGATGGCAATCAAGAAAAACCCGAACGTTACAGTAGGGCATTCCGCGGAGCTGGATAGGTCGCTGCGAGGCCAGACGTGGCGAGGGCTACAGCTTTTTGGAGGCGTTTGAACAAGCTTATTCTGCCTATCCGACACGCGAACACGAGGGTCATATTGGCGCAGGGTTGCGCTCAGCCGATGCTGAACGCAGCCACGCCACGGCGCCGTACGGATGTCAGACGCGGCGTTGCCCAGCCAGACGCAGACCGGTCTTCTTCAGAATACGGCTGGACACCAACATGTCGTTTGCCCGGCAGGCATTGCCCAGCAGCGCGCGGATCTGATTGCGGTAGGCCTCGATGTCACTGGCATCACGCCCGTGCACCATGGCGAACAGGTTGTAGGGCCAGCCTTCCTGACGTGGTCGGCGATAGCAGTGGCTGACGAAGGGCTGGGCGCCGATCAGCGCGCCCAGTCTCGCGATCTCGGCATCGTCGACGTCCCACACCGTCATGCCGTTGTGTCGATAACCGAGACGGTAGTGGTTGGGTATCGCCGCGACCCGGCGGATAGCACCGTCGGCCTGCAGCCGTTGCAACAGGGCAAGCGTGTCGTCCACGTCGATCCCAAGCTCCTCGGCAAGCCATGCCCAGGGATCGGCCACCAGTGGCAACCCAGCCTCGGTAAGCTCGATCAGGCGGCGCGTCAGGCCCTCGTCAGACGGGGAAGTGCAAACCGACATGAAAGGTTTCCTCTTTCGGCAAATTGAGCACCGTGAGTCCGGTTTGCGCCTCGATGCGCGCAATGGTCTCGGTGATGCCCTGGGGCGTTTCGCAACCAAGCACGAACCACATGTTCCACTGGTGCTCACGGCGATAGTTGTGCGCCACCTCTGGCATCGCTTCCAGCTGCGCGGCGACGGCATCGAAGCGTGCCTCGGGCACCGACAACGCCGCCAGCGTGAAGGCACCGCCGAGACGATCGATATCGAACATCGGACCGAAGCGAGTCAGCGTGCCGTCGTCCAGCAAGGCCTGGACCCGCTGGCGCAGGATCTCGGCGCGACTCCCCAACTCCTCGGCCAGTGCTTCCCAGGGATGGCGTACCAGCGGCAGGCCGTGCTGCAGGCGATTGATCAGTTGCCGATCGAGCTCATCCATTGGCGACCTCTCGCAGCGGCGGCGCAAAGCGGCCACCGCACTGCTTGAAGGCGCGCGTACTGAACAGCAGCTGATGAGGCACCTCGCTCAAGCCGTTATCCGCCAGCAAGCGCTCGATCAGTTGGCAGACCTGCTCACGCTCGCGCCCGTGGACCATGCAGAACAGGTTGTATGGCCACTGCGGCAGACGCCGCGGACGCTGATAACAGAGGTTCACCCCTGCCGCCTGACCAAGGCGCCTGCCAATTTCGCCCACCTGCGCATCCGGGATATCCATTACCAGCATGGCGTTGGCGCGAAAACCGAGGGCGCGGTGCTTGAGCACCAGACCGACACGGCGAAACAGGCCCTCTTCCTGCCAGCGCTGGATCTGCTGGAGTACGTGCTCCTCGACGCTCCCTATCTGCTCGGCCAGTCGTTGATAAGGGCGCGCGGCCAGTGGCAGCCCGGTCTCGAGCAGACGGCGCAACTGCATCGCCTGCAGTTCGTTCAGGCAACTGTTCATGACGGATCTCCCAGCGGAAAGCCCAGGTCGATGCGGAATGCGTGAAGCATCGGCAGATCGAGCGGCACCAGCCCTGTGTCGGCTTCGATCTCGGCAAGCAGAGCGTCGATATGCGCTCGATCTGGTCCTGTCAGCACGAACCAGAGGTTGTAACGGTGCTCGCGCAAGTAGTTGTGGTTCACTTCGGGGAATGCATTGATGCGCGCCGCAACCTGCTCCAGGCGCGCCTCGGGAACGGCCAGCGCGACCAGCGTGCTGGCGCCGGCACGGCTGTGTTCGAATACCGGGCCGATGCGCGATAGGCCACCGCCCTCCTGCAGCTGTTCGAGGCAGGTCAACACCTCGCCCTCGCTGCAGCCGAGCTCGTCGGCCATGGCGCGATAGGGCTCGGCGCACAGCGGCATGCCATGCTGGTAGCGGTCGATCAGGCGGCGGCTGAGTGCGTCGATATGCATGTCACAACCCCGTCTCGTGGGCGCGGCTGCTGAAGAAGATGCCGCTCGGACTGTGCGCCGGCAGTCGCTTGAGCAGCTTCAGGGTATAAGGGTCCCAGACCTGGATCTCCTCGCCGTCACGCACCGACAGCCAGAGCTGATCGCCGCGGGCGGTGAATTCCATGTGCAGCACGGCTGGCCCGGGCTCCAGATCGGCGATGATTGCGTGAGTCTCGCTGTCGATGACCTGAACCCGGTGGTTGTCCGGATGGGCGAAGTTGACCCATATCTGCCGAGCGTCCGGCCGCGCCATGACGAAGATCGGCTGACCGGCTACATCGATGGCAGCGGTCTGCTGCCAATTCTGCGAGTCCATCACCAGCACGCGATGCTGGCCGACCGCCGGTACGAAGGTCTGGTTACCTGCAACGGTCCAGCCTTCCAGGTGGGGCATCTTGTAGACCGGCAGTTTCTGCTCGCCCCGACCGTAGCCGTCAAGAATGCGCTCGACGCCGCGCTCGGGATGCCAGAGATCGATCTTGGCCATGCCGTCCTCGCCGAACAGCCCGGCAATGTAGTAACGACCCTCCGGCGTCAGCAGTGCATCGTAGGGCTGCCGACCAATACCTTCGAAACGGGTGATCTGCGGCTCGTTGCCCTGGCTGAAATCCAGCAGCCAGGTTTCGTCGGTATCGAACAGGCTGTAGATGAAGCGCCGGCCGGGTACGTCGATCACGCCGACCACGCGAGCATTACGGCTGCCATCGGCCAGCGGCGTGGCGGGGATGTCGGCCACCAGCTCCAGCGTCTTGGCGTCGAACACCTTGACCCCGCCCGGCTCGTAATTGCCGACCGCTATCAGAGTGCCGTCCTGGCTGATCGCGCCGCCGATGCTGTTGCCGCCCTGAATCACCCGGCGGTCGATGCGATGGCGCAGCAGATCGACCTTGGTCAGCCCACCATCACGACCGAACACATAGGCGTAACGCTGATCACGGGAGAACACCACCGAAGCATGGGACAGATCCCCAAGGCCTTCGATACGGGCAATCTGGCTCTGGTTGCTGCTCTCGATGATCTGCAGGCTGCCGGTGGCACGCTCCACCACTACACCGAGGTCGCCGGTACCGCGCAAAGGCTGCTGCGCACAGGCAGTAAGCAAACCGACCGCAGCCAACAGCAGAAAAGGACGAATCATGGCTTGGGATATCCTTCGAGAAGACGGTCAACCAGATAGGCGATGTCCTGCTCGTCGAGCAGGGCATTCCAGCCGGGCATGGCGGTGCCAGGGCGGCCGTGGGTAACGGTGGCGATCAGACTGTCACGGGGTTTGCCGGCAAGCGCCTCGCGGGTCAGCGCGGGGCCAAGGCCGCCGGTCATGCGCAGACCATGGCAGGAGCCACAGTCCTGAAGAAGCAGGTGGTCAAGCGTTGCCTGGCGCTCGGCAGCGGGCGCTGCAGCCAGAGCAAGGGGAAACAGGAGAAAGGACGCCAGGGCCAGCCCCAGACGTGAAACGGCGTGTCGGGCAACTGTCATGGCGTCCTCCGGAGCAGCTTACTTGAGGCTAAGAACCCACTCGGCGAGGATCTTGGCTTCCTCCTCGGTGACTGGGTTTGGCGGCATCGGGATCGGGCCCCAAACGCCTTGGCTGCCATTCTTGATGTGCAGAGCCAGGGTGTCGGCAGCGCCTTCGACGCCGGCATTCTTGGCGGCGACTTCTTTCAGAGCCGGGCCAACCATCTTGGTGTCGACGCTGTGGCAGGCCGCGCAAGGCTTGCTCTTGAACAGCGCTTCACCGTCTTGCGCCAGCGCCGGCTGCATGGCCAGCGCGCCGCCGAGGGCGAGCATCGGGATTAGAATTTTTTTCATCAGATCTTCCTCAAGGCTAAAAGGGTGAACGTCACCGCCCACCCAAAGGGTGCTCAGTAAAACGCACTGAGCAAGTGCACGGTAAATTTACCGCTTGTGCTAGGCAACCTTTTGTCCTTGGTCATTGTTTGTGGGTTCCGGGACTTCGAACGGCTGCGTCGCGACCTGTGCGGGCAGGCTCAGAATGAATGAGCCGCTATGCCGGTTCCTTGATTGCAATCAAATCATCCCACTGGCACGGCCCCGGCGGTCGCAGGTCGGTAGGCGTATCATGAGCAGCACGAGGCCGGCATCACGCCGGCCCGTTGCTTGCCACTGTTTTATTGCTTGGCGGCGGTAATGTCGCCCTGAGCATCGATGCCCAGCGAGTAGCCAAGGGAGACGTGGTGGTAACGCCCGGTGGCACTGTCGTCGTGGATGGCGAAACCGAAGTTGTAGAGGTTGCCCGGCGCGAGGGTCACGTCACCTTCGCCTCCAGCGAATTTGCGCGTGAATACCACTGTCCAGGTATCACCGTCGAGCTTGCCCTGAGCGTCGACCAACGCCTGACCACCTTCCATCACTCGCTCGGTCGCCACGTAGCCGTCGAAGGCCTTGTTCTCACCGCTGCGCCACTGGTTCAGATCGTAGTAGACGCCGTTGGCCAGCGAGCCGTCCTTGACGTACTTGGTCTTGGTGTCTGCAGCGCCCGGCATGGTGCGCGCATCGCCGTGACAGCTGCCCCAGCAACCGCCCGCTTCGGCCAGTTCGACCTTGGAGCCACCTTCGAGCATGTAGGCGATCTTGACCGGGTTGTCAGCGTCCATCGGGGCCGCGCCGGAGGCCGCCGGCTGCTTCCAGGTGAAACGCAGGTAGAGGTTCTCACCGTCATTGGCAGCCTGCACCTTGGCGTTGATGAAAGGCGCCTTGCCGGCAATCGGGCTGGGCTCCAGCTTCTTGCCGCTGGCCATTTTTTCGCCCATGTCGGAGGCTTCCTCGGAGTGGCAGCCGGCGCAGGTTTCGCCTTTTTTCAGGGCGCGCGCACCACCGTGCTCGGTACCCTTGGTGATCCATTCCACCGGCGACACGCCTGGGTAGAACAGCGTGACGTCGGTCGCTGCCACCGAACTCCAATCGGCAGGCGCGGCGGCCATAGCACCGTGTGTTCCGAAGGCGATCACCGCCCCCACCGCACTGGCCATCAGGGTCTTTTTCATAGTCGGTTCCTCATCATCGATGGTTGGCTGGCCCGCCAGGACCGCTTGATCAATCTTCGTCTTCTTCGGTCATGCCTTCAGGCAAGTGGTGTGCAATGCCCTTGTGGCAAGCAATGCAGGTCAGGTTGTCTTCACGCGCCATCTCATGTTGCTTGCGAGCGCGCTGTTTCTGCATGTCGGAGCTCATGCTTTCCAGGCTGTGGCAGTTGCGGCACTCCCGCGAATCGGATGCGCGCATCCGTGCCCACTCCCGGCGAGCCAGCGTCAGCCGCTTGGCTTCGAACTTCTCGGCGGTGTCGATGGTGCCGACGATCTTGCCCCACAGCTCCTTGGAGGCTTCTACCTTGCGCACCATCTTGTGCGTCCAGTCCCTTGGCACATGGCAGTCCGGGCAGGTCGCGCGCACGCCGGTGCGGTTGGCGTAATGAATGGTTTCCTTGTATTCGGGGTAAACGTTGTCACCCATCTCGTGACAGGAGATGCAGAAGGTTTCGGTGTTGGTCGCTTCAAGCGCAGTGTTGAAGCCGCCCCAGAAGACGATGCCGGCAACAATGCCCACTATCAAAATGCCGCCGAGCGAATAGCGCGTGCTCGGCCGCCGCAGTAGCGCAAGGATGCCGCCCTTTTGTTGCTTGTTGCCGTCTTTATCGGTCATGGAATCTGTTCCCTTGCCAGACCCACCGCGCCAGGCGCGGTGGGTGTTAACAGGCAATCCTCGGGCGGATTAGTACACGTCGTACATGGTGTTGAAGACGTTGAACTTGCCGGTCGGCGTGACGATTGCCGGATCGGTAATCACCTTCTTCAGCTTCAGGGTCTTGTCGTCGTAGATCACGATCGCAGACTGGTCGGTCTTGCCACCCCACAGGGAGATCCACACCTCGTTACCCGCCTCGTTGTACTCGGGGTGGGTAGCGCGACGGATCGCCTTGCTTTCCGGCAGACCGGAGTCCTTGGCGACGTCGAGACGCTTGGGTTCCTTGCTCAGATCGGCCAGGTCGTAGACGTAGACGGACTCGGCGACTTCCCGCTCGGGGTTCATCGGCGCGTCGGCCCAGAGGTTCTTCGACTTCGGATGGGTCTTGACGAACAGGTTGCCCGCGCCCGGCATCTTCAGTTCCTGCACCACCTTCCAGTTGTGCTCCTTGTACTTGGCGTACTTCGGATCGTCGGAAGCGGTGGAGATCAGCGAGACCACGTCATCACCCAAGTGACCGGTGGTCCAGACCGGGCCGAATTGCGGATGGATGAAGTTGGCGCCGCGACCCGGGTGCGGGATCTTCGCGGTGTCGACCAGTGCAGCCAGCTTGCCGGTCTTGGTATCGACCGCAGCGACCTTGTTGGACGCGTTGGCAGCAACCATGAAGTAGCGCTTGGAGTAGTCCCAGCCGCCGTCATGAAGGAACTTGGCCGACTCGATGGTAGTGGTCTTGAGGTTCTTCAGATCGGTGTAATCGACCAGGATGATCTGCCCGGTTTCCTTCACGTTCACCACCCACTCCGGCTTGATGTGCGAAGCGACGATGGACGCTACGCGCGGCTCGGGGTGGTATTCGCCATCGACGGTCTGGCCGCGGGTGGAAACGACCTTGATCGGCTCCAGGGTTTCGCCGTCCATGATCGAGTACTGCGGCGGCCAGTAGGTGCCACCGATCAGGTACTTGTCCTCGTAACCCTTGAACTTGGAGGTGTCCACGGAACGGGCATCGGAGCCCAGGCGCACGGTGGCGACGGTGGTCGGCTCTTCGTACCACATGTCGATGATGGTGGTCAGGCCATCACGGCCAACGGTATAGACGTAGCGGCCGGAAGCCGACAGACGCGAGATGTGTACCGCGTAGCCGGTGTCGAGCACCTTCCAGATGGTGTGGGTGTCACCGTCGACCAGCGCCAGTTTGCCGGCATCACGCAGGGTGATGGCGAAGACGTTTTTCAGGTTGATCTTGTTCAGCTGCTTCTTCGGACGCTGGTCAACCGGAACGATGAGTTTCCAGCTGTCCTTCATGTCCTGCAGGGAGAACTCTGGCGGCACATCCGGAGTGTTCTGGATGTAGCGCGCCATCATGTTGATTTCTTCTTTGGTCAGGATGTCGTCGTAGTTGACCATCCCGCCTTCGGTGCCATAGGCAATGATGTTTTCCAGGCGCTTGGTGCCCAGATTGAGGGTACCGCCCTCGGTCTTCTTGCCATCCGCTTCGGTTTTGCTCCAATGCGGCTCTAGATTCTTGCCCGTGGCTCCTTTACGCAGAACGCCGTGGCAACCTGCACAACGCTCGAAATAGATCTGCTTGGACGCTTCCTTCTCTTCGGCGGTCATCTCTGGGGCTGCAGCCTGGGCGACTGCCAGACCAAGCAACGAAAGGCCGGCGATCAGGCCAGCCAGGATAGGTTTACCAACATTGCTCATCCTTCTCTCCTATGGGAGCGCTTCTGGCGACTCCTGCTAGTTACGGCGGTGTGGCAGTTCCCGGGGACTTCTTCTTTTTGCGACTTGGATGCTATGAGAGCGGCAATCCGAAAGCGCTTGACGGCAATCAAGAGAGCCCCCGGCCCCCCCCGAACGTGACGCCTTGTCGCGGGCGCAACACGCTGAAACGTCTGGAATCGGCTTCGATTGGCAGGCATCCGGCACGGGACTTGATCGCAATCAAGCTTTGCCGGCGGATGGCTTGAGGGGGCAAAGCGGGGCCGGTAGCTTGGCGATGGAAATAACCAACTGCTGCCGTGAGGTACTTGCCTGTGAATGCGATTGAAATCCCGACTGCCGCCGGCACGCCTGACGCGCCCTTCTACCAACCGTTGGGCAATGAAGAGCAGCTGTTCCAGCAGGCCTGGCAGCACGGCATGCCCGTGCTTATCAAGGGCCCGACCGGCTGCGGCAAGACCCGTTTCGTACAGCACATGGCGCATCGCCTGAATCTGCCGCTGTACACCGTGGCCTGCCATGACGACCTGTCGGCGGCCGACCTGGTCGGCCGACACCTGATCGGCGCACAGGGCACCTGGTGGCAGGACGGTCCGCTGACCCGCGCGGTCCGCGAAGGAGGCATCTGCTACCTGGACGAAGTGGTGGAAGCACGGCAGGACACCGCCGTGGTACTGCACCCGCTGGCCGATGATCGCCGCGAACTGTTCATCGAGCGCACCGGCGAGGCGCTCAAGGCGCCGCCGGGCTTCATGCTGGTGGTGTCCTACAACCCCGGTTACCAAAACCTGCTCAAGGGCATGAAGCCCAGCACCCGCCAGCGCTTCGTGGCGATGCGCTTCGATTACCCACCGGCCGCCGAGGAAGTGCGAATCGTCGCCAACGAGGCCCAGGTGGACGTCGAACTCGCCGCGCAGGTGGTCAAGCTCGGCCAGGCGCTACGCCGGTTGGAGCAGCATGATCTGGAAGAAGTCGCCTCGACCCGCCTGCTGATCTTCACCGCGCGGATGATCCGCTCCGGCATGACCGCGCGTCAGGCCTGCCTGGCCTGCCTCGCCGAACCGCTCTCGGATGACCCGCAGACGGTCGCCGCGCTGATGGATGTGGTCGATGTTCACTTCGTCTGAAGCCATCGGCCAATCGTCCCGGCGCCTGCCGGGCGATTTGGCGATGTGGTTTTTCATACTCGCCGAGCTGACCGTTTTCGCCATCCTGATCCTCGCGTTCGCGGTCGCGCAGATGCTCTATCCGGAGCAGTTCGGCGAGAGCCGCGCAGCACTCGATAGCTCCATCGGCCTGGCGCTGACCCTGAGCCTCCTGACGTCCGGGCTGCTCGCAGCCCTGGCCGTGGAGCAGGTACGCCAGGCGCGACAGGGGCGCGCGGCACTGCTGCTACTCGCTGCGCTGGCGTCGTCCTGCGTCTACGTGGCGCTCAAGCTCAACGAGTACAGCCACCTGGCCGGGCTCGGCCTGGGGATGGAACACAACACCTTCTTCACCCTGTACTGGATTCTCACGGGCTTTCACTTCCTGCATGTGCTGCTGGGCATGGTGATCCTCGCCTGGCTGGCCGAGCGCTGCCGTCGCGGCGCCTACCGGCCCGACGACCACAGCGGGCTGGAGTCCGGAGTGCTCTACTGGCACATGGTGGATCTGGTCTGGGTGCTGCTGTTCCCACTGGTTTACGTGCTCAACTGACGAGGTCGTCATGTCTGCTTCCAAGATCCTGGTGGGCTGCTGGCTCGGCCTAGCCGTGCTGTCAGTTTCCACCGTGCTGCTGGGCAATGCCGGCGCAACGCTGGCGTTGGCCGCAGGCGTTCTGCTTGCCGCTTTCGGCAAGGCCTGGCTGATCACCGACGGTTTTATGGAACTGCGCCACGCCCCGCCCGCGTGGCGCCTGCTGTTGCTCGGCTGGCCCTTGCTAATGGCGATTGGCGTGCTGCTGACGCTGCTCTGACCAGCGGCACGCCCCGCCACGCCCCTTGCCCCGGCGCCGGGCGCCCCCCGCAACTTTTATTGTTTACGGTCAAGGCCAGCCCTACCCCGCTCGGTGATCCTGCTGCTCAAGGAGCGGGCGCCCAACACGGCGCGCCCGGTGAGATACGCTGCCGAAGCGGAGCCGCCCCATGTTGAGAATCAGCCATTACCTGCGTGCCCTGGCCCGGCCTACCACACCGGTACTCGGTGCCCGCAGCGCCAGCGGCAAGCGCCCACCTGTGGTCATCTGGAATCTGCTACGGCGCTGCAACCTGACCTGCAAGCACTGTTATGCCACCTCCGCCGACAGCGAGTTTCGCGACGAGCTGGATACCGCCGAGGCGCTGAAGGTCATCGACGACCTGCACGAGGCCGGTGTGCGTGTGCTGATCCTCTCCGGCGGCGAACCGCTGCTGCGTGCCGATATCTTTCAGCTCGCCGATTACGCCCGTGACAAGGGCTTTTTCGTGGCGCTGTCGACCAATGGCACGCTGATCGACGAGAGCAACATCGAACGCATCGCCGCAGCACAGTTCGACTACGTGGGCATCAGCATCGACGGACTGGAAGCGGTGCACGATGAATGGCGCCAGCTCAAGGGCAGCTTTGCCTCGTCGATGCACGCCATCGACCTGTGCCGCCAGCGCGATATCCGCGTCGGCCTGCGCACCACCCTGACGCAAAACAACTATCCGCAGCTGCCGGCCCTGCTGGCGCTGATGCGCGAACACGATGTACAGAAGTTCTACCTTTCGCACCTCAACTACAGCGGCCGCGGCAAGCGCAGCAGCAAGGCCGACGCCCATCACCAGATGACCCGCGACGCCATGCATCAGCTCTTCGAGCAGGCCTGGGACGACGTCCAGCACGACCGCGAGACTGATTTCGTCAGCGGCAACAACGACGCCGACGCAGTCCTGCTGTTGCAGTGGGTAGAGGACCGCCTGCCGGAACATCGCGATCGCCTGGAAGGCATGCTGCGCGCCTGGGGCGGCAACGCCTCGGGCAGCGGCATCGCCAACATCGATAACATTGGCGACGTGCACCCCGACACCTACTGGTGGCAACACACCGTCGGCAATGTGCGCCGACAACGTTTCAGTGACATCTGGCTGAATGAGCCGGTCCCGCTGCTGGAGGAACTGCGCCAGCATCCGCGCGCGGTCCGCGGTCGCTGTGCCGACTGCCGCTGGCTGGCGATCTGCAACGGCAACACCCGCACCCGCGCCTGGGCGCAGGGCGATCTGTGGACCGAAGACCCGGGCTGCTACCTCTCCGACGAGGAAATCGGCCGCCCCACACCCCAGTGCATACCCAGCATCGCCATTTGATCAATCGAAGCGGCCATCAAGCGCCGCAGCAAAGCACTCCGTAAGTCCGATGAGAATTCAGGAGCACCGCATGGACCAGCCACTCACATTTCCCGCCGCGTTGAGCGCCGCGTTCGCCCCCGGCGAAGTCGCTCTGGTCGGTGCCGGCCCGGGCGACCCCGGCCTGCTGACCATGCGGGCCTGGAGCCTGCTGCAACAGGCCGACGCGGTGGTCTACGACCGCCTGGTCAGCGACGGGCTGATGGCGCTGCTACCAGCCAGCTGCAGCCGCCATTACGTCGGCAAGACCAGCGGCTACCACAGCCTGCCGCAGCCGGAAATCAATCAACTGTTGGTCGATCTGGCCCTGCAGAACAAGCGCGTAGTGCGGCTCAAGGGCGGTGATCCGTTCATCTTCGGCCGCGGTGCCGAAGAGCTGGAATTCCTGCTGCAACGCGGCATCGACTGCCAGGTGGTGCCAGGCATCACCGCTGCGGCTGGCTGCAGCGCCTATGCCGGCATTCCACTGACCCATCGCGATCTGGCCCATTCCTGCCAGTTCATCACCGGCCACCTGCAGACCAACGGCGAGCTGCACCTGCCATGGGACGCCCTGGCTCAAGGCGGACAAACACTGGTGTTTTACATGGGCCTGGCCAGCCTCGGCGAGATCTCGCGCAACCTGATCTCCGCCGGATTGCCAGTGGACACCCCTGCCGCGCTGATCGGCAACGGCACCCGTGAGAATCAGCAGGTGGTCCGCTGCACACTGCGTCAGCTGCCAAGCATGGCCGACGAGCAGCACCTTACCCCGCCCACCCTGACCGTCATCGGCCGGGTGGTCAGCCTGTTTGCGGATCGCCAGGTCGAACACCCGGCGCGCCTGCAAGGTGATCCAGATCCGAAAGCGGAGGCCTCATGCAACTGATACCCGCCCTGCTGCTGGCAGCCGCGCTGCCGGCGGCTACCTTCGTCGCTCTTGACCTGGCCATTCCGCGGGCCGCCGCGGCCACTCCACCAGTCGACAGCCAGGCGCTCTACGAGCAGCACTGCCAGAGCTGCCACGGCGCCAACCGTCTCGGCGGCGCCGGCCCCGCGCTGTTGCCGGAAAGCCTCAGCCGCATCAAGCCGGCCGAAGCGCATTCGGTGATTCGCGACGGCCGCCCAGCAAGTCAGATGGCGGCCTATTCCAGCGTGCTGAACGAAGCGCAGATCACCGACCTGGTCGCCTATCTGTATCAACCTTCCGCCGTGCCGCCGACCTGGAGCGACGCCGACATCCGTGCCAGCCACCGCATCCTCAAGGATGTCGCTTCGCTGCCCACCAGCCCGCAACACGGCGCCGACCCGCGCAATCTGTTCGTTGTGGTGGAAGCCGGTGACAACCACGTGACCATCCTCGATGGTGATCGCTTCGAGCCGCTGACCCGTTTCCAGTCGCACTTCGCCCTGCACGGCGGTCCGAAGTTCTCGCCGGATGGCCGCTTCGTTTACTTCGCCTCCCGCGACGGCTGGATCAGCGTCTACGACCTGCACAACCTGAGCATGATCGCCGAGGTCCGTGCGGGGCTGAACACCCGCAACCTGGCCGTCAGCAACGACGGTCGCTGGGTACTGGTGGGCAACTATCTGCCGGGCAACCTGGTGTTGCTCGATGCCCGCGACCTGTCGCTGATCAAGCACATCCCCGCGGTTGGCCAGGACGGCACGCCGTCGCGGGTCAGCGCCGTCTATACCGCACCGCCACGCGAGAGCTTCGTGGTCGCGCTGAAGGACGTGCAGGAAGCCTGGGAGCTGTCCTATGCCGGCGAGCCAACGTTCGAACCGCGGCGCATCAAGGCAGCCGACTTCCTCGACGATTTCTCCTTCACCCCTGATTACCGCCACTTGCTGGCCACTTCACGCAAGGCCCACGGCGGCCAGGTGATCGATCTGGACACCGGCAAGGCAGTCACAGACATTCCGCTGCCGGGCATGCCACATCTGGGTTCGGGGATCTACTGGAAACGCGACGGCAAGTGGGTATTCGCGACGCCCAACGTCAGCAAAGGCCTGATCTCGGTACTTGATATGGAGACCTGGAAGCTGATCAAAGAGATACCCACCGAAGGCCCGGGCTTCTTCATGCGCAGCCAGGCCAACTCGCCTTACGCCTGGACCGACGTGTTCTTCGGCCCGAACAACGACGCCGTGCACCTGATCGACAAGCAGACCCTGGAGGTCGCCCACACCCTGCGCCCGATGCCGGGCAAGAATGCCGCCCACGTCGAGTTCACCAATGACGGCCGCTACGCACTGCTCAGCGTCTGGGACACCGAAGGTGCGCTGATCATCTATGACGCCAAGACCCTGGAGGAGGTCAAACGCATCCCGATGAACAAGCCCTCCGGCAAGTACAACGTCGGCAACAAGATCGATTTTGCCGAAGGCACCTCACACTGACGCGGTATTCGGGTCGCCTATCGTGCAACGAAGGCGACCTTATCGCGCAACAACTGCTTACACTCGTCGCTCCTATCAAATTTCCTGCACTTGAAAGGCCGACCATGGATATCGATCTCGCCCGCACCTTCCTCGAGATCATTCGCAGCGGCAGCTTCATCGCAACCGCCGAACGCCTGCACATCACTCAGACGGCCGTTACCGCGCGCATCCATAACCTGGAAGGCCAACTGAGCTGCCGACTGTTCGTGCGCAACCGTGCAGGTGCTCGGCTGACGGCCGATGGCGAGCGCTTCGCCTCCTACGCACGACAGCTGGTACAGACCTGGGAAGCTGCAAGACGCGATCTGCCGCTGCCACGGGGCTATGGCGAGCTACTGACCCTTGGTGCCGAAGTGAGCCTGTGCAACCCGCTGATGCTGGCCTGGGTGCAACGGCTGCGCCAGGCTCTGCCCGGTCACGCCCTGCGCAGTGAGGTGGCCAGCGATAGCGAGCTGCAGCACAAGCTCGAATTGGGCGCGCTGGATGCGGCACTGGTTCATCAGCCGGAGTACCGCCCTGGCCTGCAGGTAGAGCAGTTACTGGAAGAAAAGCTGATTCAGGTGGCACACGTACGGGAACCGTCGCCCTACCTCTATATCGACTGGGGCCCGACGTTTCGCCGGCAACACGATCAGGCTCTGCCCGAGCATACCCGTGCGGCGCTCACCTTCAGTCTCGGGCCGTTGGCTCTGCAATATCTGCTGCAGTGTGGCGGACGCGGGTATTTCCGTACCCGGGTGGTGCAGCGCTATCTGGACGAAGGCTTGCTCAAACGGGTCGAGAACGCACCGGAATTCAGCTACCCCGTATATCTGGTGCATGCCCGTGCCAGCGAGTCACCGGCGCTGCTCAAGGCGGTGGAGCTCCTGCGCGACGTCGCCCGAGACGAGTACGACTGGTCGCGTTGGTATTACCCGCTCTGAGCCTTCGCTTCAGTCCGGCAAGTGCCGCAGCCAATTGCGGTACAGCGCCGCGATCAGATCGGTCTGGGTGATCATGCCGACCAGGCGCCGCTGCGCATCCACCACCGGCAAACAATGCAGGCCACGGTCGGAGAGCAGATAGACCAGCTCGACCATATGCGTGTCAGCCGTCACCGAGACCACCGGCGAGCTCATGATGGCGCGCAGTTTCGTGCCGCGCAGAAACTTCAGCTGGCCGAAATTCAACCGCCCGGGCCGCGGATGAAAATACTTGAGCAGATCGACCAGCGTGACAATGCCGACCAGCTCGCGGCTATCGCTCACCACCGGCAACGAGCGCAGGCGATTACGCTGCAGGGTGCTCCAGGCCTGTTCGATGAAGGTGTCCGGTGTGTGCGAGTAGACATCCCGGGACATGATGTCCGCCGCGGTGACTTCGCCCATGCTTCGCCGCAGCGCGTGCTTCTCGGTCTGTTTGATCAGCCGCTCGAGGTCATCGCGGGTGACGTCGACATACTCACCGAACTCGCGTAGCGCACGGTCCACGTCGTCGTGGCTGAAGCTCATGCGCTCACCTGGCTGCGGGTCGCTGGTGTGATGCAGGTTTTCGCGCGGCAGGCGTGGTTTGGGATACGGATGCCGCGTGAGATTGTTGTAGAGCAGCGCCACGGCCAACAGCAGCAACGAATTGAACGCCACTGGATAAAGCAGTGCGTAGCCCAGCTGATGTATTTCCGGACTACCAACTACCGCGACCAGCGCCAGCGCAGCCCCCGGCGGATGCAGGCAGCGCAGGCTGAACAGGCAGACCAGCACCAGGCACACGCACAGCGCCGCCGCGACCATCGACGGCAGGCTGGTCAGCCCCAGGCTGACACCGATTACAGTGGCCAGCAGATTGCCGCCGATCACCGACCAAGGCTGAGCGAACGGGCTCGACGACGCAGCGAACAGCAACACCGCCGAGGCACCCGCGGGCGCCACCAACTGCAGCGTCAGCGGCACGCCGAACAGCCAGAAACCGCTGAACACGGTCAGCAACATGACGATGGCGATGCCGCCGGCAGCGCGCAGCCACTCTTTCGGCGGAGCATTGAAGGGAGCGGGAACGAAGGAGCGGAACCAGTCGATGAGGTTGTCGTGCATGTGTCCTGCTTGAATCGGTACAACGAAGGTGCGCGTTGAAAGCGGCGCCACGGCAAAGCGCCCATACGCTCGATGCGCGCGACGCTGCCGCATAACGGGGGCGGTAACGATGGCGATGAACGTGAGCACTGCGACGCAATGCCACAGCGCGGGACGCGGTCGGCATTGTCGGCTCGCAGATGATCAATCTCTAACGAATACTTTTGAGCGAATGCATCAATAAAAATGCACTCAAATAATGCATAGACAGGCACGGATTTAAGTGACGTACCGTGAAAGACAGCAACAAGGCGCCGAGAAGCGCCCTTGCCAAGAGACTCGGGCGCCGTGAGGACGCCCGAGACAGCAGAACAGCAGAACAGCAGAACAGCAGAACAGCAGAACAGCAGAAAATTTCAGCTTACGGTGTAACCGTTATCCACCACCCAATCCTGGCCGAACACGCCGCGCGCGCCCTGAGAGAGCTGGAACAGGATGACGTTGGCGACTGCCGCGGACTCGAGGAAGTGCCCGGGCAACAAGCGTTTGGTTACGCTATCGGCAACCGCTTCCAACTGCTCGTCATTCAGCCCCAGGGAGCCCCAGATGGCAGTGGCAGTCGGGCCGGGTGAGACCATGTTGATGCGCACATTCAGCGGTGCGAACTCCACGGCCAGCGTGCGCGCCTGTGCGGCCAGCGCGGCCTTGCTGGCGATGTAGGCCGCCAGCCCCGGGAACGTCGAGCGGATCAAAAAGGTGCCGACGAATACCACCGAGGCGGGCTTGGCGAGCTCGTTACGCAGGGCCGCGAAGGTGTTCAACGCACCCGCACCGTTGACCGCCCACTGCCGGTCGAACGCGGCCATATCCAGACCATCCGCCAGTTCGGCGATTCCGGCATTAGGCACCAGATAATGCACCGGCCCTAGCTGCGCGGCACGACGGGCCAGCTGGGCCAAGTCATCGGCCGAGGTGACATCGCCACTTAACCATTGCAGCTGTTCGGCGTGGGTTTCCAGCAACGGCTCGAGGCCGCCGATGCTACGCGACATCGCCAACACCCGTGCGCCTCGCTGCAACAGGGCCGCGCACAATGCCAGGCCGATCCCGGAGCTGGCTCCGGTGACAACAGCCAGACGATCCTGAAACTCGCTTTTCATCATCATCTCCGAGCTCGACGCATGCCGAGTCACAGGCTGCCTCGGCAGAGGCAGCGGTTTTGAGGCTAGGTAATGGATTGGGCAGGTAAAGCACGACCCTGCCCCGGTTGCACGATCCGCACGATCAGCCCGGATGACCGTCCACACGGGCGGCTACCAGCATCGGCGCATAGCGCCAGACATACAGTGCGAAGGCCAGGGTCCAGCAGACCGCAGCCAACCACAGACCACCTACCGGCCAGGCGACGGAGAGGAACACCCGCGCTGCCGTGCCCAGATTGAACAGCACGAAGGCGCCGATGATGCCCGCTGGTAACTGCAGCGGCCGGCCGGTATGACCCAACGTCACGCGCGCAATCATCGCTAGGATCAGGCCACTCATCGAACCCACGCTAAGCGCATGCAATGAAGGACTGGATTGCGCCAGCAGGCCGAAATGCCAGAGCGCCAGGCCAAATGCGGCGACTACCAACCAGAGCATCGCCACATGCAGCGACCAGAGCAGCCCGACCTTCCAGATTCCCTTGTCATACCAACGCATCAGGCGCAGCAGGTGACCAACGCCGATCGCAACGAACAGCAGGCCCAGCAACGGTTGCGGTCGCATGGCTACACCGAAGGCGTGCAACAGGGCGATCACCCCGGTACCTACCAACAACGCGACGTCCAGCCAGACCCAGGGCTTGACCGCGTCAACCTTGCCCAACCCGCGCTGGGTAAAGAACGGGATCACCCGGCCGCCGATCAACGCCATCAACGCCGCGACCAGCCACAGCCCGGCAAGCACGCCCTGCCGTTGCAGCGCATCGTTGCCCTGCAACAGACCGGTCAGGATGAGCACGTCGGCACCGAGCATCAGGGAAAGCACCACGACAATCGGGTAGTTGCGCTTCTGCCGTACGGCCCAGAGCATCTGCGCCATCATCCAGACCAACGCCACCAGGAACAGCAGATCCAATGGCGCCAGCCATGCCGCTGGCAGGCCGAACAACCAGCCCAGGCGCGCCGCCAACCAGACCGCGGCCAGACCTACCAAGCGATTACCGGACGGGGCCGTCTGGCCGGTCCACGTCTGCACCGCGGTAAGCAGAAAGCCGGCGACGATCACCATGGCAAAGCCAAATAGCATCTCGTGGCGGTGCCATGCCAACCAGCCGCCGGTTGGTTGAAAGCCCGGCCATAGACCGGTCCATGCGGCGACCCATAGAGGAATGGCGAGCAGCGCATACAGGCTGCCGGCGAGAAAAAACGGGCGAAATGCGAGCCGCCAGATGGGCGCGATACTCAGGGCTTTTCGCCGATCGATAACTTGCACGGAAGGGCCTCCAAACTTTCTATATCCGGCGGCGCCAACGAGGCGCACCGGACGAATGATCGCTCCCATATGCAGGAGCCAGGATTACTTTCTACAGGGTAGGTGCCAACAACAGACTTGATTGCGATCAGATTTTCGCTGAGGCGGCGGGAAAGTGACGGTTGGCGTGCAGAAGCCGCTCAAAGACGCACCATTGCAGTGCGACACGGCAGGGGCCTGTCCCTGTTGAGCGGTTGGGTTGCCGGCAGTGCGCCCCCGCCGGATCTGGCCAGGGGCGCGCAGTCTTGTAGAGGCTGGGAAGCGGCCGCTTGGCGGTTACTTCAGCTCCTGCTTGACGGCCTCGGCCTGGGTTGTGGTTTCGCCGTCGCTGACCGACTTGCGGAAACCATTGATCGCGCTACCCAGGTCGGAGCCCAGGCCACGCAGGCGCTTGGTGCCGAACAGCATGACGACGATCAGAAGAATGATCAGGAGTTGCCAGACGCTGATACCCATCATTGTGCTTACCTCGATTTCTTGTGTGTGCTGTTCAGACCACTGCTGCTCAGTGGCCTGCGTGTGCGTTATGTGCACCGTTTGGCGCATGGTCGTGCATGCCGCCGTGCTGCATGCTTGCAGCCTCCTGCAGCAGCGCCTGATCGATTTCCTCGAAGCGCAGCACACGACCGCCGTGCATGCCGGCAAGCGCCTTGGCGTCCTGCTCCTCGGCAAAGCTTGCAAGCGACGCGCCCATGGCGCCTTTGAGTGACGTACCGACCACATAGTAGGCGCTGGTTGCGTCGATCAGATGACCGTCATCCGGCTTTTCCCAAACGCTGCGCCCCATGTCGTGGACGTAGAGCTTGGCATCGAGCAGACGGTTTTCCGGCTGCAGCCACCAACCAAGCATTTCGGCGGTGGAACAAAATTTCTTCACTCCCCGCTTTTCGACCGCCTGGCCCTTGGGGCCGGGGAAGTCAGTGATGATCATGCCGCACACGTGACACTCGTCAGAGTCGTGAAAAGCCACCGGCTCGAGCGACTGCTGAACCTCCTCCTTCTCCCCGCAGCCGGTCAGGCCAAAAGCGAGCAACACGGCCAGTAGCGTTCCGGCGCCGATGCGATGCAGTGCGTTCATAGAGGATTTCCTTTTCGATTCATGAAAGTCAGGTCAAGCGCCGGCGGAAGATCGCATACGCCAGCAGCAGCGACACCCCGATCCAGGCCAGCAGGCACAGCCAGAGCACTGCGGCGGGCACCGGCAGATCGGCACCCAGCGACAACACGCCCATGGCGCTACCACTGCCTTCGAAGCCGGACAGGTTGATCAGGCGGTAGATGTCGGTGGGATTGAGCAGCAGCAACCAGGGCAGCAGTTCAGGATTGAACTTGCCTTCACTGAGCACCAGCAGCGCCAGCAGTACCAGGTCAAAGACCAGCACGAAGAGAAACCACACGCCGAGCGCCAGACCCGCCGCGCTGGACTTCTCGTTGACCTTGCCGCTGAGCACGTAGGCGAAGGCGAGAAACACCCAGCCAAGCAGCGTCGAGGAGATCATGAAGCGACCGAATGCCCAGAACAGCATGCCGAGCTCGACACCCTCGACCAGCAGCGCGATGGCCAGCGCCGCACAACCGAAGCCGATCAGCACCGCCAGGGCAAGGATCAGCCCGTGACCGACGAACTTGCCCAGCAGGATCTGCCCCCGCCCCAGCGGATACGTCAGCAGCAGCATCAGCGTGCCGCCCTCGTCTTCGCCGACGATGGCGTCATAGGCCAGCAGCAACGCGATCAGCGGCATCAGGAAGGTGGCGAGGCTCGCCAGGCTGGCGATGGTTGCCGGAATCGAAGTGAAGCCCAATTGGCCGGACGCGGCAGCGCCGAGCCAGGCGATGCCCACCGCGAGCACCGCGAAGAGCAGGCTGATGGCGAGCAACCAGCGGTTACGCAGGCCGTCGCTGAGTTCCTTGCGGGCGATGTTCCAGACCTGGTTCATAGACGGCCCTCCTGAGCGCGCACGTCGCCGGCACGCTCCATGTAATAGCGGTAGAGGTCTTCCAGCGATGGCTGATGGATCTCGATGTCCTCCGGCTCTCCCTCACCCAGCAGCTGGCGCAGCAACACCAGCTTGTGGCCGTTGACGGCCACGACCTCGATGCTCGACTCGCTGAGCCCGCGTGCGCTGTGGCCTGCATCGGTCCAGCGCTGCAACCAGCTGTCCCGCTCGCTGATACCACTGGCGCGAATGCGCACCGGCAGCCCTGCCTCGGCACGCAATTGCGAGAGGCTGCCCACTGCCTGCAGGCAGCCCTTGGCGAGAATTGCAGCCCGGTTGATGTGCGCCTCGACGCCCGGTAGCACGTGGGAGCAAAGAATGATGCTGGTGCCGCGCTGACGCAGGCGATCAATCAGCAGATAGAGATCCTGGGTGGCGATCGGATCGAGCCCCACGGTCGGCTCATCGAGCAGCAGCAAGCGCGGTTCGCCGAGCAGTGCCTGGGCCAGACCGAGGCGCTGGCGCATGCCCTTGGAATAGGTCTTCACCCGGCGATCCGCGGCATGGGCGAGGCCGACCTGCTCGAGCAGCTCATCCACCTGGGTCAACGCCGCGCCCTTCAGGCGAGCGAAGTGGCGCAGGGTTTCGCGGCCGCTCAGTTGCGGATAGAAGGTCACGTTCTCCGGTAGATAGCCGAGCTGACGGCGCACTTGCGGATCGTTCGGCGCGCGGCCGAGTACCTTGACCTGGCCTTCGCTCGGTGAGAGCAGGCCGAGAATCAGCTTCATGCTGGTGGTCTTGCCCGCGCCGTTATGGCCGAACAACCCCAGCACCTCACCTTCACCGAGGTTCAGATTCAAATCGTGCAGCACGGTCATGCTGCCGTAACGCTGGCTTACGCCCTGGATCTCGACGGCGTTCATGACGTTGGTTCCTGCTTTTCGGTAAGGAGTTTTTCAGTGGGCAGCTTCATCAATGGATGGCTGTCCTGCACGCCTGGTGACTTGATCACCGGGAACGCCCGCTGCACCCAACGCAGCACCTCGATGCTCGGGCTGTTCATCAGCAAGCGCACCTGCGGGTAGAGCCAGAGCAGGCGATCGACGTTGTCGTTCGGTTCGTAGGCGATATCGCCGAGACCGTCGTTGTTGCGATCCCAGCCCAGGTAATCACTCCAGTAGTTGCCGCGGCCATCCACCGACCACTCCTGGGTGCGGCTGGCGACGTACTTGACCTGCTGTTGGTTGCCAACGAAGGCGTTACCGGAGATGCGGTTATCTTCGGAACCGGCGGTCAGGTGGATGCCCAGCGAGCTCTTTTCGAAGTGATTGTTTTCGATGGTGTTGAACAGCGAGTTGTAGATGAACAGCGCTTTGCCCTCACCACCGCTGATCATGCTGTCGCCACCCGTATCACCACGCTGCACGTCGCTGACGAAGTTGCCGGTAATGGTCGAATAGGTGATGTAGTTCATCAGGATGCCGTAGTTCTGATCCTGCTCGGAACGGTTGCCGGTCACCGTCAGCTTGCGGCTCTGCATCAACGCATAACCCGTGCGCGTACGACGGGTTACGTTGTCGATGAGGCTGTTTTCGTTGGCGAACATGTAATGCACGCCGTAACGAACATCCTCGATCACGTTGCCTTCGAGGTGGTTGCCGTTGGAGGTATCGATGTAGATGCCATCGCGCGCATTGCGTACGTGATTGTGCAGCACGCGTGCGCCACTGACTGCGAATAGATGAATACCGTTGCCGCGATCCTGCGAACGGACGCCGGCGTCGCCATCGACTTCATTGCCTATCACCTGCACGTCTCTGGTGCCATCGACGAACACACCGAACCCCGGGCCGCGCATACGGTTATTGCTGATCTGCGCACGTTCCGCAGCAGGCAGGATGAATACTGCCGAATCCATGGCGGTGAGGTCGGAGCCCCATTCGTACAGCGTGCAGCCTTCGACGAGGACGTCGGGCGCGCTGATGAGCAGGCTGCTGCCCTGCCCCTGCGACTGGATGACGGCTCCCGGTTCGCACCGCAGCTGCATGGGCTGCTCGATGGTGAACTGGCCTTGATACTCACCGGCAGGCAAGCGCCAGCGGTTCTCACCATCGGGCTGCAGCGGCAAGGTGGTAATCGATTGCGGTGCCGCCTGGGCAGCACCACTGAATAAAAGCAGCAGCGAAACTGCCGCTGAGTACCGCGAGAAAGTAGCCTGAGCTTTGAACACTGCGTTTTGACCTTCTTCAGCTTCCAGGCGGGTAAACACTGCGCGAACAACCTCGGCAGGACCGAGGCTCCTCGCGCAGTCGCTGAACTATCACCGGCTTATTGGCGATGGCTCGAACAGCTTAGGCCGGCTCGACCATCATGCGGCCGACCATTTCCATGTGCAGCGCATGGCAGAACCAGCTGCAGTAGTACCAGTGCAGGCCTGGCTTGTCAGCGACAAAGGTGATGGAAGAAGTCTGCTGCGGGCTGATCTCCATGCTCACGCCATGGTTGACCACCACGAAGCCGTGGGAGACGTCTTCGATCTGGTCGATGTTGGTGATGGTCACGGTGACTTCATCGCCCTGCTTGACGGTGAACTCCTGCACGCCGAACGCCGGCGCCATCGAGGTCATGTACACGCGCACCTTGTTGCCGTCGCGAATGACCTTGTTGTCGGTATCGAGGTTGATGCCGTCCTTCTTCGCCATTTCCACGGTCGGGGCGAAGAACGGATCGTTGCGGTCCCAGATCTTCTTGGTCTTGATCTGATCACGGCGAGCCATGATGCAGTCATGCGGTTCGGCAAAGGTCGGGCCGTCATGTACCAGCTTCATCTCGTCGCCGGAGATGTCGATCAGTTGGTCGTTCTCGGGATGCAGCGGGCCAACCGGCAGGAAGCGGTCCTTGGAGAACTTGGACAGTGCTACCAGCCACTTGCCATCGGCTTCATTGGTTTCACACAGCGACGCGTGCAGGTGACCCGGCTGGTAGTGCACATCAAGCTTCTGCTTGATGTAGTTGACCTTCTCGCCCTTGTAGGCACGAACAGCTTCTTCCATGTTCCACTTGACCACCTGGCTGTCGATGAACAGCGTGGTGTAGGCGTTACCGCGGCCGTCGAAGGTGGTGTGCAGCGGGCCGAGACCCAGCTCAGGCTCACCCACGATCACATCACGCGGATCGGCCAGCTTGCCGGCGAACAGGTCGGGCAGCTTGTCGATGGCGATCATCGAGCAGGTTGGCGAGAGCTTGCCGGCGGCGATGAAGTATTTGCCATCGGAGGAGGTGTTGCAGCCGTGCGGGTTTTTCGGCACTGGCACGTAACGGGTGAACTTGCTGTCCTTGCCATCCTTCTTGCGACCATCGAGCACAGGCGTCTTGGAGTCGCCCAGGGTGATGAAATCGCCAGCTTTGACCGCTGCTTCGACGGCGTGGATATCGAACACCACCACCCAGTCGCGCTCGTTACGCATCATGCCGCCCAGATCGAAGGCCTTCTCCGAGTTGTAGCAGGTAGCAGCAGCGAAACGGCCAGTGTAGTCGGCGTCGGTGTTGTCGAGGTTGCCGTCAACGATGACCTGGAAGGCCATTTCCATGGTTTCCGCATCGATGGCGTTGTACATGGTGTAGCTGTTCTCGTCCTGCAGATCGAAGACCTTGCCATCGTTCGGGTGCGGGATGATGAACTCGGCGTTGGCGAATACGTACTTGGTGTGCGGCACCTTCTGCAGACGCAGACCGTGGATCGCCTGCACGTTCGGCACGGTGATCATCTTGTCGCACTTCATGATGTCCAGACGGATACGCGCAACGCGGCTGTTGGCCTTGTCGTTGATGAACAGGTACTTGCCATCGTACTTGCCGTCGGTCATGGAGATGTGCGGGTGGTGGCAGTCACCGTTGAGGAACTTGGCGCTGTCGCCCATGATGTGGCGGCTTTCGTTGGTCAGCCCCCAGCCGGTGGCCGAGTCGACGTTGAACACCGGGATACGCATCAGCTCGCGCATCGACGGCACGCCCAGCACGCGGACTTCACCCTGGTGACCGCCGGACCAGAAGCCGTAGTAGTCATCCAGCTCGCCGGGGCCGACGTGGATCTTCTGCTTGGACTCCTTGACGGCCTGCGCCCAGGATTCGCGGGTCATCACCGCGCCGCCGAGAGCCGTGGCAGC
The DNA here is from genome assembly GCF_040310405.1 of Pseudomonas sp. E45-MNA-CIBAN-0222. Taxonomy (NCBI): domain Bacteria; kingdom Pseudomonadati; phylum Pseudomonadota; class Gammaproteobacteria; order Pseudomonadales; family Pseudomonadaceae; genus Pseudomonas; species Pseudomonas sp. E45-MNA-CIBAN-0222. The sequence goes on from NZ_JBEOPU010000012.1 coordinate 81,154, forward strand.
AACGGCGGCACCGGTGACTGCGCTGGCGCCGAGGAAGCCGCGGCGGCTCAGGCCGAGTTTCTCGGGCACTTGCGGAGTGTTCTTGGAATCTTTGTCGCTCATGGGGTTTCGCTCCTTTGGGACGTCTTCAAACACAGGTCTAACAACCAGTTTCGAGCGGCTCGCAGTGGCGCGCTCAGGGTTCCACCACTTGCACGGGGATCAACTGCGGTGCAGCTGGGGCCTTCTTGTCACGCCGGGCGCGCTTGTTCTTCGCAATCAGCGGCGGACACTTGTTCTCGTTGTGATAGGTCATCTGGCAGTCCAGGCAGTAATGGCATTCGTTGTGGTTGATATGCCCGTCCGGATGAATCGCCTGCACTTCGCATTCGTTGGCACAGATCTGACAGGGGTTGCCGCATTCCTTGCGCCGCTTGAGCCAGTCGAACAGCCGGAAGCGACCGGTGATCGCCAGCCCCGCGCCCAGCGGGCAGACGTAGCGGCAATAGACCTTGCGAGTGAAGATGTTGATTACCAGCAGGAACACCGCGTAGGCGACGAACCACCACTGGCGGTCGAACTTCAGCGTGATGGCGGTCTTGAAGGGTTCGATCTCGGCGGCCTTCTCGGCCATCATCATGGATTCCAGCGAGATGCCGAACAGCACCAGCAGCACGATGTACTTGATGGCCCAGAGCCGCTCGTGAACGCTGAAGGGCAGGTCGTACTGAGGAATCTTCAGCTTGCGCGCGGCCTCGTTGATCAGCTCCTGCAGGGCGCCGAAGGGGCACAGCCAGCCGCAGAACACGCCACGCCCCCACAGCAGGATGCTGGCGGCGGTGAATACCCAGAGAATGAAGATCACCGGATCGGTCAGGAACAGCTCCCAGCGGAAGTCCTGCACCAGCGCATGGACGAAGGTCAGCACGTTGACCACCGACAGTTGCCCCAGGGCATACCAGCCGATGAACACCACGGTGAAGACCAGGTAGCCATGGCGCAGCCGCTTGAGGAAGTTGGGATGCTGGGTGAACTTGTCCTGCAGGAAGAGGATGACCGTCAGCAGCGCCAGCGCGACCAGGATCACCCCCACCTGGAAGCTCTTCTGGTACCAGATGTTGACCCACAGCGGCCGGTTGGCTTCCTCGATGGCGGCCAGCTCTTCGGCGGTCAGCGGCACCCGCTCGATGTACTCCTCGGGCATCACGTAGGGCATCTCGAAGCTGGTGAAGATGCTCTCCACCGGGCCGACCTGGCGACGCACCAGAAGCTCGAGGTTCCAGGGCGAGCCCGGATCGAAGCGATACTGCTCGCGGGCAGTGAAGATCGCCATCTCGAAGAATTCCGGCATGCCTTCGGCATACACGTCGGATAGACGGATGAAGTCCAGGTCGCGGAAGCTGATGGTGTCGCCGAACTGGCGCAGCTGCACCCGATCGAAGATGCCGCCACGCACGTAACCCGAGCCCTTGAATGAGTATTCGCCGTTGGCCAGCACCGCGAAGGCATGCTCGCCCGGCTTGAGGTTCGCCATCAGATCGGCGTACTGGCGCTCGCCCAGCAGGTTGCGGCCGATGGTCGGCGGGTTCAGGTGCGTGGCGTAGAGATCGATGAAGGTTTCGTCGCGCTGTTCCGCCGCGGCAACGTCGACACCCTCGGCCTCGGTGCCCTTGAAGGCATCGTCGACCTGGCCACGGGTCAGGTGCATGCGGCGGATGGCGCCATTGCCCACCAGCTCGGTCCAGCTGGTCGGCTGGAAGACGTCCTCGCGCACCAGCGCCGGCTTGGGTCGCGCGGTGGCCCCCGCCTCGACCAGCCCCAGATCCACCGCCACGGTGTGGGCCGCACGCATGACGATCTCGTTGATCACCATCACGGTCACGGTGGCGCCGGTAACGGCGTCGACCGTGACCGCGCTCTTGTCGCTGGAACGACCGACTACCACGCGCTGGTCGACGTGGATGCCGCTGTAGTTGGCGTTGAAGTCGTGAACCTTCTGCTCGGGAATACCGATGAGCACGATGGGTTCGTGATGCTCGAGCATGTAGGCGTCGACGATGACGCCCTCGGGGTCGAGAAGAATCTGCATGTTGATGGGCTTGCCGGAGTACGCCGGCATGTCCGTCACGCGGATGCTCTGGAAGGCGTAGCCGAGTACCTCGTCACCCTTGGTGATCGTGCGGACCTGATAGTCGCCCTCGGCTGCCGAGAGACTGGCACCGGGGAAGAACTTGTCGAGGCGCTGCTGCTCGGCTGCATATTCTTTGGCCTGCAGCGACGATGCGCAGACGCTCAGGATCAGCAGAATGAAAAAGCCCTTGACCCAAGTACTGAACGTACCGGCCAGCGACCAGATTTCACGGGAAGCCATCGAATACCTGCTTGTACGGTTGGCGTAAGCGGATGGTAGGTGAGCGTCTACATCCCTACCCTTGATTGCAATCAAGGACTCCCCCGGCGACTGTTTTCGTTGTCCCATGTCAAAGAACACCATGACCGTGAACAAAGACGATGTTATGACTAGCCTAGGCCAGTAGGAGAGAGAGAGACGCAAGCTAGCGCACCAGGACGGAGCATACACGAGAAGGGAGATAGGCCGCGCGCAGTGGCGTCGCGCGGCCAGCAGCAGTCACGATCAGTGACGACCAGGCGGGGTGAGATAAGCCGCCGTGGCACCGCGGCTGGCTTCACTGGCCTTGATTTCCATCTTCGCAATGCTGCGCAGATGCACCTGATCCGGGCCGTCGGCAAAGCGCAGGGCGCGGCCACCGGTCCACATGTCGGCCAGCGGCGTGTCCGGCGTCAGGCCCATCGCGCCGTAGACCTGGATCGCGCGGTCGACCACGTTGATGTGCATGCGCGGCACCAGCGCCTTGATCATCGAGATTTCCTTGCGCGCCGCCTTGGCGCCGACCTCGTCGATCATCCAGGCGGTCTTGAGCACCAGCAGTCGCGCCTGCTCGATCTCGATACGCGACTCGGCGATCCAGTCGGCGACATTGGAATACTGCTGCAGGTACTTGCCGAACGCCTTGCGCTCCTGGCAGCGCTCGACCATCAGTTCCAGCGCCAGCTCGGCCATGCCGATCGAGCGCATGCAGTGGTGAATGCGCCCTGGCCCCAGGCGCGCCTGCGCCATCATGAAGCCGTCGCCCTCCCTGCCCAACAGGTTGCTCGCCGGCACCCGCACATTGCGCAGCAGGAGTTCGCTGTGACCTTCCGGGGCGATGTGGTTCATCACCGGGATGTTACGCACCAGCTCGACACCGGGTGTGTCGAACGGCACCAGGATCATGCTCTGTTGCTGATGGGTCTCGGCGTTCGGGTCAGTCTTGCCCATCACGATCAGGAGCTTGCAGTTGGGATGCGAGGCATTGGTGATGAACCACTTGCGACCGTTGATCACGTAGTCGTCGCCGTCGCGACGGATCAGCGTCTGGATGTTGGTAGCGTCGGAAGACGGCACGTCCGGTTCGGTCATGGCGAAGGCCGAGCGGATCTCGCCTTCGAGCAACGGCGTGAGCCAGCGCTGACGCTGTTCGGGGGTAGCGAACATGTGCAGCAGCTCCATGTTGCCGGTGTCCGGTGCATTGCAATTGAACACTTCCGAAGCCCAGTGCACACGCCCCATGATTTCCGCCAGCGGCGCGTACTCGAGGTTGCTCAGGCCCATGCCTGGCTCGTCCTCGCGCAGCGAAGGCAGGAACAGGTTCCACAGCCCTTCCGAACGCGCCAGCGCTTTCAGGTCGTCCATGAACGACACCGGGTACTGTCCGGCTGCGACCTCCGCATGCCAGGCACCGACGCGCGGCACGATATGCTGGTCCATGAAGGCGCGCAGCTGCTGGCGCAGCGCCTCGACGCGTGGGCTGTAGGCGAAATCCATGAGTGACCTCTGCTGATCGGTAAACGATGCAGCCACCATAGACCCCGCCGATGCGAAAGCAACGACACTGCAACGACTGAATCAGGCCCGATAAGCACGGAACAAAGCGCCCGTCGAATTGACCGTAGTCATGACTGCAACCACCGAAACTGGTATGCGGCGGCGCCCTTACCAATGCACGTAGAACATACCCTTGGCCAGCAGCACGATGCCTATCATCTGCAGCAGAATCGCCCAATGAATGGCCCGGTAGCGGGCCGGCGTCATGCGCCCCTGGCGCAGCAGAATCGCTACCAGGCCAAAGGTGAAGAACACCCCGATAGCCAGCAGAACCTTCAGCGACAGAAGCGTGGCGAAGCTGCTGGAAAACGGATCGGCCAATGCCTGGCGGTGATACCAGCCAAGGCCAATACCGGCGCCGTAAACGAACAGCACCACCCAGTGCAGTACCACTCGTGAACGTGCACCGACCGCACGCTCCACCAGTGGCATAGTCTGCTCACCGATCTGCTGGCGAATGCGGCCAAGAATCATCACCTCGAAAAACAGCGTGCCGATAAAGAAGATCGCGGCCAGCAGATGCACCACGTGTAGAACGGAATAACTCATCAGCGCCTCCTTGGTGACAGTCAGTCGCGATCATCCCCCATCAACCTGCCGCGGTACTACCCGCGCAGCCTTATTTGGCCGACGCGGTAATCTGTGCGCCATTGCGTTCGATGTGCTGGCCCTGCAAGAAGCGATCATCGGAGGTCCGAATACGGGTGATGCTGCCATCGTCGCGCTTGACCACGTATAGCGTCTGGTCCATGCCGGCGGCCTGCTGTGCACTCTGCCCGGCCAGATAGCCAAGGCCGCCTCCTACCAATGCACCGACCGGCCCACCAGCGGCCGCGCCGAGCATGAAACCACTGAGCCCGCCGAAGCCACCACCGACCGCTCGATCCTCGTGCACTTCCAGAACCTCGCCCGCACTGGCCAGACCGCTTGCCAGAACCACTGCGGCTGCCATCAGAACCGTTGCGTTTTTCATGTCATTGCTCCTGTCGAATTAGGGTTGCCACCAGACATACCCTTCAGGAAGCGTGCCGCTTATCTTGCTCAATGAAATCAATGTGATATCAACAAAGGGGTTATTAAAACCAATATGGCCATGGTTTTTATAACCTCACCAAGAGTCATTTATACCCATACTCATCTCAATGCACAGCTATGCTTGCTTGATGTGACGCAATCGGAGGCCCAACGATGATTCAGTGCAAACGCGCCTATCTTCCTGCGGCGGCAAAAGACGGTCGACGGGTTCTGGTGGACCGGCTGTGGCCGCGAGGATGCAGCAAAGACGGCCTCGCGCTGGAGGCATGGCGGCCGGACCTCGCGCCCTCGCCAGAACTGCGCAAGTCATTCAAAAGCGGCGCACTGGCCTTCGAGGAGTTTGCTCGACGGTACCGGAGCGAGCTGGCGAGCCACCCAGAACACTGGTGGCCACTGCTCGAGATGGCCGAACAAGACGCTTTGACGCTGATCTACGCGGCGCGCGACGAGCAACGCAATAACGCGCGGGTGCTGGCCGAATGGCTGGAGGGACAGATGGAACGGTCTAATCGATCCAGCTCGTCGGCGTGCCTTGCCGACGAGTTGGAGAAAGGTGTCAACGACGACGGTTGACGGTCATCGCTGCGCGGATCAGATCGGCACCGATCTCCGCTTCGTAGGTCTTCCACACCGGCAACATCTGCTCGCGCCAAGCCTGGCGCTCTTCCGGCGTGAGGGTGATCAGCTGGCTGTTGCCACTGGCGAGGATACGCTCACGGTCGCGTTGATTGACCGCGGCGGCCTCGCGATTTACCGCCTGAGTGACTTCGACAATGATCCCTTCCAGCTCCGAGCGTACGGCGAACGGCATGCTCACCCAGAACTCGTTGTTGGTGATGAGCATGTAGTCGAGCACACCGTGATTGGTCTCGGTGATGTACGGCTGAACGCTGTGCATGTTCTGGCTGAGGATGTTCGACCAGGGGTTCTCGGCGCCCTGAACCACGCCGCCCTTGAGCGATTCGTAGACCTTGGCGAACGGCAGCACCACGGACTTGGCACCGACAGCGGCGAACTGCGCTTCAAGCACTGGCGAGGGCTGGATGCGGAACGCCAGGCCATTGGCATCGCTTGGCTTACGCAGCGGCGTCGTGGCGGAAAGCTGCTTCAGGCCGTTGTTCCAGTAGGCAAGGCCATACACGCCGTGATCCGCCATGGAACGCAGCAACTGGCGAGCCGCCTCGCGCTTCTGGAAACGCTGCAGCGCCTCGGCATCATCGAACAGGAACGGTAGATCGAAGACCTGCAGCTTCTTGGTGTAGGCCGCAAACTTCGACATCGATGGCGCCAGCAGTTGCACCTTGTTGTCGAGCAACGCTTGCATCTCTTCAGCATCGCCGACCAGCGTCGAGTTCGAGTAAACCTCGACCTTCAACTTGCCGGCCATACGCTCTTCGACGAGCTTTTTCAGCAGCAGCGCACCTTTGCCCTTGGGCGTATCGTCCGCCACGACGTGAGCGAACTTGATGACAATCGGCTCACCGTCGGAAGCCATCGCAGGGGCACTCAACCAATACAGGGCTGCAATCAGCGCAGCGACACAAGACTTGTACATCTGACCCCCAACGGGAAAAGCCCGAAGGCGCCTCGTGAGCACCGTTCGAGTGGTTAATCAATATTGATAAGGCCTGGCTACACAGCAGCGCAGCCGGTCTTTTCTGAGCTAGCCAGACCAGCGCGATCGCTGCGGTGACTGGCTGGCCTTTATAGGAATGTGGCTGGCGGCGAATACGGCGCTAGAGCCGTTCCCAGCCAAGCGAAAGTCTTCGTGATCAACGAGCGCGGCACAAGGGCGAAAAGTCCAACCAGCTCTCAAAATGAGACTTTGGCGGAAGATGCCAGACGGGCTGCGGAGCGAGGCAAGGCTTGGGCACAAGCCTGGGGAGGATGGCTCCGGCAGCGGGGCCGGAGCCTGGATCTCAGCGTCGGTTGACGGTCAGCGCAGCACGCAGCACGTCGCTACCGATCTGTGCTTCGAACGTCTTCCACACCGGCTGCATTTTCGCGCGCCAGGCCTGGCGCTGCTCGGGCGTCAGCGTAACCAGCGTGGTGCCGCCATTGGCGAGGATCTGCTCGCGTTCACGCTGATTCATCGAAGCAGCCTCGGCATTCACCGTCTGGGTGACTTCGAGCACGATATTGTCCAGCTCGGAGCGCACAGCAAACGGGATGCTGGTCCAGAACTCGGAGTTGGTCACCAGCATGTAGTTCAGCACGCCATGGTTGGTTTCGGTTACGTAGTTCTGCTTGATGCCGACGTTCTGGCCGCGAATGTTCGACCAGGGGCCTTCAGTACCCTGCACCGTGCCGCTCTGCATCGCTTTGGACACATCGGAGAACGGCAGACGCACCGCCTTGGCATCGACCGCGGCGAACTGCGCCTCGAGCACCGGCGAGGGCTGGATGCGGAATGCCAGACCCGCTGCATCTGCCGGATCGCGCAGCGGCTGATTGGCCGACAGCTGCTTGAGCCCGTTATTCCAGTAGGCCAGGCCGTAGATGCCACGCCCAGCCATCGAACGCAGCAACTCACGGCTGGTTTCACGCTTCTGGAAACGCGCGACGGCTGCCTCGTCATCGAACAGGAACGGCAGGTCGAACACTTCCAGTTTTGGCGAATACTCGGTGAACTTCGACAGCGACGGAGCCAGCATCTGCACCTTGTTGTCGAGCAGCGCCTGCATCTCGTCAGCGTCACCCACTAACGTCGAGTTCGGATAGACCTCGACCTCTACGGCGCCGGCCAGACGTTCGCGCACCAGCTTCTGGAACAGCAACGCGCCTTTGCCCTTCGGGGTGTCGTCGCCCACTACGTGAGCAAACTTGATGAGGATGGGTTCCGCGGCTTGTGCAGCCATTGGTGAGATCAGCAGAAACAGCGCCGCACAGGGCGCAACAACCAGAGACTTGAACACTTTCTACCCCCACGGGAAATAAGCTCGCCACGGCGCCTCGTGAGCACCGCTGGAGTGGTATTTGCAATTCGATTTGGTACAGCCGGCACGTGGTGTGGCATGGCCGCAGTTTGTAGCGAGGCGACCAGTGCACGTCGAACGAAGTCGCGGGCTGGTCTTTATTGGAATGGCAGTGACCGATCAGTACGGATTTGATCCGCCTAGTCACCGAGCCGCGCAGTGTTGGCCATCAATAGCTCTAGCGCAAGGGCTGAAGGACCAACCAGCTCTCAAAACGGAACATTGCATCCAGCAGCCGCGCCGAACTTTCTCGCTACCCGCACCTTCTATTGGCTACCACCGCCCGGGACCCTATTGATGACCACCGACCAAGCGACCCCGCCCCCCGCAGTGACCGATTGCCTGATCGTCGGTGGAGGGCCAGCCGGCCTTACCGCAGCACTGTACCTGGCGCGCTTCCGACGCAGCTGCCTGGTGGTGGACGCCGGCTCGAGCCGGGCATCGTGGATACCACGTTCGCGCAATTACCCCGGCTTCCCGCCCGGCATCAATGGCAATGACCTGCTGATCAGGTTGCGCGAGCAGGCCAGCGGTTATGGCGCTCGACTCGAACACGGCCGCGTGGAGCACATCGAACCCCATGCCGAGGGCTTCGCCGTGCGCTACGGCGAACACATCTGCGTAGCGCGGCGGATCATTCTCGCAACAGGTATAGAGGACACGTTGCCGGATATGCCTGACATAGACAAGGCCATTGCCGAGGGCAAGGTCAGGCTCTGTGCGATCTGCGACGGCTATGAAGTCGACGGCGACAACGTCGCGATCTATGGCGACGCAGAGACAGCCATCGGCCATGCGGTGTTCATGCGCACCTTTACCGACAGGGTTACCGTGATAGTGCATGGTGAGCAGGACGCCTGCGATCAGGCCATTGCATTGGCCGAGCATTACTCCGTTGAGCTGATTGGCGACCGCGTTGAATCTCTGCAACCTTGCGAGACCGGCATCGAGCTACTGACCTGCGGCGGCGAGCGGCACCGCTTCGACATCGTCTATCCCAGCCTGGGCGCACGCTTTCGATCCGAACTCGCCGTGCAGCTCGGCCTCGATTGCGACGAGTGCGGCGGCGTGAATGTGAACGAGCATCGCGAAACCTCACTGCACGGGCTGTACGCGATCGGCGACGTGACCATGGGGCTCAAGCAGATCAGCGTCGCCATCGGGCAAGCCGCCCAGGCAGCTACAGCGGTGCACAACAGTCTGGACGCCAACCCTTGGGGTGGTCTGAAAGCTGCGCCAAAGTAAGCAAAACGCGCCTCGGCTTGGCCGACCTTGTGGCTATCGGAATAAAACGCGATGACCTGGCGATTTTCACCAACATCGGCGACCAGCTGAAGGTCTAGGCTTATTACAAGTCTCGCCTCGGAGTACCTCATGTCACTCAGCGTCTTCGACCTGTTCAAAATCGGCATCGGTCCGTCCAGCTCTCATACCGTTGGGCCGATGCGCGCGGCGTTGCGCTTTGCCGAGGGTCTGCGCGATGAGGGACTGCTCGCCGCCACCGACCGCCTGAGGGTCGAACTGTACGGTTCGCTCGGTGCCACCGGCAAAGGCCACGGCAGCGACAAGGCCGTACTACTCGGGCTTGAGGGCGAACTACCGGAAAGCGTGGAGACCGCGAGCATTCCCCAGCGCATGGCGGCGATGCGTGAATCCCACGAGCTGCGTCTGCTGGGTGAGACAACCATTCGGTTCGATATCAGCAATGACCTGCAATTCATCCGCAAGCCGCTGGCCTTCCATCCCAACGGCATGATCTTCCGCGCCTTCGACGCCGCCGGCCTGCAGGTACGCAGTCGTGAATACTATTCGGTGGGTGGAGGCTTCGTTATCGACGAGCAGGCCGCCGGCGGCGATCGCATTGTCGAAGAGGCCACCACACTGCCCTACCCCTTCCACAGCGCCGCCGAGCTGCTGGAACATTGCACCACGCACGGGCTGCCCATCAGCCAGCTGATGCTGGCCAACGAAGCAGCCTGGCGTCCGGAAGCCGAAACTCGCGCTGGCCTGCTGCGTATCTGGCAAGTGATGCAGGAATGCGTCAAAGCGGGCTGTCGCACTGAAGGTGTGATGCCCGGAGGCTTGAAAGTCCAGCGCCGCGCCGCCGGGCTGTACCGTCAGCTCAGCGAACACCCGCAAGCCAATCTGCGCGATGCGCTGACGGTTCTCGACTGGGTCGACCTCTACGCACTGGCCGTTAATGAGGAAAACGCCAGCGGCGGCCGTGTGGTCACCGCGCCGACCAATGGCGCCGCCGGTATCGTCCCGGCCCTGCTGCACTACTACATGCGTTTCATCCGCGGTGCCAACGAAGACGGCGTCGTGCGCTTCCTGCTGACGGCGGCGGCCATCGGCATCCTCTACAAAGAGAACGCCTCGATCTCCGGCGCAGAGGTTGGCTGCCAGGGCGAAGTCGGCGTGGCGTGCTCCATGGCCGCCGGCGCACTGTGCGAAGTGCTCGGCGGCACGCCGCAACAAGTCGAAAACGCCGCGGAGATCGGCATGGAGCACAACCTCGGACTGACCTGCGACCCAGTCGGCGGGCTGGTCCAAGTACCCTGCATCGAACGCAACGCCATGGGCGCCGTGAAGGCACTTAATGCCGCGCGCATGGCGCTACGCGGTGATGGCAAGCACTTCATCTCGCTGGACAAGGTGATCCGCACAATGCGCCAGACCGGCGCCGACATGAAGAGCAAGTACAAGGAAACCGCTCGTGGCGGGCTGGCGGTCAATATCGTCGAGTGTTGAGCCACGGGCAGGCCTGTGGCTTGCATTCGCCGCGAGGGCGCGCCTCCCACTCGCTATGCATCGCAGTGCAGAGGGGATGTTCGTGGGACGGCCGACCTCGGCGCGAAGCTTTTAAGGAAGCAACAAACGTCTGTCGGCGAACGGCATGGTCATTGACCGCAACCGTCCTAGGCGCGTGCTGAACGCCTGCATCGATCACGCCTCCGACTTGCCCACCCCATGCTCGCGCAGTTTGTTGGCGATGGTGGTGTGCGACACGCCGAGTCGCTTGCCCAGCTGGCGGCTGCTCGGAAACTGCTTGTACAGCCCCTCCAGCACGGCCTTCTCGAAGCGCCCGACGATGCTGGCCAGGTCGCCCTCCAGCGAGAAATCACCCAATGGCTGCGCCGCACCGTAGCCCGGCAGACGGATGTGCTTGGGCTTGATGGTGCCGCCTTCGCAGAGCGAAACCGCCTGGAACAGGGTGTTCTCCAGCTGCCGCACATTGCCCGGCCAGTGGTAGCCGGCCAGGCGCTCCAGCGCCTGCGGCGAGAGCGTCGGCAGCGGGCAGCCGATCTGCCGGCTGGCCTGGTCGATGAAGTGCAGCGCCAGCGGCTGCAGGCCGTCGAGGCAATCGCGCAGCGGCGGAATGTGCAGCGACAGCACGTTGAGCCGGTGATAGAGATCCTGGCGAAACTGCCCGCTGGCGCAGAGTTCGGACAGATCGAGCTGAGTCGCGCAGATCACCCGCACATCCAGATAGACCTCTTCGTCGCTGCCGACCCGACGAAAGCCTCCGTCCTGCAGGAAGCGCAGCAGCTTGGCCTGCAGCCGCGGGCTCATCTCGCCGACGCCATCGAGAAACAGCGTGCCGCCGGCGGTCAGCTCCAGGAGGCCGAGCTTGCCTTCCGGCCGCGCGCCTTCGAAGGCACCGGGGCCATAGCCGAAGAGCTCGGTCTCGGCCATCGACTCGGGCAGGCCGGCGCAGTTGAGCGCCATGAACGGCGATTGCCCGCGCGGGCTGGACAAGTGACAGGCGCGCGCCAAGAGCTCCTTGCCGGTGCCGGTCTCGCCTTCGATCAGCAGCGGCGCATCCAGCGGTGCCATGCGCCGCGCCTCGCGCACCACCGCGGCCATCACTTTCGAGCTCTGGAAGATGCTGTCGAAGCCGCGCAGCTCCTGCTTGCGTACCTGGTAGATGCGTTCACCCACCCGGTCGGCGCGATGCAGGGTCAGCACCGCGCCGGCCAGCGCCTCGCTGTCGTCGTGTTCGGATTGCAGCGGGGCGATGTCGGCGAGGAACACGTCGCCCTTGATCTTCACCCGCAGGCCGTTGATCCGCGCCTTGTTGGCGCGCACCAGTTCGGGCAGGTCGAAGTCCTCGGCGTAGCGCGACAGGCTCATGCCCGGCACCTCGTCGACGCGCACGCCGAGCAGCTGCGCAGCGGCACGATTGGCGGCAACGATGGCACCGCTCATGTCGATGGACAGCACGGGAAACTCCAGCGCACCGAGCAGTGCATTGAGCTCCAGGGAATGCCGCTCGCTGGGCATCAGGCTGACCTTGCGCAGCTCGAATACGCCGGGCAGCGCCTCGATCTTCGGCCGCAGCGCCTGCAGCTGCAGGTTCATCAGGTTCGGGCAGTGCAAATAGATGGCGTTGCCCTGCTCGCCACCGACCTCGCCGCGGGCGACGTTGATGCCGTAGTCGACCAGCAGGTTGAGCATGTCGCGCAGGATGCCGACGCGGTTCTGGCAGAGAATCTTGATACGCATGGCGGAGCCCTGTTGTTTTGTTGTGGGGCTGACGACGCTTCGTTCGAGCGCCGCAAATTTCCGTCAAGATTATTTGCCAGATAAGCCGCTTGGCAATGCCGCCGATCCGGACATTGACGGAAACGTCAGGCTTTCCTTACAGGCAACATCCGGCAAGGTGCGACATTGCGCCACAGCGGGACTCGCCGAGAGTACGTCTTCGCGTTCGAATGAGGGCAACAACAAGATGCCCAAGCGGCCAGGAGTACCGATGAAGACGACCCACTACGTAGCCCGCGAACCGGACGCGCAGGGGCACATTCATTACCCCGACGCCGAACACGCGGTGTGGCAGACGCTGGTCGAGCGACAGCTGAAGCTGCTCGAAGGACGCGCCTGCCAGGAATACCTCGACGGCCTCGACCAGCTCGCCCTGCCCCGCGAGCGCATCCCGCAGCTGGGCGAGATCAATCGCGTGCTGGAGGCAACCACCGGCTGGCAGGTCGAGCGCGTACCGGCGCTGATCCCCTTCCAACGCTTTTTCGAACTGCTGGCGAGCAAGCGCTTTCCCGTCGCCACCTTTATCCGCACCCCGGAAGAGCTGGACTACCTGCAGGAGCCGGACATCTTCCACGAGATATTTGGTCACTGCCCGCTGCTGACCAACCCCTGGTTCGCAGAATTCACCCACACCTACGGCCAGCTCGGATTGAAAGCCAGCAAGGAGGAACGTGTCTATCTCGCCCGGCTGTACTGGATGACCGTCGAGTTCGGCCTGGTGGAAACCCAGGCCGGGCTGCGCATCTATGGCGGCGGCATCCTCTCCTCGCCGAAGGAGACGCTCTACAGCCTGTCCGCCGAGCCTGAGCGGCAGCCGTTCGATGCCATGGAAGCCATGCGTACGCCCTATCGCATCGACATCCTGCAGCCGCTGTACTTTGTCCTGCCGGACCTCAAGCAGCTGTTCGACCTGGCCCAGCAGGACATCATGGCCATGGTCCGCGAGGCGATGCGCCTGGGCCTGCACCAGCCGAAGTTTCCGCCGAAGGCGGCGTGATTCGGCCCTGAGTGATGCTCGTGGTGGGCTAAAGCCCACCCTACGGGCGCCATCTGTTCTGTAGGGTGGGCTTCAGCCCACCACTTGCCTAAGCTTCAACCTTCGAACGACTTCAATCATCAAGAAAGGGACCTACACCATGACCGCCCTCGCCCAAGCCCAGTGCGAAGCCTGCCGCGCCGATGCACCCAAAGTGTCCGATGAAGAACTGGCCGAGCTGATCCGCGAAATCCCCGACTGGAACATCGAGACGCGCGGCGACCACATGGAGCTGGAGCGTGTCTTCCTGTTCCGCAACTTCCGCCACGCCCTGGCCTTTACCAACGCAGTCGGCGCCATCGCCGAGGAGGTCGGCCACCATCCCGCCCTGCTCACCGAGTGGGGCAAGGTCACCGTCACCTGGTGGAGCCACGAGATGCGCGGCCTGCACCGCAACGACTTCATCATGGCCGCCCGCACCGACCAGCTCGCCGCCAGCGCGGAGGGCCGCAAGTAATGCATTTCGGCCAGATTCCCCGCGTGCCCGGCGACCCGATCCTCGGCCTGATGGACCTGTATCGCGCCGACACCAACCCGGCCAAGCTCGACCTGGGCGTCGGCGTCTACAAGGACGCCCAGGGCCTGACGCCGATCCCGCGCGCGGTGAAGCTGGCCGAGCAGCGCCTGGTGGACAGTGAGCAGACCAAGAGCTACATCGGCGGCCACGGCGACGCCCAGTTCGGCACCCTCTTGCTGCGTCAGGTGCTCGGCAGCCGCGCCATTGCCCTCGGCGAGCAGCGCGCCGGCTGCACACAGGCGCCGGGCGGCACCGGTGCACTGCGTCTGGCCGGCGAGTTCATCGCCAAGTGCCTGCCCGGGCGCAGCATCTGGCTGAGCGATCCCACCTGGCCGATCCACGAAACCCTGTTCGCCGCCGCCGGCCTGCGCGTGCAGCACTATCCCTACGTCGGTGCCGACAACCGCCTCGATGTCGACGGCATGCTCGCCGCACTGCAGCAGGTGCCGACCGGCGACGTGGTGCTGCTGCACGCCTGCTGCCACAACCCCACCGGCTTCGACCTGAATCACGACGACTGGCTGCGGGTGCTGGAGGTGGTGCGTGCGCGCGAGCTGCTGCCACTGTTCGACTTCGCCTACCAGGGCTTCGGCGACGGACTCGAAGAGGACGCCTGGGCAGTTCGACTGTTCGCCGAAACGCTGCCGGAAATGCTCATCACCAGCTCCTGCTCGAAGAACTTCGGCCTTTATCGCGAACGTACCGGCGCGCTGATCGCCGTCACCAGCGATGCCGAGCGCCTGCTCGACGTGCGCAGCCAGCTCGCGTCGCTGGCCCGCAACCTCTGGTCGACGCCACCGGCCCACGGCGCTGCGGTGGTGGCGACGATCCTGGCCGATGAGCCCCTGCGGCAGATCTGGCAGGACGAGGTGGAACGCATGCGCCGGCGCATCGCCAGCCTGCGTCAGGGGCTGGTCGAGGCGCTGACGCCGTATGGGCTGGCCGAGCGCTTCGCGCACATCGCCCAGCAGCGTGGGATGTTCTCCTACACCGGCCTGACCGCCGAGCAGGTACGCCGGCTGCGTGCCGAGGATTCGGTGTATCTGGTGGAAAGCGGTCGGGCCAACGTCGCCGGACTGGATGCCGAGCGCCTGGATGCGCTGGCCAAGGCCATCGCACGGGTGGTTTCGAACTAAGCGAGGTGCGCGCCGGTGACGCCGCTTCTGGCGACGCCGCCGGGTACGCCGGAGCGAGGAGACAGTCGCGCGGCTCGTGACCACGCAGCTGGCTGCCGAAGCAGCGCCGGCACAGTAGCGCAGCAAGCTTTCAGCCGGCTTTCAACGCGTGCCCACGCTGCCTATGCTGAGCGAAAGTCATCCGCCAGCGCCGCCATGCCTGAATCCAGCGACCTCCAGCAACAGCTCGCCGCCATGCACCAACATGGCTTCGTGCTGCTGCCCGCGGTGATCGATCCGCCAACGATCACGGAACTGCGCGAAGCCATCGACCGGCTCGAACCCATCCACTGGGACTACCAGGGCCTGGTCGACGACCACTACAAGTGCGTGTTCAATCGCTCGCCGTTCTGGCTGCGTTTTCTCGATCTGCCCGGGGTGATCGAACTGGCCGAGGCGGCACTCGGGACGGACTGCCATATCATCGGCCAGACCTCCTGGCGCAGCCGCCCGGGCTTTATCGGCGGCGAGCTGCATGCCGACTACCTGGCCATGGAGCTGCCGGAAAGCCTGCTGGCCGATCCCGCCTTCGAACTGCCGATGCAGATCTGCACCGCGCACCTGTATCTGGACGACATCGACGCCGACCTCTGCCCGACGCTGGTGATCCCCGGCAGCCACCGCGCCGGGCGCAAACCGCGGCCGGGCGAAACCCAGTGGCACGGCCGCGCGGCCGAGCTAGTGCTGTGCAAGGCCGGCGACGTGCTGCTGTTTCGCAGCGACCTCTGGCACGCGGGCAGCCGCAACCGCAGCGCCGAGCGCAGCCGCTACCTCCTGCAGATCCACTACGGCCGACGCATGGTGGCGCAGAAGTTCTCGCCCTACCTGCACTTCCGTTTCAATCCCGAGGTGCTGGCTGCCACCACGCCGCGCCAGCGCCGCCTGCTCGGCGAGCACGAATCAGCCGAATACGACTGAATCCCCTGGCACCGAACCTGCATCGACCGAAGCCCGCCGCGCCCGCGCGGCCATTGACTCGCATTCGCCAGATGAGGATTCGCCATGATCAGCAGTCGTGAACAGGTCACCCAGATGATCGTCGCCGCCAAGGTGCGCAAGGGCCTGAAGTGGGCACATGTCGCCGAAAGCATCGGCATGTCCAAGGAATGGACCACCGCCGGTTGCCTCGGCCAGATGGCCTTCGACAAGGCCCAGGCCGAGACCCTGGGGCAGCTCTTCGAGCTCTCCGACGAGGCCGTCGCCTGGCTGCAGATCGCCCCCTACAAGGGCTCCCTGCCCACCGCGGTGCCGACCGATCCGCTGATCTACCGCTGGTACGAGCTGGTCAACGTCTACGGCACCACCATCAAGGAGCTGATCCACGAGGAATTCGGTGACGGCATCATGAGTGCCATCGACTTCTCCATGGATATCCAGCGCCAGAGCGACCCCAAGGGCGATCGCGTCAACGTGGTGCTGTCCGGCAAGTTCCTGCCCTACAAGAGCTACTGAGGAATCAGCGGGTGCGGATCTCCCCGCGCGCCAGGCTTTCCACGTTATTGCCCAGCGGGTCGGTGGTGCTCAGGTCCGCACCACGTTCGCGCAGCGCTTCGAGCAACGCCTCACGCTGGAACAGCGCTGCGTACATGGCCGCAGTCTGACCGGCGGCATTGCGCTGATTGGGATCGCACTCGGTGGCCAGCAGTCGCTTGGCGATACGCAGCTCACCTTTGAAGATGGCGCCAAGCAGTGCCGTGTTACCGCGCTCGTCCTTGGCGCAGGCATCGGCCCCGGCAGCGAGCAGGCGCTCTACCGTTTCGCCATGGCCGTTGTAGGCCGCCAGTATCAGGGCGGTATAGCCCTTGTCATCGGCGCTGTTCAGGTCGTAGCCGGCCTGGATGAATTCGTCGAGGATTTCGTTATCACCGAAACGCCCGGCGTTGAGGAAGTAGTCGCGCAACTGCGTCTGCACAGCCTCGGGCGTGTCAGCCGCGTTCGCCAGTGGCCCATCATCGGCCAGCGCGGCCCCGCTGCCCAACAGCAGCGCTGCCATCAGCAAAAGACCTTTCATGTTGCCTCCAGGATAAAAAAAGACCCGGGCCATCGCCCGACCCGGGTCGAATACAACCGGTTGTTTAGTCCTCGAGCTCGGCAGCCAGCGCCTTGACTCGCTTGAGGTCGGCCTTGGCGACCTTGCTCAGGCCCTCGCCGTAGTTGACGTCAGCCTTGTAGAAGAACGACAGCAGGATGTGCTTGGCCTCGTCGTCAGCCTTGGCCAGCTCGCCGCCCAGGGTATTGATCAGGTCTTGCTGCTCCTTCTTGCTGAACGAGCGATACAGATCGCCAGCCTGCTTGAAGTTCTGCTGACGCTGGATCGGCGCCTGCTGGGTGGTGCCGCTGAGCTCCAGCTTGCTGTAGACGGCGCGCGGGGTTTCCTCACGGTTCTCGCGGCGGCTCGGCTGGTAGTTGACGCTGGTGGTGGTGTGGCCGGCGTTCAGCTGGCCGTCCTGATTGCCATTGCTGACGTCCACTTTCGGCCGATTGATCGGCAGGCTCATGCCGTTGGCACCGACGCGGTACATCTGGGTGTCGGCATAGGAGAACAGACGGCCCTGCAGCAGGCGGTCCTCGGACGGCTCGATACCCGGCACCAGGTTGGCCGGCGCCATGGCGACCTGCTCGGTCTCCTGGAAGATGTTGTCCGGGTTCTTGTTCAGCACCATCTGGCCGACCTTGCGCTCGGGCACGTCAGGCCAGATCTTAGTGGCATCCAGCGGATCGAAGTCGAACTTGGCCAGGTCCTCTGGCTTGAGCACTTGGATCATCAGGTCCCATTTGGGGTAGTCGCCGTTGTCGATGGCGGTGATCAGATCGCGGCTCAGGTGGCTGTAGTCCTTGCCCTGCATCGCCTCGTTCTCTTTCGGGTCGAGATTCTTCAGGCCCTGCAGGCTCTTCCAGCGGAACTTCACGTAGTGCGTTTCGCCTTCGTCGTTGACGAACTTATAGGCGTGCACACCATTGCCATCCATCATCCGGTAACTGGCCGGGGTGCCTTGGTTGGAGTACAGCAGGGTCAGGGTGCGGGTCGATTCGGGATGGTGCGAGAGGAAGTCGAAGCGCCGCGTATCGTCATCCAGATTGGTGCGCGGGTCCGGCTTGAACGAGTGGACCATGTCCGGGAACTTGATGGCGTCGCGGATGAAGAAGGTCGGGAAGTTGTTGCCGACCAGGTCCCAGTTGCCATCGGCGGTGTAGAACTTGGTGGCGAAGCCGCGCGGGTCGCGCAGGGTTTCCGGCGAGTGCAGGCCATGCACCACGGTGGAAAAGCGCACGAACACCGGGGTGCTGCTGCCTTTCTCGAAGACCTTCGCCACGGTCAGGTCGGAGATGTCTTCAGTGGCGGTGAACTCGCCGTGGGCACCGGTGCCACGGGCATGCACGACGCGCTCGGGAACGCGCTCACGGCCGAAGCGCTGCAGTTTCTGCAGCAGCTGTACATCCTGCAGCAGCACCGGACCACTGGGGCCGGCGGTCTGTGAATTCTGGTTGTTGCCGACCGGGGCGCCATTGTCGCGGGTCAACGGGGCAGCATTGGCGGACAAGGCAAACAGGCTCGCGGAAAGAACGCCGAGCGCAAAACGCGCGGGCGCGGAGCGCAATTGATTCGGGGACATGATGCTTCCTCTTCTGATTTCTAATCGCGTACAGGACGCGGAATAGAAGCCTAAGAGCCGGCGCACGGATGCCCCAATTGAATAAGCCGAACAGACCGATAGAGAAAAAGTCGCTCCGCTTGCTGGAACTTTGAGTATTGGGCTTCATCGCGGTGCATTCGATTGCGCCCCGCACCAGCAAGCAACACGTGGGCGCCAGGCTCACGGGCGCATACCGCGAGCTGGCCGATCGGTCAGCTATGGCATGGCATCTGCACCTCTGCTGCATCCACCTTGCGGAGCGTCCAACATGAAACAGCCCGTCGACACCGACTACCCCCTGAGCGAAGTGCCCGCCGGCGCGCGCAAGGGGCTGTGGTCCACCTCCATCCTGCTGTTCGGCTTCACCTTCTTCACCGCCACCATGTTCGCCGGCGGCAAGATCGGCCTGGCCTTCGACTTCAAGACCATGCTCTGGGCAGCAGTGATCGGCAACCTGCTGCTCGGGGCCTATGCCGCCGCGCTCGGGCTGATCGCCTGCCGCAGCGGACTGAACTCGGTGCTGATGGGGCGCTTCTGCTTCGGCGAAGTCGGCAGCCGGCTGTCCGACTTCCTGCTCGGCTTCACCCAGATCGGCTGGTATGCCTGGGGCACGGCGACCATCGCCATCGTTCTGGTGCGCCTGCTGGAGTTGCCAGAAAGCTGGACGCTGCCGTTGATGGTGCTGTTCGGCTTCGGCTTCTGCCTGACGGCCTTCGTCGGCTACAAGGGCCTCGACCTGCTCTCGCGCATCGCGGTACCGGCGATGCTGATCCTGTTGATCGCTTCGCTATGGACCGCCACCCGTGACATTGGCGGAATGGACGGGCTGCTCGCCGTGCAGCCGGGCGACAGCCTGACCCTCGGCATGGCCATCACCCTGATCTTCGGCACCTTCGTCAGCGGCGCGACCCAGGCCACCAACTGGACGCGCTTCGCCCGCAGCAGCAAGGTCGCGGTATGGGCCAGTTTGATCGGTTTCTTCATCGGCAACGGCCTGATGATCGTCGCCGGCGCCTACGGGGCCATCGTCTACCAGCAGCCAGATATCGTCGAAGTGCTGGTGCTGCAGGGCCTGTCGATGGCCGCGGTGGTGATGCTCTTCCTCAACCTCTGGACCACCCAGGACAACACCATCTACAACTTCGCCGCTGCCGGCTGCAACCTGCTGCGCACCGAACGCCGCCGGCTGGTGACGCTCGGCGGTGCCTTCGTCGGCACGCTGCTGGCGCTGGGCGGCATGTACGAACTGCTGATCCCCTTCCTGATCCTGCTCGGCTCGATCATCCCGCCCATCGGCGGCGTAATCATGGCCGACTACTTTTACCGCCATCGCGGGCAGTACCCGAAACTGGCCGAGGCGCGCCTTCCCAAATACAACAGCCTGGGCCTGGCGGCCTATGTGCTGGGCGCCGCCTGCGCCTATTTCTCGCCCTGGGTGGCGCCCATCGTCGGCATACTGGTGGCCGCCGCAGCCTATATTGTGCTGTACGAGGGCCAGCGCCTGGCCCTGTCGCGCACGGTGCTGACGCAAACTGACGCCCGCTGATCAAGGAGCCACCATGAACATCCTCAACGCCCGCCTGCGCGGCCGCAGCGGCCTGTACCGCATCGAACTGGACGGCGCGCGCATCGCCGCCATCAGCGCGCAGCAGGCGCCGGCCGAAGCCAACGAGGGCGATATCGACGCCGCCAGCAACCTGGTGGTGCCGCCCTTCATCGAACCGCACATCCACCTGGACGCCACCCTTACCGCTGGCCAGCCGGCCTGGAACATGAGCGGCACGCTGTTCGAAGGCATCGAACGCTGGGGCGAGCGCAAGGCGCTGGTGACCCACGAAGACACCAAGGCGCGAGCGAAGAAAACCATCGACATGCTGGTCGACCACGGCATCCAGCATGTGCGCACCCATGTCGACGTCACCGACCCGACGCTGTCGGCGCTGAAATCGATGATCGAGGTGCGCGAGGAAACCCGCCACCTGATCGACCTGCAGATCGTCGCCTTCCCGCAGGAGGGCATCGAGTCGTTCAAGGGCGGTCGCGAGCTGATGACCGAGGCGATCGCCATGGGCGCCGATGTGGTCGGCGGCATTCCGCACTTCGAGAACACCCGCGACCAGGGCGTCAGCTCGATCAAGTTCCTCATGGACCTGGCCGAACGCACGGGCTGTCTGGTGGACGTGCACTGCGACGAAACCGACGACCCGCAGTCGCGCTTTCTCGAAGTGCTCGCCGAAGAGGCGCGGGTGCGCGAGATGGGCGAGCGCGTCACCGCCAGCCACACCACGGCGATGGGCTCCTACGACAACGCCTACTGCTCCAAGCTGTTCCGCCTGCTCAAGCTGTCGAAGATCAACTTCGTCTCCTGCCCGACCGAGAGCATCCACCTGCAGGGCCGCTTCGACACCTACCCCAAGCGCCGCGGCCTGACCCGCGTGGCCGAGATCGACCGCGCCGGGATGAACGTCTGCTTCGGCCAGGATTCCATCGTCGACCCCTGGTATCCGCTGGGCAACGGCAACATCCTGCGCATCCTCGAAGCCGGGCTGCACATCTGCCACATGCTCGGCTACGAGGACCTGCAGCGCGGCCTGGACCTGATCACCGACAATAGCGCGCGCACGCTAAATCTGGGCGAGCGCTACGGGCTTGAGGTGGGGCGCCCGGCCAACCTGCTGGTGCTTTCGGCGCCGGACGACTACGAGATGCTGCGCACCCAGGGCCATGCCCTGCTCTCGGTGCGCAACGGCGAGGTGCTGATGCGCCGCACGCCAGCGCATATCCAGCGTTATTGAGCGGCGGCTGTGGTCTTGCGCAAACGGTTGATGTTGGCCATCTCTTCGGCCGGCGTCAGCTTCAACTGCGAGAGATAGGCCGCCAGCGCCTCGACATCTGCGGCTGACAGGTGGCTCGCGACGCCGATCATCACCGAACCGGCACGGCTAGGGTCGTTCTCGCGGAAGCGCGTCAGCGCCTTGCGGATGTACTCGTCCGGCTGCCCGGCCAGGCGCGGCATGGTTTCCATGCCTTCGGCATGGGCACCGTGGCAACCGGTACAGGTAGTCTGGAAAATCTTTTCCCCGGTGTTACGTAGCGCGGCATCCACCGTGCCTTCAGGCGGGTTGACCTTCTGCTGACTGAAGTAAACGGCGATGTCCACCCGCTCCTCCATGCTGAGGTTCTGCGCCAGCTTGGACATGACGAAGTCGGTGCGCTCGCCGCTGGCGAACTTCTCGAAGGCATGGAACAGGTACAGCGGATTCTGTCCGGCAAGATTGGGAATGTGCTTGCGCTTGCTGTTACCGGTTTCGCCGTGGCAGTAGGAACAGAACACGGCGCGTTCCTGGCCGGCCAGCAGCGCCTGCTCGCGACGCTGGTCGTCGGCCATTACATGGTTGAAACGCTCGATCGCCTCGTTGCTGGCGTGGACGAGCGGAACGAAGCTGGCGAGCAGAGCAAGGACGAGCATGCGCATGGGAGGCATCCGTTTACTGAAGTAGCCGGTGGAGTGCTTTCTTTTTGGATGCCCGACTATAGAAAGCCGGCGCTACTCGGACCCCGGCATAAGTCAACAAAAGTGCTACCTAATAGGTAGTCCACCACTAACCGTGAGCGAAATCACAGATCCTCGAGCGCCCGAGCTCACTAAGTGACAATGGCGCCGAATAACCCGACAGGTACGCCAAATAGCCGAAGTGCGCGCCTTTGCCGCATTGACGATAGAAAATTTCGATGAAGCGATTTGTAAGTTTGGCCAGACAGCGAGGAGTCATTCGACTAAAGTAGCAACCCTTGACCACCGAGGAGCTGTAACCCCCATGCTAGATGGACATGCAGAGCTGACCATGACCGTGCTGATGACGCCGGACAAAGCCAATTTCTCCGGCAACGTACATGGCGGCACGCTGCTCAAGTATCTCGACGAAGTCGCCTATGCGTGCGCCAGCCGTTACGCCGGGCAATACGTCGTCACTCTTTCGGTGGACCAGGTGGTATTCCGCCAGCCGGTGCATGTGGGTGAACTGGTCACTTTTCTTGCCTCGGTCAATTACACCGGCACTACCTCGATGGAGATCGGCATCAAAGTCATCACCGAGGACATTCGCGAGAAGACCGTACGTCACACCAACAGCTGCTTCTTCACCATGGTGGCCCTCGGCGAGGACGGCAAGCCGGTAGCGGTACCACCGCTTAACCCGAAGACTGCCGAGCAACAGCGGCGCTTCGCCCAAGCCTACCAGCGCCGTGAAATTCGCCGCGAACTGGAGCACCGCTACAGCGAACTGCGTGCCGGCAACGAGCGCCTCACTGCGGTGAAATAAGCCTTCGAGCTGCGAACTGCATGGACTCCTACCAGCATGGAGTCCATGCAAGCCCCCGATTTGTAACAAAACCTTATACAATGCACGGCTTTCGCATCTCCCCCTAGAGGACCCGCCGTGAGCACGCTGCCGCCCTGCCCCAAATGCAACTCCGAATACACCTACGAAGATGGCCAGATGCTGGTGTGCCCGGAGTGCGCCCATGAATGGTCCGCTACCGAAAGCGCAGCTGCCACAGGCGACGCTGACAAGGTGATCAGGGATGCCGTGGGGAACACCCTGCAGGACGGCGACACCGTCAGCGTGATCAAGGACCTCAAAGTCAAAGGATCGTCGCTGGTGGTCAAGGTCGGTACCAAGGTGAAGAACATCCGCCTGTGCGACGGCGACCACGATATCGACTGCAAGATCGACGGTATCGGCGCCATGAAGCTGAAGTCCGAGTTCGTCAAGAAAGTCTGATCTGCTGCGCGCGCCGGGTTAACTTCGATAACTCGGCTGACGCTGGAACCGCCTACCAAAAAGCTTCGCCCCGGGGGCGGGCCTCCCACAAAAACAGGCCAGTGCACGCCGCCCCATTTAGTTGGCGGGCCTCGAGGGCCGGCGCCTTACAACAGCCGCAACAACCAATCCAATCGCTCGCGGGTGAAGCCGCTGCCGATAAATAGCAGGTCAATCCAGAACGCCTGATGCAACACCACGATCAGCCAGAACGTTAGCTGATAGCTCAGTTTGCGGGTCTTGTGGCGAAACAGTTGCTGCGCCAGCAGCGCGCCCGGCCAACCGCCTGCCAGTTCGAACAAATGCAGCGTGGTTTCCGGTGTTCTCCAGCGATCCTTCAGCGCGCTGTGCTTGTCGCGCCAGTAAAGGAAGAAGGTCAGCACGCTGGCCACGGCGTAGATTACCAACGGCAATACAGCGCCCAAGCGGTAGAGGCTGCCCACTAGCGGCAGCAAGCACAGCACGACGAACACGCCCAACTTGAAGGGCAAGTACCGGATGCTGTTGGCGAACAATCGCCGCGACGGTTTTCCGACGTCTCGGCCAGCACCGCGCGAGCCGGTCTGCTGCGGCTTGGCTTGACGCTGACTCCCTGGGCGCTGGCGAATCGCAGGTTGATCCAGCGTCATCGGCGCATCAAGCCGCAAGTGTTCGGCGCGCAGGCGCCCCTGGGGATCACGCCCGGCCACATACAGCACCCGATCACCCACCAGCGGCCGGCGCTCGCCATGCACTGCAGAGATATGCGCGAATACGTCCTCGCCACCCTGCTCCGGGCGAATGAAGCCAAAGCCTTTCTGGTCATTCCAGCTTTTCAGCGTGCCTCGCTGTTCCATGCACCGAAATCCATATGTTCAAAGCCGCGCATCCTAACCGAGCTCGGCATGCATTGGCTGCATACTGCTATGGCCATGGCACGCCTGTCGGCGTTAAGGTCGGGCGATCTCCAGTCCAGGGAAGAAACATGGCCAGCAAGCCCAACAGCTCGAACAAGCAGAAGCACCTCGCGGTGCTGATCGACGCCGACAACGCGCCCGCCGCCATCGTCGAGGGGCTGTTCGAGGAGATCGCCAAATACGGCGTCGCCAGCGTCAAGCGCATCTACGGCGACTGGACCAAGCCCAACCTCGGCAGCTGGAAAAAGGTGCTGCTCGATTATTCCATCCAACCGATCCAGCAGTTCGCCTATACCTCTGGTAAGAACGCTACCGACAGCTCGCTGATAATCGACGCCATGGACCTCCTCTACACCCGGCGTTTCGACGGCTTCTGCCTGGTTTCCAGCGACAGCGACTTCACCCGCCTGGCCGCACGCATACGCGAGGAAGGCCTGACGGTGTACGGCTTCGGTGAGCAGAAGACGCCTTCGCCCTTCGTCTCCGCCTGCGACAAGTTCATCTACACCGAGATCCTGCGCGCCGATGCACCGAAGGCCGCGGCCGAGCCGCCGTCATCGGAAAAACTCGCAGCCGCCGCGGCGCAAGTGGCCGATAGCAACAGTAAGCCCGCAAAGCTGAGCGACAAGCACGAAGCGATCAAAAGCCAGCAGGTGCCGGTGGATTTCATCGCCAAGGTGCTCGATGACCTGTCCGAAGAAGATGACTGGATTCAGCTGGGCACGCTCGGGCAGAACATCAGCAAGCTGCGTCCGGCCTTCGATCCGCGCCTGTATGGCTGCAAGAAGCTCAGTGACCTGATAGCCGCCCAGCCCAAGCGTTTCGACCTGGAGTCACGCGGTGGCAGTGCCAACGGCGGCAAGGACCTTTACGTCCGTTTGCGCAAGCCGGGCAAGCACTAAACCCAAAGACTCAGATCTGCTCGTCCGACGCCATAAAGCAAACCCGATCGCGCCCTTCGTGCTTGGCGCGGTACAGGGCCGCGTCGGCGCGACGCAGCAGACTGTCCACCGTATCCGTCGCATTCAACTCGGCCACGCCGGCGCTCAGGGTCTGCACTCGGTCCGTGCTGAAAGCTAAGGCCCGCGATTGTTCGCACAGCCGCTCGGCGAACGTCACCGCCTGCTGGCCGCCAGTTTCCGGACACAGCACCAGAAACTCCTCGCCACCCCAGCGCCCCACCGCATCACTGCCGCGCAGGCAACCTTTCAACAGGTCGGCAAACTCCTTGAGCACACGGTCGCCCATCTGGTGGCCGAGCTCGTCATTGATGCGCTTGAAGTGGTCGATATCCAGCATGACGATCGACAGCGGGCGCTGATAACGCCGTGCCTGCTCCAGCGCCTTGGCGAAACGGCGATCCAGCGCCGCACGATTGGCCAACCCGGTCAGCGCATCGGTCTGGGATTTGATCTGCAACTTCTCGTTCAACCGACGCAGTCGGCCGATCCAGAACAGGCTGGTGACCAGCATCACCGAGAAAATCACCACGATCTGCACGATCAACCGATAGTCAGTACCTGCTTCGAGGCGTACCGGCGCGTGGCTGTTGGCGATCTGGTTCAGCTCTCCCGGCGTGATGGTGCCGATCGCCTTGTTCAGTATGTCGCGCAGCACAGGTTCGCTTTTAAGTACGCCAATTCGAAACTGGTTATCGAAACTGCTGACTTGTCCGGCAATCTTCAGATTGAACCAGCCTTCCCGGCGAATGGTGTAGGCAGCCACTGTCAGAGAGCGAACCGTCAGATCCGCCTTGCGCTCATTGACCAGCTCCAACGCCTGGGCATCCGTATCAGTACGGATAATGCGCAGCTGAGGATAATCTCGCCGCACGCTCTCTTCCACGGAGGTACCGGACGGCAACGCGACAGTCGCGCCTGAAAGCGCAGACAGGTCTGCCACATAGGGATGATCTTCCCGCGCGATGACGACGTTGGCATCGGTGAACAGCGGCTTGGTAAAGATCAGCCAAGCATCGCGCGCTGGCGTCTGATTGAGAAAGCTCAGCAGCTGGCAGCGACCCGCTTGGGAGAATGTGACCGACTCATCCCAATCCTTGGTTGCCAGGATCTGCAGCTGCAACCCTGCCCGCTGCGCAACGAGCCGCAGAAGATCCGCCGCGATTCCCTCATGCTCACCCCGGGCGTTGAGCATCTCGAACGGAAGCCAGTCGGGATCGACGCATATGCTCACCGACCCGTTCTCAGCCAACCATTCACGCTCGACAGCACTGAGCTCGAGTGCCACATCGACGGACGCCGCCGCACTGCCCGCCAGAGTCAGCAACACGATGAGCAAATACCTAGTCACTTCAGCCACCCTTTGGAAGGACTGCGCGTAACGTTGGCGACGGTTACATTCAACACGACGTAAACGGTACGGCAAGACAGATCATGGCTATGAGCTATCACATATCGTGCCAAACGGTTTTTTGACGCTTCTAATTATTTGCAACCATTGATTGACCCGCCAATCGAACCGACCGGCAGTGGGCTCTTCTAAAGGGGACCGAATTTACGGAGGTTCACATGACTAGACAGCAAATCCTCGCCTGCGGGCTGGCGCTCTGCGCCCCGCTGGCACTGGCGCAGACGCCCCAGCCGGAAATCATTACCCACCTCAACGGTCTGGATATCGAAGTCAGCCCCATGGGTGTGCCGGCCAAATCAGAAGGCATCGAGGGCGAGCTGCTTGGCGTGCGAGCAGTGAAGGTGATGAACCGCACCGGCAGCCAGGTTTCCTGTGAATTCCGCGTGCCTGATGAAGCGCGTTCGGATACCTCGGCGTCGCCGGTATTCACCGTCGCGCCAAATACCCAGCGCACCGAGCGCGTTCCGGGCGACTACTCGCCGGACGAACCCTACGCGGAAATCACCTGCCGCTCGAGCGACCAAAGCCCGTCGCAATAAGCGTCGCGGGCGTCAGCGGCGCTCTTCACGGATGAAGGGAATGCCCAGTGCGCCCGGCTGGTTGCCGGAGACGTTCTTGCCGCTTGCGACCCAGATCATCACCGCCAGGGTCACGGCGTAGGGCGTCATCAGTACGAAGTATTGCGGCAGGCGCACGCCTGCGGCGGCCAGTTGTGGAATCAACGCCTCGATGCAGCCGAATAGCAGCGCACCGGCCAGGGCCTTCCACGGCGACCAGCGCGCGAAGATCACCAGCGCTACGGCGATCCAGCCACGGCCGCCGGTCATGTCGGCGATCCACAGCTTGGTGCTGAGCACCGAGATGTAACCGCCCGCCAGTCCGATCAGCGCGGAGCCAGCGAGAATCGCTGCCAGCCGATAGCCGAGCACGGAAATCCCTGCCGCATCCGCAGCCTGCGGGTTCTCCCCGACCGCGCGCATCCTCAGGCCGGTAGTGGTGCGGGCGAAAAACCAGACCACGGCAAGAAAGATCAGCGGCGTCATGAACACCAGCGGGTTCTGCACGAAGACCTTGCCCAGCAGCGGCAGCTCCGACAGCGGCCACAGCTCGACCGCGCCCAGCCCCTTGACCGGCTTGTTGGTCCAGTCCAGCAGGGTGCCGAGCAAGCCGGTCAGGCCCTGGCAGAAAAACACCAGCGCCAGGCCGGCTATCACCTGATTGATGCGCAGCACCAGCACCATCAGCGCGAACAGCAGCGACACCACCGCCGCCGCGCCCATCGCCATCAGCAGCGAAGTGCCGTGGCTGCCGAGCGCCAGTTGTGCGCCAATCCCGGCCAACGCGCCGACCAGCATCAGCCCTTCGGCGCCCAGCGCCAGGACGCCAGCGCGCTCGGTGAGGATCAGCCCCAGCGCCGCGAGAGCGAAAGGTACGGCGAAGTCCGGCGTGTTGCCGAGCCAGTTGGCGATCATGTCCATCAGCTTTCGCCTCCCTGAACGCGGCGGATACGGTGGCGGATAAAGAAATCCGAGGAGGCGACGCAGATGACCAGGATCGCCTGGATCAACTGCACCATGGAAAACGGAATTTGATAGAACACCTGCAGGCTGCGCCCGGCGACGAAGAGCATCGCCATCAACAGCGCCACCACCAGCGCCGCTACCGGGTTGTTGCGCGCAAGGAAGGCGATGAGGATGCCGGAGAAGCCGTAGCCCTGATAGAACGACTGGGTCAGCCGCCCCTCCTGCCCCGCCGTGACGAGAAACCCGGCAATCCCGGCCATGGCGCCGGAAATCAAAACCGTGCCGATGATCATCTTCTGCACCGGCACGCCTACTGCGCCGGCCACCCGCGGGTTGGCATCGACGAAGCGCAGGTATAGCCCGGCGCGGGAAATGCCGAGAAACCAAAGCGCCAGCAACGCGACGACCACCGCTAGCGGCACTGCCGCGCTGATGCCGTCGAACAGCTCCGGTAGGCGCTCGAACGGCTGGAACTGCGGTGAATAGGGGAACGAACTCTTCGGATCTTTCCAGCTGCCATAGAGCAGATGCAGCAAAAAGTTGATCGCCAGATAGTTGAGCATCAGCGTCGAGATGATCTCGTTGACCTTCAACCGCAGCTTGAGCAACACCGGCGCCAGGGCCCAGAGCAGACCGCAGATGATCGCTGCCGCCAGCATCAGCTGCAGGCGCAGCGCCTGCGGGCCGACCTCGAACAGGGAGATCGCCGTGGCACCGATAGCGCCCCAGATCATCTGACCCTCAAGCCCGAGATTCCAGAACTTGGCGCGAAACGCCATGCAGCCGGCCAGGCCGACGAGGATCATCGGCGATGCTTGAAACAAGACCGCTTTCAGGCTCTGTGCATCGAATACCGTGAGGATGACGAACTCATTGAGCAGCTCACCGGCCGGTACGCCAGCGGCGATGAGGATGGCGGCGGAAATACCCAGCCCCAGCAGCAACGCGAGGCCGATGATCGCAGCCTGCCAATGCCAAGCCAGTTGCTGGCGGATCTCCAGGGCGTAGCGTCGCGACAGCAGGGGCTGTTTCGGGCGCTCGGCCGCTTGCGCAGCCTGCTCCAGCATCACGGGGCGTACCTGTTCATTCATGGTTTACCCCTTCTAGACTCAACTCGCCATGGCTCAGCTCCCCATGGCTGACCATCGCCCTACCAATGGCCTGGCGATCCGCGGGCCGGTCGAACTCGGCGACGATGCGCCCTGTGTTCATCACGCCGATGCGATCGGCCAGGGCCAGCACTTCGTCGAGGTCCTCACTGATCACCAGCACCGCTGCGCCAGCATCCCGCGCTGCCCGCAGGCGAGCATGCACGGCGGCGGTGGCGCGCACGTCGAGGCCGCGGCTGGGGCTGTGCACCAGCACCAGTTGTGGGTCACGGGAGAACTCCCGGGCGATCACCAGCTTCTGTGCGTTGCCACCGGAGAGCAACGCGGCCTTCTGCTTCAGCGAGCGCACGCCCTGCACATCGAACCCGGCCACCGCCTCGGCCGCGTCGGCCTCCAGACGCTTGCGCCGCAGGTTGAAGAACGAGCCATAGCGCCCGCTGTGGATCTGCCCGACGCCGAAGTTCTCGGCCACCGACAGATCGCCGGCCAGCGCCGTGCCGTAGCGGTCAGCCGGGATCGCAGCAATGCGCAACTCCCGGCGCTGCTCAGGGCTGGCCCGGCGCAGATCGCCAAAACCGGTCAATTCCAACGTGCCTTCGCAGGGCTCAGGCAAGCCCATCAGCAAATTCGCCAACTCGCTCTGGCCGTTGCCGCCCACACCAGCGATGCCGTAAATCTCGCCCGCGCGCAGGCTCAGCGTCACGCCATTAAGCGCGCCATGCCCACTCCCACCCGTCGACCTTAGATCCCGCACCTGCAGCCGCACCTCGCCCGGCGTCGCCGGCTGGTATTCGCTAGCCGGTGCGGACTCGCCCACGGTCAGACGCACCAGCTCGGGCACCGAGACCGTTTGCGGATCGAGTGTTTGTATCGTCCGACCGCCCCGCATCACGGTGACGCGATCGGCGAAGCGCTTCACATCGCTCATCTTGTGAGTGACCAGGATTACCGCCGCGCCCTGCCGTGCGAAGGCGCGCACCGTTTCCAGCAGGCGCTCGGCCTCCCCGTCGGTGAGTACCGCCGTCGGCTCGTCGAGGATCAGGATCCGCGCACCGGCCAGCAGCACCTTGAGAATTTCCACCCGCTGCTGCTCGGCCACCGACAGAGACTCGGTAATCTTGCGCGGGTCGATGGTGAAACCCAGCTCTGCCGCCTTGTCGCTGATCCGCTGTTCCAAAGCCGTCAGCCGCTGCCGGTGGCTGCCCGCGAAAGCATGATTGCCGGGCCCCACGGGCAGCCCCAGCTGGATGTTCTCGGCCACGGTGAAGGGCTTCACCAGCTTGAAGTGCTGATGAACCATGCCGATGTGGTAGCGGCTGGCATCCCGCGGGCCGCTGAACCGCACCGCATTGTCGTTGATCAACAGCGATCCGCTTTCCGGTGCGTAGAGGCCGGCGGCGATGTTCATCAGCGACGACTTGCCCGCGCCGTTCTCGCCGAGCAGCGCATGCACCTCACCCCACTTGGCGGTGAAGTCTGCCTGGGACAGAGCCATGAAGCCGTCGAAAGACTTGCTGACCCCGGAAAGCTGGATCGCGTTGAGGTTGCTCATTGCTGTGTGGTCACTCCCTTGACGAACCAGTCCATCTGCCACAGTGCCGGGTCGGCCATCACCTCACCAGCGGCGATGCGCTCGGTTCCGTCACGATCCAGCATCGGCCCGGCGTAGATCTGCTTCTCGCCTTTTAGCAGCTGCTCGCGGGTGGCCATGATCTTGGCCTTGTCCGGTTCGGAAACCGCCGGACCGCAGCAGGCCGCGTCGGTGCCGCCCTCGGCCATGGACAGCAGCGCGCCGTTCTCCGGTGGAATCCAGTTGCCGGCGCTGATCTTCTTCAGTTCCGGCGCGAGGAACTTGTCCCAGACCCAAACCGAGGAACAGACGGTGGCGTCCGGGGCAAACTCGCGCATGTCGCGATGGTGCCCGGTGCCGTGTACGCCACGCTCCTGAGCCACGATCTGCGGCGTCGGGCTGTCAACGTGCTGGCCGAGAACGTCGGCGCCGGCATCGATCAGCGCCATGGCGGCTGCGCGCTCCTTGACCGGGTCGTTCCAGGCGCCGGTGTAGACCACTGTGACGGTGGCGTCCGGGTTGATCTGCTGGGCGCCGAGGGCGAAGGCGTTGACCGTCCAGTTCACCTGGCCGAAGGGGTTGGCCGCGACAAAGCCGAGCTTGCCGGTCTTCGACGCCGCGCCGGCGGCCATGCCGCACAGGTACTGGCTTTCGTAGGTGCGCCCGTAGAAGGATTCGAGGTTGGCGCTGTTGGTGGTGCCCGAGCCGTTGAGGAAGGCCACGTCCGGGTACTTGTCGGCCAGTTCCTTGAAGGTGTCCGAGTAGCCGAAGGCGGTGCCGATGATGACGTTGGCGCCGCGCTGGATCAGCCGGTCCACCGCCGGGCGGATCGAGGAAGCGTTCTCCGGCACGCTCTCGACGTACTGGATCTTGGTATCCAGCTCGGTTTCGAGCTTCTGCCGCGCCTCGTCGAAGGCCTGGGTCCAGCCGCCGTCGTTGCGTGGGCTGATGTAGAGCATGGCGATTTTCGCCGGCTTATCGAGGGTCAGCCCTTGCCCTTCCTGCGCCGCGGCGGCGCCAACAGTCGTCGTCAGGCCGAGAGCCATCGCCGCACACAAGGTCCGTTTCATCTGATTGAGCATTTTTGGTCTTCCTGAGGTTGGCACGTCAAAGCATGTGGTTGATGCGAAACACGTTGTCTTCCGGGTCCAGCAGCACCGCCTGATACCAGTGGTAATAGGTTTCGTAGGGCGCCTTGATCAGCCGCGCGCCCATGGCGACAGCGATGGGCACCAGACGCTCGACCTCTTCTTTCGTATCGACGTCGATGTTCAGCAGGAACTTGCAGCCGCGGGTGTCGGCGAATTCGTCCAGATGCAGCAACTCATAGGCTTCCGGCGCGTTGAAGCCGATGCAGCTCTTGCCGGTATCCAACCCGCGAAAGATCGGCGAGGCGATTTCGGGGATGTTCCTGAAGCCGAACAGCTCGCGGTAGAAACCGCTCAGGACTTCGATGTCGCGGGCGAACACGTTGACGTAGGACAGCGTGCTCATGCGACCTCCAGGCCTTTGCCGAAGGTGGTCTGCTTGACGAACTTGGAGAGCAGGTTGTCGCCGGAGGTGACCGGCGCGTGGCGCGGCGCTTCGCCGTCGGCCAGGCATCCCGGCAGGCACTCGATCAGCGCGTCATAGTTGGGCTGGTGGAAGAACACCAGTGACTGCCGTCCGTTGTCGGCAGGGCTGTCTGCCGGCGGGTTGACCACCCGGTGCAGCGTGGAAATCCACTGATCGTTGGTCCACTGCATCATCAGGTCGCCGATGTTTACGGCGAAGCCGTTCTCCACATAGGGCACATCCACCCATTCGCCCTGACGGTTGCGGGCCTGCAAGCCGCCCAACGCGTTGTCCGGCTTGACGATGGTCAGGCTGCCGTAATCAGTGTGGGCACCGGCGCGCATCTGGCCGGGCTCCACCGTGCCCTTCACGTCCGGGTAGCTGAGGCTGCGGAACATGCTGATGTGTTTGTCGATCTTGTCGTCGAAGAAGGTTTCCGGCAGTTTCAGCGCTAGCGCGAAGATGCGCATCAGCGACTGCGACAGCTCGCTCATGGCGGCGAAGTATTCGCGATAGGCCTGCTCAAAGCCTTCGATGCCGCTCGGCCAGACGTTCGGCGCGAAATGCGGGCCGGCTTCGGCGCAACGGTAGTAGTCCTCATCCGGCACATCGCTGGGCCCGATGGAGAAGGATTCCTTGAGATCTCCGGGTGCGGCCTCCT
This sequence comes from Pseudomonas sp. E45-MNA-CIBAN-0222, assembly GCF_040310405.1. Classification (NCBI taxonomy): domain Bacteria; kingdom Pseudomonadati; phylum Pseudomonadota; class Gammaproteobacteria; order Pseudomonadales; family Pseudomonadaceae; genus Pseudomonas; species Pseudomonas sp. E45-MNA-CIBAN-0222. The sequence continues at coordinate 114,503 of NZ_JBEOPU010000012.1, forward strand.
CCATCGAATAGGACAGACTCTCTTCGGCGATGGCGCTGTAGCCGCGCACCATTTCCGGGCTGGGCCGGTCGACCTTGCGCTTTTCCGGCAACGGCAAGGCGAAGAACTGTCGCGTCAGCCGCGACACGCGCTCGATCAGTTCAGCGGGAATCTGGTGATTGGTGATGACCAGAAAACCGATGTCTCGACAGGCCTGGTCCACGGCACGGGCGACCTGCTGCTTGCCTTCCGGCGTACCGGCGAAATATGGCGCCAGGTCGATGATGGGAACGTATTGCAGAGTCATGGATGACGCACTCCTCTGACGCAAGGCGGAAACCTGAGCGCGTCGCCAATGGCGCAGGCGCTTCTCTGTATGCGTGACGCCGCCGCCCGTTGCACACAGGCGGCTGTCGAGGAGAGAGCAGAAAGCGTGCCACTAGATCAATTTGCTTATGGATCAGTGACTTGGCGTTTTGGCGAGGGCGAAACGGATCAGATGGTCCGGTTCGGAGCACTTGGTTTGTGCGTAAGGCACGAAAAGCGGGCGCAAAGAGGATGCGGCGGCGACACGCTGCGGTATCGCTGCCTCATGCATATGGATTGGGTATGCCGGCTCAGTCGCCGAATCGCTGCAGGATGCAACTGCGAATGGAGGAAGCCGGCAACACTGCCTTGGCCAAGCCGTACTGGCAGCCTAAGCCGCTAGGGTTGCGGACACCTAGCAGCTGGGCAAAAGTAATCAGCTGTCGCGGGCGCTCTTGATCCGGTGGTCCCAGCGACGCTTGGCAAAACGACGCATGTTCGGGATGTCATCCGTCTCGTCCATGATCGGTTTACCGATAATGGTCTCCATGATGTCTTCCATCGTAACCAAACCACGCCAGCTGCCGAACTCGTCATACACGAGACACATGTGCTGGCGCTCATGCATAAGCTGCGTCATCAGGTTTTCCACACTCGCCGTCTCAGGGGTCACCTTCAGCGGCTTCATGATGGACGAAACCGGCGCGTCGTTTTCTTCGGCCGCCAACGCGTCGTAGCGGAATATGACCCCCATAGGGGTTTCATCTTCACCGATCACGGGGTAGCGCGAGTACTGGCTGTCTGCAACCTTCTCCTTGAATGTCCCGATGGTGGCATCTGGCGCGGTGTAATCACATACCGTGCGTGGCGTCATGATGTCGCGAACCTTGATTTCGTGCAGATCGAGAATGTTGCTGATAACGCGCTGCTCATCTTCGTCGAGGCATTTCGTTTCGCGGCCGAGGATGGTCAGCGCCTTTATTTCCTGGCGAATGTCATGTTCCGGCTCCTTGCCGCCGAACATCCGCATCATCAAGTCAGACAGCATGATGAAAGGCTTGAGCAACATGATCATGGCGCCCAGAAGAGGCGGCAGGTAAGGCGCAATCGACCGCCAGTAGCGAGCACCGATGGTCTTAGGAAGAATCTCGGAGAGCACCAGAATCAAGATAGTCATGACCGCGGAGGCAATCCCGACATAGCCGTTCCCGAACACCACAGTCACCTGCGCGCCCACTCCGGTAGCACCTACCGTGTGCGCAACGGTGTTGAGCGTCAGAATGGCGGCGAGCGGCTGATCGACCTTGTCTTTCAGGCCTTTGAGCCGTTCGTAGAGTTTCGGTTTGGAGGTTTTCTGATGGGCGATGAAGCTGGGTGTTAGCGAGAGCAACGCGGCTTCCAGGATCGAGCATATGAAGGAAACCAGAATGGATAAGACAGCAAACGCTATCAGGAGGGTCATGAGTAAAGAGTATCGTTACTGAGGGCCTGTCAATTTACAGCAACGCCGCAAAACGTCGACGAAGGGCACGGGTGGGCCTGCAACATTTCATTTCCTCATTCGCTGATTCAGACAAGCGATTTGCGTCAAAATCGATGAAAAACACCGCAGTTCTAATTTACCTACCGAAGCTAATCCGCTGACCTGCGCCGCACTTGCGGTCTTCGATGTCCTCCGCCATCTCGCTCAGACGTGCCCCTGCACACTTCGAACCTCGCCGTCATGCATCGCAAACAGCCCGAGTGGTAAACGCCAAAGTGAACTAACAGGCGTAAGTCACGATCCCCTTTTAAGCACAGTCAGTCAGACCGAGCCGGATCGCCCAGCGCAACCGCGCCGAGCAGGAGGTCATGGGTCGTAAGCGATGAGGACTCCTTCGTGACCGTTATCACCCGCAGCACGCAAACCACCACCCATAGCATCTCCCGCCACGTCCCGAACCCACTGCATGCGACATTGCTGGCCGGCACCGTCCCGCTGTTCCTCGGCGCCATGCTCAGCGACATCGCCTACTTCAAGACTTACGAGATTCAATGGAGCAATTTTGCCGCCTGGCTGATTGCCGGTGGGCTGGTCTTCTGCGGCCTGGCGCTGCTATTCGCAGTAGTAAACTTGCTGCGCGCCCATCACAAGAAGGGGCGGCCACTGATGTACTTTCTGCTGCTTTTGGCGACCTGGGTGCTGGGCTTTATCAACGCGCTGGAGCACGCCAAGGATGCCTGGGCGACGATGCCGCTGGGTTTGGTGCTGTCGGTAATCGTCACGCTACTGGCCTGCGCCGCGACGTGGATTGGCCTGAGCAACCTGCGCGACGGAGGTGAGGCATGAAGCATTCAAGCTCAAGCGCACTGACCGCCCTGGCCATGGCCGTACTGCTGAGCGCATGCGGTGGCGAGCAGGACTCCGCCCAGCACTACGGGACGAACCCCAAGCTGCCCGAGCCGGAACGCGGCCTGCTGCCCAGCATGAAGATCGCCGAGCCAACTCCCTGGGGCGATCAGGTGCCCACCGTGCCGGACGGTTTCAGCGTGACGGCAATTGCCACCGATCTGAAGATCCCCCGCCAGACCCTGGTGCTGCCCAACGGCGACATCCTCGTGGCGGAGGGCCGCGGCGGTAATGCGGCTAAGCTCAAGCCGAAGGACGTCATCGCCGGTTATCTCAAGGCCAAGGGCAACACCTCGGTAGAAAGCGGCAACCGCCTGACCCTGCTGCGCGATGCGGACGGTGACGGCACCTACGAGCTGCAGACCGTATTCGCCGAAGACCTCAACGCGCCGTATGGGCTGGCCTTCCACGACGGCAATCTATATGTCGCCAACCAGGACGAACTCGTTCGCTTCGACTATCAGGACGGCCAGACCGAGGCCAGCGGCCCGCCAACCAAAGTGGCGGACCTGCCGTCGGAGATCAACCACCACTGGACCAAGGCCCTGACCATCAGCCCGGACGGCCGGTACCTTTATGTCGGCATCGGCTCAAACAGCAACATCACCGAGCGTGGTATGGAAGCCGAGGTCGACCGGGCCATGGTTTGGCAGGTCAACGCCGAAACCGGCGCCTACAAGCCCTACGCCACCGGCCTGCGCAACCCCACCGCAATGGCGATACAGCCGGAAACCGGCCAGTTGTGGACGGTAGTCAACGAACGCGACGAACTTGGCGAAGACCTGGTGCCGGACTACCTGACGTCGGTTAAGGAAGGCGGCTTCTACGGCTGGCCCTACGCTTACTGGGGCCAGAACGTCGATGACCGCGTGCGCCCACTGGACAAGGACAAGGTCGCTGCCAGCATCACGCCGGACTACGCCCTGGGCTCGCACGTCGCCGCGCTTGGCCTGGACTTTTCGTCGGACGTGATGGGCGAACAGTTCGCCGAAGGCGTGTTCATCGGTGAGCACGGCAGCTGGAACCGCAAGGAACCGGTCGGCTACAAGGTGATCTTCGTGCCCTTCCGCGACGGTCGCCCCGCCGGTGAGCCGATCGACTTCGCCACGGGCTTTCGCACCGACGACGGCAAGACACGCGGTCGCCCGGTCGGCGTAACCGTGGACCCAAGTGGCGCGCTGATCGTCGCCGATGACTTGGCCAATATCGTCTGGCGAGTGACGCGGGAGCAGTGATGCACGGCCGGCCGGTGGCCAGGGTCACCGGCCGGTCTCACGCACCCTGAGCTCAGCCTGTCGCTGTGCTAAGCAGGCTCTTGAGCCGCTGCAGGTCGGCTTCGACCGCGAGCGCATCCGCCTCGAATTGCTCGTCGGTCATCCCCGGCTGGCGGAACAGACTGAAGACGAACTCACTGCCTTCGCCATACGGCATGACCCGCATGGGGTTGTGTACGGTCAGGCCCGACGCCAGCTCCACCTCGTGATCCAGCACGCCCAGCGCATTGCGAGCAGCGAAGCGGATCGTCACCTGGCCGAACGGCGCATCCGCGATCCAGGCACCGCCCTGCTGCCTGACCTCGGAACGCGCCAGCCCCGCCGCCCACAAGGGAAGATTGCGCGCATCGGCGGCGAACGCATACACATCGTCCGAGGCTCGGGCGATAAACACGCTGAATGGCGAACATGCTCCATGGCTCCTCCCGGCAGCTGCGCCCGAATGAACACAGCATGATAGAACCGCCTGTAGTATCAGGCGCAACAAAGCCGATGATCGCCTTCATCGGCCTCACCCGGCGGCGCGCGAACCAGAACATCGCCCTGTCCTATCGGTCTGTACCGAACAACAACCGCCGCTGGAAAGCTCCATGCTCCGCTCCATCCACCATGCCGCAATCATCTGCTCCGACTATGCCGTATCGAAACGCTTCTACAGCGAGACCCTCGGCCTCAGCGTGATCGTCGAGCATTACCGGGAATCACGGCAGTCCTACAAGCTCGATATGGCGCTGCCGGACGGCGGGCAGATCGAACTGTTCTCCTTTCCCGATGCGCCGCCGCGTCCTTCGCGGCCGGAAGCGCAGGGGTTGCGGCATCTGGCGTTCGCGGTGGACGACGTCGCCGCCTGCAAGGCTGCACTGGAGGCGAAGGGCGTGGCCGTGGAGCCGATCCGGGTCGACGAGTACACGGGCCTCCGCTTTACCTTCTTTGCCGATCCGGACGGCCTGCCGCTGGAGCTGTACGAAAAGGCATCGCGCTAGTTCGGCAGCCGGCCCATCCTGGCGGAGCTGGAAGCGAGATCACCACCTTGTTTCCTCGGGCCGTCCTCGGCTAGGGTGCCGCCTCGAAGAATTCGCGGTCATCAGGAGCATGCGGATTGAGCAGAACAGGGATGTTGGCGCTGGGGTTGTCCCTGGCGCTATCGGCACAGGCGACCGAGCGACAGGTCTATCTGGTGGCCACGGTGCAGCTGGACGGCTCCAGCCTGGCGCAGAGCATTTTCCTTCACGAGCCGCAGATCACCGAGCTGCAGGGCTGCCTCGACGCCGTGCGCGACGGGCAGAGCAAGCGTGACTGGCTCCTGTACCGGCACATCTTCCGCCGCGACCGCTTCAAGGGATTCTCCGGCCATATCCGCTACCAATGCGGCTACAGCGAGCAGCGCTTCAGCAGCTGGCACGACGGCCCGCGCTACAACAAGCCGTACCTGATTGGCGTGAACGACGCCTCCGAGCTCAGCGTGGTGCGCACGCCCAGCCAAGCGCAGTGCACGACCCAGCTCCGCGCGCTACCGGCGGCGCGGCAGGCTCAGAGCATCTGTGCCATGGGCAACCAGGAACTGCAGCCTTGAACCGGAGCCGCCCGGCCAGCAGACCAGGCGGCACGCCATGCATCAGTCCGGCTGGTAACTGCCCGGCACCGGCGCGAAGGAGACGCCGAAGCGGTTCCAGGCGTTGATGGTGGCGATGGCCAGCGTCAGGTTGGCGAGCTGAGCTTCGGAAAACTGCTCGCGTACCTCCTCGAACAGCTGCTGCGACACGCCCTGGGGCAACAGGGTGTTGGCCTCGGCCCAGGCCAGCGCGGCGCGTTCGCGGTCGGTGAAGAACGGGGTTTCGCGCCAGGCACTCAGGGCATAGATGCGCTGCTCGGTTTCGCCCAGGGCACGGGCGTCCTTGGTGTGCATGTCGAGACAATAGGCGCACCCGTTGATCTGCGAGACGCGGATCTTGACCAGCTCCATCAGCGGCTTGTCGACGCCATCCTCGCGGCGGCTCTGCCGCGCCAGGTAGGTTTCCAGCCCGATCATTGCCGTCATCACGTCGGGGGCGGCGGCCTGGTAATTCATGCGCATGGTGGTCACTCCTCGGTTTGAATGTGCAACCCAGGCTACGCAGCCGCCACGCTGCGCTATTGTAGATTTTCGACATCTTCGAACGCCGCCTTCCATGTCCGCCCTGCACGAACGACTGCCACACATCGATGGCTTCCTGACTCGACCGCCTGCGCCTGCCCTGGCTGCCTACGTACAACGCTTCTGGTGGCTGGAGGGTGACGCCGCCACGGCGTATGACGAGCAGATGCTGCATCCGGACGGCGCCTGCGGCGTCATCTTCAATTTCGCCGACCCACTGGCCTTCGATGGCCATCTGCACAACCCGCGTGCACTGATCGCCGGGCCGCAGCTTGTCAGTTCGCGGTTGCAACTGGCGGGGCCGGTAAGGTTGATGGGCGTGCGCTTTCGCCCTGGGATGGGCGCGGCGTTCTTTGGCGTCAGCCTGGATGAGCTCGCCGGCTTCCACGGTGCCGACTGGCAGCGGCTGGGCTTCGCCGCGATGGTCGACCAATTGGCCGAGTTGAGCCGCGAGGCGCAGCAGCTGCTGGTGGAGCAGGAGTTGATGAGGCGTTTGCAGGCGACGCAGGAGCGACGCTCACCGGTGCAACAGCTACTGTCGCAGATCACTGCGACCCAGGGCCGGCAGCGCTTGACCGAACTACTGCAGACGGTGCCCCTCGGGCAACGCCAACTGGAACGTCTGTTCCGCTATCAGGTAGGCCTGACACCCAAGCAATTCAGCCGCATCCAGCGCGTTGCGCTGGTTCGTCAGCACCTGCAACAGGGTGCGCCGTTGCTGGATACGGCACTGACCTGCGGCTACAGCGACCAGGCGCACTTTATCCACGACTTCAAGACAGTGGTCGGCATGACGCCGGGGCAATATCAGGCGAGCAAGGTAAGGCGATAACGGCCGTAAGCCCTGGGCCAGCGTGTCACCACCTGCGCGAAGGGATCGGCCGGGGTGGCCCTGAACGCGAAACGCTCAAGGTTCTGCTAGCCCGCTCAGATGGCTTTGCTGAGCGCTTCGAGCAACTGGGCTACCTTCTCTTCGTTTCGCTTGTAGTAAGTCCAGGGACCGATACGCTGCGAGGTCACCAGCTGCGCGCGCTGGAGCGCCGCCAGGTAGTTCGAGACGGTGGACTGCGACAACCCCACGCGTTCCTGAATGATGCTGACGCAGACACCCAGCTGCTCGGGATCGGCTTCCTGCTCGGGGAAGTTAGTCTTCGGGTCCTTGAGCAGGGTAAGAATGGCCAGCCGCGTGGGGTTATCCAGGGCCTTCAACGCTTCACTGACGTCTATGTTCATATCCGCGGCAGGTAGTGGGTTTTCGCGATCTTACGATACTTTGCCGATGCTGGCTGCGTGCGCTCCACTGGAGCGCACGCACGCCGACTCAGTGCAAGTACGCCGGGTAGTCGATGTAACCCTGTTCGGTGCCGCCATACATGCTGCTGGCATCCAGCAAGTTCATCGGCCAACCGTTGGCAATACGCGCCGGCAGGTCGGGGTTGGCAATGAAAGGACGGCCGAAGGCGATCAAATCCGCCCAGCCGGCCTCGACTGCCGCAGCGGCACGCTCGGGGGTGTATTTGCCCGCATAGATGATCGTACCGCTGAACGCCGCACGCACTGCCTCGCGGAAGCTGCCGGGCAACTCGGGCGCGGTGTCCCAATCGGCCTCCGCCAGTGATACATAAGCCACGCCGATGGCTTGCAGAATCTTCACCGCTTCGATGTAGGTCGCGTGGGGGTCTTGTTCCACGAGGCCAAGGTAGACGCGCTCCTCATCAGTACTGGCGAACAGCGGCGCAAAGCGAACGCCCATGCGCTCGGCACCTATGGCATCGGCTATCGCCTGGACCACTTCGCGCAGGAAGCGCAGCCGGTTCTGCAGCGAGCCACCGTATTCGTCGGTCCTGCTGTTGGTGTGAGCGGAGATGAACTGGTTGACCAGATAGCCATTGGCGCAGTGAATTTCGATGCCATCGAAGCCTGCTTCCATCGCGTTGCGCGCGGCCTCGGCATAGAGCTGTACCAGCTCTTTGACTTCGGCACTGGACAGCGCCCGCGGCATCGAGGGCTCCACAAGCGCGCCCTCGCCCGGTCCCGTTTCGATAAAGACTTTGACGTTGGTCGCCGGAATGGCGGACGGCGCAACAGGTTGCGCACCACCGGGTTGCAGCGAGGTGTGCGAGACACGGCCGACATGCCACAGCTGGGCGAAAATCACACCGCCCTCGTCATGCACCGCCTGGGTAACGGCCTTCCAGCCCTCAACCTGCTCAGGGCTGTGAATTCCGGGCGTCCAGGCATACCCCTGCCCACGCGGCTCGATCTGAATGCCTTCCGTCACCATGAAACCCGCACTGGCTCGTTGCCGGTAGTAGGTCGCCATTAGCGCGTTTGGAATATTGCCTGGCTGAGAACTGCGCGAGCGTGTCAACGGAGGCAACACGATGCGGTTACGTAGCGTGAAAGAGCCAAGCGAGCTGGGAGTGAAGAGTGCTGTATGATTCATAACGTAATATTTAGATATCGTGAATTATAGATATTAAAGCGCCTAGGCGGCGCCACCGTGATGTGATTGCCGCCCCGGTAAGTGCTGCGCAGCCCGGTACTTCCGCGACTGTCACCAGGCCGCGATCCTCGCCTTCATATCGATAAATGTCAATATCTAGATTTTATTTATGCCAGGAACAGGGGCTCCGAACCGCGTTCTCTAGACGGTAATCGGTGGCGGCTGCACCACCGTTAGCCGAGTTTACTGCCGCGACGGTGGCAAGATCCGTGGGAACCTTGTCATTGTGACAGCGCACCAGCCGCCGCACACTGCGCCCATCTTCCCTTAGAGGTGCACCATGGACGCCATTCGCACCATCGCTTGCCTGGTTTATCCCGATGTCATGAGCCTGGACGTAACCGGCCCAATGCAGGTGTTCGCCTCGGCCAATGTCGAGCGGCAGCGGCAGGGTTGGCCGGCTGCTTACGAGCTCCTTCTGCTTGGTGAGGCGCCAGGCGCCGTTGCCACTTCGGCGGGGTTCAAGTTGGTCGCCGATGCAGCCTGGCCCGAAATCGATCCTGGATCGTTGGATACCCTGCTGGTTCCGGGTGGCCTTGGCGTCACCGCGCAGATGCACAACGGGCCCCTGCTGGATTGGCTTAGAGCCGCCGAGCAACGGGTGCGGCGGCTGGGATCGGTGTGTTCCGGCGCGTTGATCCTCGCCGAAGCCGGGCTGTTCGACGGGCGCAGGGCGACCACCCACTGGGCAGACCTCGAAGCCCTTGGCGAGTACGCGGCCGTGGAGGTGCACGGCGACAGTCTGCATACCTTTGATCCGGCTGATTCTGCTGCGGCGCACCTGTTCAGCTCGGCTGGCGTCACGGCGGGCATCGACCTAGCGCTGGCCCTGGTGGAGGCGGATCTAGGCCGTGCGCTGGCCCTCTCGGTTGCCCAGCGGCTGGTGATGTTTCTGCGCAGGCCCGGCGGGCAGACGCAGTTCAGCCCGATGCTCGCAGCGCCCAGCAGCGCGGTAGGCCGCCTGACCGCGCTGCTCGAGTGGCTGCCAGCTCATCTGAGTGACGATCTCTCCATCGAAGCCCTGGCCGAGCAGGCGCACATGACGCCACGCACCTTGTGCCGGCTGTTCAATCAGGAAGTCGGCATGGGGCCGGGTCGCTATATCGAGCGGCTGCGCCTGGAAGCAGCGCGCAGCTTGCTGTTGAGCGCCGAAGCCTCGATCACAACGGTGGCGCGGCTGACCGGCTTCGGACATCCGGAGAACCTGCGGCGCAGCTTTCAGAAGCACCTGTCGGTAAGCCCACGGGACTTCTCACAGCGCTTCGGCTGAGCCCGACGCGCCACACCTTTCGCTCACAGCAGGCCCTTGGCACATAGCCGGGCACGGCTGTGCCCGTTTTCCAGCGTCGCGAGGCGATCTTCATGCATCTACTTTTCCGCAACCCCCAGGTGTTTCGCCTGTTCATGGCTCAGGCGCTATTCTGGTCCTGTTCGATGACCGGCATCATCCTCACTTCGATCGTCGGCCTGCGCTTGGCACCCTTCGCGAGCCTGGCGTCTTTGCCGCTTGCGGTGCTGATGCTTGGCGGCCTGCTCGCTCTGCAGCCGATCGCCTGGCTCATGCAGCGCCATGGACGCAAAGTTGGCTTTCTGTTCGGCGCGCTGGCCGGTGTGCTTGGTGGGCTGCTAAGCGCGCTATCGCTGTGGCTCGACAGCTTCACCCTGCTCTGCCTCGGTTCCTTGCTGATCGGCGGTTATCAGGCATCGGCCATGTACTACCGTTTTGCGGCGATGGAGGCAGTGAGCGAAGCCTTCAAGGGGCGCGCCACGGCCTGTGTGATCGGCGGTGGCGTGATCGCTGCTCTGGTCGCCCCTTCACTCGGCAATGCCGCTCGCGGACTGATCGATACACCCTTCGCGGGCGCCTATCTGCTGATCGCTGCGCTGGCAGCAGTGGGTGTAGCGGTACTTTCCGGCCTCAGCACGACTGGCACGGCAAGCGCATCACCGAGCGCACCGTCGCGGGTGTCGTGGCGCGAACTGCTTTCTCGGCCGACCATCAGGGCCGCGGTGTTGACCACCGCCGCCGGTCACGGATTGATGATTCTGGTGATGAACGCAACGCCTCTGGCAATGCACGGCGAAGGAATGGATCTGCAGGCCAGCGGCCAGGTGATCCAGTGGCACATGCTCGGGATGTTCCTTCCGGCCTTCGTCGCCGGGCCACTGGTAGATCGGCTGGGCAGTCGCATGGTGGCCTGCGTGGGCGGTGGTTTGCTGATCGTAAGCGCAGTCGTCGCTCTGCTTGGCGTCAGCCACTGGCACTTCATGGTCAGCAGCTGTCTGCTCGGTATCGGGTGGAATCTCATGCTCGTCGCCGGCTCGACGCAGCTGGGGCAGGGCCATGCACCAGACGAACGCGCCCGGGCGCAGGGCCTGATGGAGCTGAGCAATGGCAGCGTGGCGGCAGTGATGTCCTTCGCCTCGGGCGCGCTGATCGCGCAGGCGGGCTGGGCGGCGGTGAACATCGGGCTGCTGCCGATCATGACGCTGGTGGTACTGGTGCAGGTTGCTCAGGGGTATCGGCAAAGGCAGGAGGCTTGAAGTGGCATGCTGGAAAGCAATCCGATCCCAACTAGGTCGCTCGATGTACAAAGTTTCGCCGCTTCAGTTTATTTGCCTAGCGAATTTTCACATCTTCGGGGGCTGCCCAGTAACAGCATCGGGACTGGAGGTCGAGAAAGCTATAGGGCAGCATGGCTACCCATATCCTGCCCACATCCGACATGCACTCAAACTTGATCCGTTATCCAACACTCCGCACCGGCCGCCTGATTTTGGTGCCCTTGCAGCTGAACGACGCTGAAGCTATCCAGTTATTGTTTCCGCACTGGGAAGTTGTCCGCTATCTGGCAAGCGCCGTGCCCTGGCCCTACCCGTCCGACGGCGCGTTGCAATTCGTGCGCGACCACGAGCTTCCCGCTATCGGGCGGGGCACCCAATGGTCATGGACGATCCGGCTTCGAATCTCACCTGAGCAACTCATTGGTTCGATCTCCCTCTACGACGAACCGGACAACAACCGCGGCTTTTGGCTCGCGCCAAAGTGGCATGGCCACGGCTACATGGGAGAAGCCTGTGAGCCGGTCAACCGCTACTGGTTTGAAACCCTGAATCGCCCGGTTATGCGAGTGCCGAAGGCCGTTGCTAACCAGCCCTCTCGACGCATTTCGGAGCGTGAAGGAATGCAGCTTGTAGACACGCGAGACGGCCATTTCGTATGTGGGGCAATGCAACAAGAAATCTGGGAGCTCAATAGGAAACGGTGGCTTGAATTACAAGGCACGCGTATCGACTGATACAGACAATCGCCCGCGGGTCATTGGATCGCCATCAAACTCCACCACCTGAAGCCCGACGCGTTGTCAGCGCGGCCGAACCCCATCCAGGATCAGCGCCTGCAGACTCTTGAGCGTTTCCTCGAAGAACGCCGGATCATCCAGCGTCTTGCCTGCCACCGCCTCAACCTGCACACGGAAGTCGGCGTAGTGCTGGGTGGTCGCCCAGAGCGAGAAGATCAGGTGATGCGGCGCGATAGGCGCGAGCTTGCCGGCGTCGATCCAGGCCTGGATCACCGCGACCTTGTTCTCGACCAGATCGTGCAGCGGCTGCTGCAGCTCGCCCAGCAGCAGCGGCGCGCCCTGCATGATCTCCATGCAGAACAGCCGCGATTCGGCGGGATGGTCGCGGGAGAGTTCGAGCTTGACCCGCAGGTAATCGCGGATCGCCTCGACCGCGTCCTGCTCGACGCTGAATGCCTGCAGCGGCTGCAACCAGACCTCCAGCAGCTGGCGCAGGACGTTGGTGTACAGCTCTTCCTTGCTGCCGAAGTAGTACAGCAGGTTGGTCTTGGAAACGTCGGCCTGGGTCGCCACCTGATCGAGGCTTGTACCGTGCAGGCCGAAACGGGAGAACAGCTCCAGCGCGGCCTGGAGGATGCTGGCGCGTTTGCTTTCGATCATGCGCAGGCGCCGGTCCTGGGCGCTGGCACTCGGTACGCGGGTCGCGCCCTTGAGCCGAGGGGTCTTGCTGGCAGTGAGGCGCTTGCGGGGCGGAACGGGAGGCTGATCTGTCACGGGATTACCGGCTGGGTTCGAACGAGCCGCTACTGTAGCGCGGCGAGTGTGTGGCGCACGAGCGACGAAGGCGGCTGCGACTGCTGCACGATCTTCGTGCGCCGCGCACAAACCAGGTGCTCCGATTCAGACCAAATGGTCCACATTACACCACCTAAATAACTCATCTCCTTGATTCAAAAGCAAAATCAGATTCTGGCCTGCATCCTGCTAATGCACCTTCGACCCTGCCCGTCACGTTCGGGCAGCGCTTTCTAGCCATTGCGTACAGAGGTGCTACCCATGGATGTTGGTGTTTTCATTCCGATCGGCAACAACGGCTGGCTCATTTCCGAAAATGCGCCGCAGTACATGCCGACCTTCGAACTGAACAAGGCCATCGTGCAGAAGGCCGAGGGCTACGGCTTCGATTTCGCGCTGTCGATGATCAAGCTGCGTGGCTTCGGCGGTAAGACCGAGTTCTGGGAGCACAACCTGGAATCCTTCACGCTGATGGCGGGCCTGGCCGCGGTCACCAGCAAGATTCAGTTGTTCGCCACCGCCGCCACCCTGACCCTGCCGCCGGCCATCGTCGCGCGCATGGCTTCGACTATCGATTCGATCTCCGGCGGCCGCTTCGGTGTGAACCTCGTCACCGGCTGGCAGAAACCGGAATACACGCAGATGGGCATGTGGCCGGGGGATGAATTCTTCGGCACTCGTTATCAGTATCTCGGCGAGTACGCCCAGGTGCTGCGCGACCTCTGGGCCACCGGCCGCAGCGACTTCAAGGGCGAGCACTTCCAGATGGAGGACTGCCGCGTCAGCCCGAGACCCCAGGCGGACATGAAGATCATCTGCGCCGGCTCATCCGATGCCGGCATGGCCTTCTCGGCGCAGTACGCCGATTACAACTTCTGCTTCGGCAAGGGCGTGAACACCCCCACCGCCTTCGCCCCGGCCACCGAGCGGCTGCTCAAGGCCACTGAGAAGACCGGCCGCCACGTCACCTCCTGTGTGCTGTTCATGGTGATCGCCGACGAAACCGACGAAGCCGCTCGGGCCAAGTGGGAGCACTACAAGGCCGGCGCCGATGAGGAAGCCATCGCCTGGCTTGGCGAGCAGGGTGCCGCCGACAAGGGCGCCGACAGCAACATCCGGCAGATGGCCGACCCGACTTCGGCAGTGAACATCAACATGGGAACGCTGGTGGGTTCCTACGCCAACGTGGCAAGGATGCTCGATGAGATCGCCACCGTACCCGGCATGCAGGGCGTGATGCTGACCTTCGACGATTTCCTTGAGGGCGTCGAAGCCTTCGGCCAGAAGATCCAGCCGCTGATGCAGAGCCGCCGGCACGTCACCGCGCTCAAGGAATCGGCCTGATGAACGCCGTCGAACAGATCTCCGGCTACGGCCTGAGCGCAACGGACGAACCTGTGCAACTGCCGGCACGACCCGAGCCGCTGGCGATGAAGGCGAGCGAAACCGCGCTAATCGTGGTGGATATGCAGAACGCCTATGCCAGCCGCGGCGGCTATCTCGACCTGGCAGGTTTCGATGTTTCGGCGACCCAGCCGGTGATCGCGAAGATCCGCCAGGCGCTGAACGCGGCCCGCGCCGCGGGCATGCAGGTGATCTTTTTGCAGAACGGCTGGGACAACGGGTACGTCGAGGCGGGCGGGCCGGGTTCACCCAACTGGCACAAGTCCAACGCGCTGAAGACCATGCGCAAGCGCCCGGAACTGGCCGGCACACTGTTGGCCAAGGGCGGTTGGGATTACGCGCTGGTGGACGAACTGGCACCGCAGCCCGGCGACATCCTGGTGCCCAAGCCGCGCTACAGCGGTTTCTTCAATTCACAGCTGGACAGCACCCTGCGCGCCCGTGGCATCCGCAACCTGGTGTTCACCGGCATCGCCACCAACGTGTGCGTGGAATCGACCCTGCGCGACGGGTTCCACCTGGAGTACTTCGGTGTGGTGCTGGCCGATGCCACCCACCAGGCCGGGCCGGAATTCGCCCAGCAGGCGGCGCTGTACAACATCGAAACGTTCTTCGGCTGGGTCTCCAGCGTCGACGCCTTCTGCCGGAGCTTCGCGACCACGCCAGAGGTGGCGGTAGCCAGCTGATTACCCCAAGTGCCCGACCGCGACGCCCGCAGAGGCGTCCGCCGGGTTCGCCTGAATGCCTTGCAAGGAATCAACCACATGCCCAAGCAATCGATCATCCCCGCCAGAACCGGCAAACCGCTCGCCCCGTACGTGCCCGGCTCCATGGCCGATGGCGTGGTCTACGTTTCCGGCACACTGCCGTTCGACAAGGACAACAACGTGGTTCACGTCGGCGACGCCGCCGCGCAGACCCGCCATGTGCTGGAAACCATCAAGGGCGTGGTCGAAGCCGCCGGCGGCAGCATGGACGACGTCACCTTCAACATGATCATGCTCACCGACTGGGCCAACTACGCCAAGGTAAACGAGGTGTACGCCGAGTACTTCCCCGGCGAAAAGCCCGCGCGCTACTGCATTCAATGCGGGCTGGTGAAGCCCGATGCGCTGATCGAGATCGCCAGCATCGCCCACGTCGGCCAATAGCGCCTGCCAGAGCGGGTCAGCCGGCACGCCAGCGGCCCGCTGATCGACCTCGCGGAGGGAGTGACATGCACTACGAACTTCATGGTCGCATGGAGCCGGATGCACCGACCCTGGTGCTCAGTTCCGGCCTCGGCGGCGCCGCTGCCTTCTGGTTGCCGCAGCTGCCGGCACTGACGCAGGACTACCGGGTGCTGGTCTACGATCAGCTGGGGACCAACAAGAGCCCGGCGAACCTGCCGGCGGGCTACTCCATCGAATCCATGGCAGTGGAATTACTGGAGCTGCTGGACACCCTGGGCATCCGCCGCTGCCATTTCATCGGCCATGCACTCGGCGGGCTGGTCGGCTTGCAGATCGCCCTGCTGCGGCCGCAGCTGTTGCAGAGCCTGGTGCCGATCAATGCCTGGAGCAGCCCCAACCCGCACAGTGCGCGCTGTTTCGCAGTACGCCTGAAGCTGTTGCACGACAGCGGCCCGGCAGCCTATGTGCAGGCGCAGTCGCTGTTCCTCTACCCGGCCGACTGGATCGCGGCCAACAGCGAGCGACTGGCACGCGACGATGCCCATGCACTGGCGCATTTCCCACCGACGATGAATCTGGTGCGGCGCATCGAGGCACTGCTGGCCTTCGATATTGAGGCCGAGCTGCCGCGCATCACCACCCCGATCCTGCTGATCGCCAACCGCGACGACATGCTGGTGCCCTGGCAGCGTTCGCAGCACCTGGCCGCCGTCCTGCCCAATGCCCAGCTGGCGCTGCTGAACTACGGTGGCCACGCGTCCAGCGTCAGCGACAGCGAACCCTTCAACCAGATCCTGCTGGACCATCTTGCCGAGCAATGCGGCCAGGTCGCAGCAGCCTGAGGACCCGAACATGCACGCCCCCATCGACTCGAATGCCCTCGCGACGCTGTTCAGCGAGGCCCGCACCCACAGCGCCTGGCTGGACAAAGCGCTACCGGATGCCCTGCTCGAGCAGCTCTACGACCACGTCCGCCTCGGTCCGACCGCGGTCAATAGCTGCCCGGCGCGCTTCGTCTTCGTACGCAGCGCCGAGGGCAAGCAGAAGCTCGCGCCCTGCCTGTCCAAGGGCAACCTGGACAAGACCCTGGCCGCGCCGGTTACGGTGATCGTCGCCTATGATGAGGACTTTCCGGAAACCCTGCCGGAGCTGTTTCCCCACGCCGATGCGCGCAGCTGGTACGCCGGGCAGCCGGCGCTGATCACCGAGAACGCGCTGCGCAACAGCTCGCTGCAGGCCGGTTATCTGATCCTCGCTGCCCGCGCTTTGGGGCTCGATTGCGGACCAATGTCCGGCTTCGACGGCAAGGCGCTGGATGCCGCCTTCTTCGCCGGCACGAGCTGGAAATCCAACCTGCTGATCAACCTCGGCTACGGCGACACCAGCAAGCTGCGCGACCGCCTGCCACGCCTGCCCTTCGACCGGGCCTGCGTTCTTGCCTGATGGAGAAACGACCATGCAACTGGCTCAATGCGAAACCACCAGTCAATTCAGCGCTTCAGTGATTCGTCAGGATTATCGCGACGCCATGGCGCGCCTGGCCGCGGCGGTCAATATCATCACCACCGACGGCCCCAGTGGCCGTGCCGGCTTCACCGCCACCGCGGTGTGCAGCGTCACCGACGAACCGCCGACGCTGCTGGTGTGCCTGAACCGCAGCGCATCGGCGCATCCGATCGTCACCGCCAACGGGCAGTTGTGCGTGAACACCCTGGCCGGTGCGCAGCGGGACTTGTCCAACCTGTTCGGCGGCAAGACGCCCATGGCCGAGCGCTTCGCCGCAGCGCAATGGAGCACCGGCGTGACCGGTTCGCCGCTGCTCGACGGCGCCACGGTGTCGTTCGACTGCCGCATCAGCCACAGCGCCAGCGTCGGCACCCACGACATCCTCTACTGCGAAGTGCTCGCCGTGCACCGCCGTGACAGCAGCGACGCGCTGGTGTACTTCGGCCGCAACTACCACGGCCTTTCAAGCAGCTGAGCAAACGAATGCTCTCCCATCGGGCGGGCTTGGGCGCATCCGCGGTGCAGAATGCGGTGGGCTGAAGTCCACCCTACAAAACCTCGAAGCCTTCTGTGCCTGCGCTCCACGTCGCATCCCTCGTAGGGTGGGCTTCAGCCCACCAGAGCGCGCCAACTCGCCCCAAGCCGGCGACAAGACCGCTATCGCAAACATCCTCGTAACCCAATCCAAGCCTACCCATCTGTTGCGCAATGCCTGGCACTACCCGATACGCACTCGTATCAGCCATAAATGTTATGTTATAACTAATCAATCAATCTTGCCGGGCACCCGCTCATGACCGAAGCCGAACTTCTCGCCCAACCCGCCGAGGCGTACATGAACGCCGAACAACAGGCCTTCTTCCGCGACCTGCTGCTGCACCAGCGACAGGAATTGCAGAGCCGCATCGCCGAGGAATTCGACGCCTTGCGCGAAGTTGAACCCAGCAGCGATCCAGCCGACATCGGCAGTGCCGAAGAGCAGCGCCAGTGGCAGCTGCGCGTGCTCGAGCGGGAAAAGAAGCTGCTGGACAAGATCGACGATGCGCTGGATGCCATCGCCCGCGGCGAATACGGCTGGTGCGCCGAGACTGGCGAACCCATCGGCCTGCAGCGCCTGCTGTTGCGCCCCACCACGACGCTGTCCATCGAGGCGAAGCAACGCCAGGAACAGCGCGAAAAACACCAACGATCCGCCTGAGAGACCGCCATGAACCGCCTCCCCGTAACCGTCCTGTCCGGCTTCCTCGGTGCCGGCAAGAGCACCCTGCTCAACCACATCCTGAAGAATCGCGAAGGCCGCCGCGTCGCGGTGATCGTCAACGACATGAGCGAGATCAACATCGACGGCAACGAGGTGCAGCGCGGCGTCAGCCTCAATCGTGCCGAAGAAAAGCTGGTGGAGATGAGCAACGGCTGCATCTGCTGCACCCTGCGCGAAGACCTGCTTGAGGAAGTCGGCAAGCTCGCCCGCGAAGGCCGTTTCGACTACCTGTTGATCGAGTCCACCGGCATTTCCGAACCGCTGCCGGTGGCCGAAACCTTCACTTTCCGCGACGAGCAGGGCCAGAGCCTGGCCGATCTGGCTCGCCTGGATACCATGGTCACGGTGGTCGACGGGGTTAATTTCCTGCGTGACTTCCAAGAGGCAGAAAGCCTCGCCAACCGCGGCGAAACCCTTGGCGAGGACGACGAGCGCTCGGTCACCGAGCTGCTGATCGAACAGGTGGAGTTTGCCGACGTCATCCTGATCAGCAAGATCGACCTGATTTCCGCCGTCGAGCGCGAAGAGCTGACCGCCATCCTCGGTCGGCTCAACACCCATGCCGAGATTCTGCCGATGAGCATGGGTCAGGTGCCGCTCGACCGAATCCTCGACACCGGCCGTTTCGATTTCGAACGCGCCGCCCAGGCGCCGGGCTGGCTCAAGGAAATGCGCGGTGAGCATGTGCCGGAAACCGAGGAATATGGCATCGCCTCCACCGCCTACCTGGCGCGCCGGCCGTTCCATCCGCAGCGTTTCTACAACTTCCTCAACCGCGAGTGGAGCAACGGCCGCCTGCTGCGCTCCAAGGGTTTCTTCTGGCTCGCTACCCGCCCCGAGGAAGCCGGCAGCTGGTCGCAGGCCGGTGGGCTGATGCGCTACGACTACGCCGGGCGCTGGTGGCACTTCACGCCGGAGTCGGCCTGGCCGAGCGACCGCGAAAGCCGCACGGCGATCCTTGGCAAATCCCGCGGCGAGTTCGGCGATTGCCGCCAGGAACTGGTCTTCATCGGGCAGAACATCGACTTCGACCAGCTGCGCCGCGAGCTGGACGCCTGCCTGCTGAACGACAGCGAGTGGGCCTTGGGCATCGACGGCTGGCTGCGCCTGCCGGACCCGTTCGGCCCCTGGCACGAGCAGGTCGCCTGATGCTGGCGCAGCGGATCATCCGTCCACAGCCACGCCAGCTGCTGGGCGATTCTCCGGCAATACTCGGCGAAACGCTGAACGACGGCGTCAACCTCAGCGTATGGCAGCGCCAGCTGCCGCTGCATATTGTCGAGTTCGCCGAGACCCTGCTGGCGCTGGGCGAGCCATTGGCGGAGTCGCTGACCCTCGAGCCGAGCGGCGACGGCGAGCTGCAGCTGTCAACCCTGGCGGCAGCCCATCGGGACGTTGCCGGCCACGCCGGTTTCGTTGCTGACGTGGTCTGGCTGGTGCGGGCGTTCGCCTGCCTGGTCGATGCGCGGCGCATCGGCCTGCGCCTGCGGCTGCTGGACAAGCCCATGTGCCCGCGCTTCCACGTCGATCATGTACCGCTGCGGCTGATCACCACCTATGCCGGCGCGGGTAGCGAATGGCTTCGCGAGGACGGCATGCCACGTCGGCGTCTCGGTGATCCGGCAGCCGAACCGACAGACCCGGCCGCCATCGAGCAGCTTGGAGCTGGCGACGTGGCGTTGTTCAAGGGGGAGAAATGGCTGGGTAACGAAGGCGCCGGGATCATTCACCGCTCGCCGCAGGCGACCAGCACCGAGCGCCGCCTGATCCTGACGCTGGACTGGCTGGCCTGAAGCAGAAGGGCCGACAGCCGCAGCTGCGGCCCTTCGGATCGACAAGATCCGATCACGCGGCCATCTTTTCGCACTCGTCAGCACACTTGCGGCAGGCTTCGGCGCAGGCCTGGCAATGATCGTGCTTATGCTGGCCGCACTCCGCGGCGCAATCACGGCAGACCTGCGCGCAGAGCTTGCAGAAGGCCCTGGCATAGGGGCTGTCGCGGGTCATCAGCACTGCAGCGATCGCACACATGTCGGCGCAGTCACGATCGAGTTCGATGCAGCGCGCCATCATCTTCACGTCGTCCTCGCGCAGGCAGGAGGCCGCGCAGGTCTCGCAGACCAGGGCGCAATTGGAACAGGCCTGGATGCATGACTGGTAACTGGAATTGAGCATGGGATGTCCTCCATTTGGTGTGCCAGCGGAATGCGGTACGGCGGGGCCCTCTCCGGGCCACGCGAACCGCCCCTTACTAGGTAGGAGTTGGACGGTCCGGCGAAGTTCAATCCGTTCGCCGGATGGCCTCTTGCAGCATGGCGCAGCGCAGCCACGGCAGCGCCGCTACAATGGCTGCCCCGCAAACCTTCACCGACGCCGTAACTGCCATGCCCTTTACCCTGTCCGCGCCCTGCGAGTTGCTGGAAGTCATCAGCAAAAGCCGCTTCCTGGTCAAGGCCGCACCGGTGCAAAGTCCGGAAGAAGCGCAGGCATTCATCCAGGCGGTCAGCGATCCGACCGCTACGCATAACTGCTGGGCGTGGAAGATCGGCAATCAATACCGCTTCAGCGATGACGGCGAGCCCGGCGGCACGGCGGGCCGGCCGATGCTCACCGCCATCGAAGGGCAGGATTTCGACCGGGTCGCGGTGGTGGTGATCCGCTGGTTCGGTGGCATCAAGCTAGGCACCGGCGGCCTCGCCCGTGCCTACGGCGGCACCACCGCCAAATGTCTGCAGGCCGGTGAGCGCAGCGAGCTGGTTTCGCGCTCGCGCTGCCGCTGTCATTGCCGCTTCGCCGAACTGGCGCTGCTCAAGGCGCGCCTGGGCGATTTCGAAGCGCTGCTGGAAGCCGAGCATTTCGATGCCGAAGGCGCGACGCTGGAGATTGCCCTTCCCGCCGCTCAGCTGCAGCCGCTGGGCAGATTGCTTGCTGATATCACCCGCGGTCGTAGCCAGTTGGAAACGTCAGACTAGAGCCTGCGTTGCCCACAAATACTGTGGAAGCAATTGTGGATAACATTTGTATGGCGTGCTGCGAAGCGCCTGCCACGGGGGCTGCAGAAATCTGTACATTTTTTAATCAGAGCGCCTTGCAGGCCCACCACTATCACGTTAAACGCTTGAATTGCAGTGTTTTTTGACTGAGCGGTCGCGCGATTACGCAATGGCATCAATCGCGTTCTGCCAGCTGCCAGTTATGCCCGATTCGCGTGGAGAAGTGTGTGGATAACATTGGGAACAACCTTGCCAGGCCGCGCCGTGCTTGGCTCGCAGACCGCTGGTCAAATATTCGCCAAATGAAACGAAGGCTCCATCGCACTGTCATCGACGCCTGCTAGGCGCGGCAAACAGCCAATGGCCATATCCGGATGCGACAACCCGTCGCTAGAATGCCCTCATACCCGCAAGACGAGAATTTCGCGATGCAAGACTGGCTCAACAACCTGCCCAAGGCCGAACTCCACCTGCACCTGGAGGGCTCGCTGGAGCCGGAACTGATGTTCCGCCTGGCCGAGCGCAACAAGATCGCCCTGCCCTGGAATGACGTCGAAGCACTGCGCAGCGCCTACAACTTCGGCAACCTGCAGGAGTTCCTCGATCTCTACTACGCTGGCGCCGACGTGCTGCGTACCGAGCAGGACTTCTATGACCTGACCTGGGCCTACCTGCAGAAGTGCGAAGAGCAGAACGTGGTGCACACCGAGCCCTTCTTCGACCCGCAAACCCACACCGACCGCGGCGTACCGTTCGAGGCCGCGCTCAACGGCATCAGCGCCGCGCTGGCCGATGGCCGTGAGCTGCTGGGCATCAGCAGCGGGCTGATCCTCAGTTTCCTGCGCCACCTGCCGGAAGAGGAAGCCTTCAAGACCCTGGAACAGGCATTGCCCTATCGCAACGCCTTCTTCGCCGTCGGCCTGGACAGCTCCGAGGTCGGCCACCCGCCGAGCAAGCTCCAGCGCGTGTTCGACAAGGCGCGTGGCGAAGGCTTGCTGACCGTTGCCCATGCCGGCGAGGAGGGCCCGCCGGAATACATCTGGCAGGCGCTCGATCTGCTCAAGGTCAGCCGCATCGACCATGGCGTGCGCGCCGCGGAAGATCCGAAGCTGATCGCCCGGCTGATCGAGGAGCAGATCCCGCTCACGGTCTGCCCGCTGTCCAACACCAAGCTCAAGGTGTTCGCCGACATGCGCCAGCACAACATCCTCGATCTGCTGGAGCAGGGTGTGAAGGTCACGGTGAATTCCGACGATCCGGCCTATTTTGGCGGCTATGTCACGGAGAATTTCGTCGCGCTGCACGAAAGCCTGGGCATGACCGAAGCCCAGGCCCGCCGCCTGGCGCAGAACAGCCTGGACGCCCGCCTGGCGTACTGAGCCATTCGTCGGCGCAAGGCCGACCTGCGACACCATGGCTCGCCGCACGGGCCATGGCTGCGCCTAGACTGTGCGGCGTTCGACACGTGAGGAGATCGCCATGCACATTCTCGTCCGCCCCATGACGCCCCACCCCGACAGCGCCTGGCAGGTCTGCCTGGATCGCCAGCGCATCACCTTTCGCAGCGAAGCCGAGGCCAGGGCCTTCGCCGAGACCCTGCAGCGGCGCCTGCAGGCGCCCCATCGGCTGCCGCTGAGCGCCTGACCTCACTCCGTGCTGGCGCGGGCGGTGCCATAGGCGACCAATGTCGCCAGCAGCCCGCACAGACTCATGATCGCCGCCAGCGGCACCGCGGTGCCGTTGTGCAGCGCCCCCACCGCGGAAGCGGCAATGGCCGCGATGGTGAACTGCAGGCTGCCGAGCAGAGCCGAGGCGCTGCCGGCATTGGCGCGCTGATCGGCCATGGCGCAGGCGGTGGCATTGGGCAGCAGGCAGCCCAGGCAGGACACACAACAGAACAGCGGGATCAGCAAGGGCCAGAGCGATTCGGGCTGCGCCGCCGCCACTGCCAGCAACGCCAGCGCACTGGCGAAGAAGAACCACACCCAGCGCCGCACCCAGAATTCCGGCCCGCGCCAGCGCACCAGCCGCACGTTCACCTGCGCCATCAGGATGAAGCCCGCCGCATTGATACCGAACAGCCAGCCGAAATGCTCCGGCTTGACGCCGTACAGCTCGATGAAGACGAACGGCGAACCGGTGATGTAGGCGAACATGCCGGCCATGCACAGCGCGCCGGTCAGTACGTGGCCGATAAAGAAGCGATCGCGGAACAGGCGCAGGTACTGCCCTAGCGCGCCGGACATCGGCTGGCGCGGCAGCCCGGCCGGATAGGTTTCCGGTAGCCAGAGCGTGACCGCCACCAGGCACAGCGCGCTGAACAACGTCAGCAGGATGAAGATCGACGGCCAACCGAACGTCGCCAGCAACGCACCGCCGGCCACCGGTGCGAGGATCGGCGCCAGGCCCATCACCAGCATCAGCTGCGAGAACACCTTGGCGCTGGTCATCGGATCGCAGAGGTCGCGCACCACGGCCCGCGCCACCACCATGCCGGCGCAGCCACCCAGCGCCTGCGCGAAGCGCACGCCGATCAGCCAGTCCATCGACGGTGCGAAGGCGCTGGCCAGCGATGCCAGGGTGAACAGGGTCACGCCCACCAGCAGCGGCCCGCGCCGCCCGTAGCGATCGGCCAGCGGACCGTAGACCAGCTGACCGATGGCCAGACCGACGAAATACGCCGCCAACGACAGCTGGACGTGATCGACACTGGTACCGAAGGCCTGCGCGATCAGCGGAAATGCAGGCAGGTACATGTCGATGGCCAGGGGACCGAACGCGCTGAGCGCGCCCAGGATGAGCAGAATCCGCAAAGACATCAGAGGCTCGCAAAGCAGGAAAAGGGACGTGCCGAGGCCAATGCTTGGACCGCGGCCTCGGTGGGACAATTGCACCGGCGTGCAAGATGCTGTTACATACACCGCCGATTGTAAACATGCATCGCGACGAGATGCCTCGTTACACTGGTCGCCTCCACCGCTGCTGGATGCCTGAAGCAGCCGCTACCGCCGAACCTGCCCATGCGCCGAACCAAAGAAGAAGCCGAGAAGACCCGCATCGCCATCCTCGCCTCCGCCGAGCGGCTGTTTCTGGACAAGGGAGTGGCCCACACCAGTCTCGATCAGATCGCGCGCGACGCTGGCGTGACGCGCGGCGCCGTGTACTGGCACTTCCAGAACAAAGCGCACCTGTTCCACGAGATGCTCAATCAGATCCGCCTGCCGCCTGAGCAGATGACCGAGCGGCTGTGCAGCTGCAATCAGCAGCAGCCGCTGCAGGCTCTGATCGCCCTGCGCAACCTGACGGTCGAGGCCATCAGCACCCTGGCCAGTAACGAGCAGAAGCGCCGGATCTTCACCATCCTGCTGCACAAGTGCGAATTCACCGACGAGCTGCGCGAGGCCGAAGAGCGACATCACGCCTTCATCAACCAGTTCATCGATCTGTGCGAGAACCTGCTGCGCAACGCCTCGGCCTGCCTGCGGCCCGGCGTCTCGCCGCGCCTGGCGGCATTGTCGCTGCATGCGCTGGTGGTCGGGCTGTTCACCGACTGGACCCGCGATACCGGGCTGTTCGCGCCGCTGGTCGACACCAAGGCGCTGATCGACCCGCTGTTCCGCGGCCTGGTCCGCGACTGGCCGGACGACCCCGACCAGCTCGGTGCCTGAGTGCCGGCATGATCACGCCACCTGATAGCCCTCCTCGCTGATCGCCTGGCGAATCGCCTGCTCGCTGGCGCTGCTCTGCACCTCGACCGTCCCGCTCGCCAGATCCACCTTCACCTGGGCCTGCGCGTCCAGCGCCTTGATGGCCTGGGTGACCGCGCGCTCGCAGCTGCAGGTCATTCCGCTCACGTTGAATACAGGCATCGTCGTTCTCCTCGATCGTTGGATGGATCGATTTTCGAGCTTGCCACCCTGGCAAGGTCAAGGCCCTGGCTGTCGCGGATCATGGTGTTGACCTTGCCATAGGGTTAAGGTCGATCCTGAGCGCATCGCCATCCAAGGAGACACAGCCATGTCCAGCGCCACCCATACGCTGCCGGTCAGCGGTATGACCTGCGCCAGCTGCGCCGGCCGCGTCGAACGCGCCCTGCTCAAGGTACCGGGTGTGGCCAGCGCCAGCGTCAACCTGGCCAACGAGCAGGTGCGCGTCGAAAGCAGCGAGGCGGACGTCGCGGCCCTGATCGAAGCCGTGCAGAAGGCCGGCTATGGCGTGCCGGTGCAGAGTCTGGAGCTGGCCATCGACGGCATGACCTGCGCCAGCTGCGTTGGCCGCGT
Organism: Pseudomonas sp. E45-MNA-CIBAN-0222; assembly: GCF_040310405.1. Taxonomy (NCBI): domain Bacteria; kingdom Pseudomonadati; phylum Pseudomonadota; class Gammaproteobacteria; order Pseudomonadales; family Pseudomonadaceae; genus Pseudomonas; species Pseudomonas sp. E45-MNA-CIBAN-0222. The sequence continues at coordinate 139,804 of NZ_JBEOPU010000012.1, forward strand.
CGAGCGTGCCCTGCTCAAGGTGCCCGGGGTGCGCAGCGCGGCGGTGAATCTGGCCAGCGAGCGCGCCCACGTCGAAGTACTCGGCACGCCGGACCCGGCCGCGCTGATCCAGGCCGTCGGGGCAGCCGGTTATCACGCCACGGCGAGCAGCGAGCGCCGCCCGGCGGCCGATGCCGAACGACGCCTGCAGCGCGAACGCTGGGCGGTGATCGCCGGCCTGCTGCTGGCCGCACCGCTGGTGCTGCCGATGTTCGGCGAGCTGTTCGGGCAGCACTGGATGCTGCCCGCATGGATCCAGTTCCTGCTCGCCACGCCGGTGCAGTTCGTCCTCGGTGCGCGCTTCTACGTCGCCGGCTGGAAGGCGGTGCGCGCCGGTGCCGGCAACATGGACCTGCTGGTCGCCATCGGCACCAGCGCCGGTTATGGCCTGAGCCTCTATCAATGGTGGGCGACGCCGGCCGGGCAGATGCCGCACCTGTATTTCGAGGCCTCGGCGGTGGTCATCGCCCTGGTACTGCTGGGCAAGTACCTGGAGAGCCGCGCCAAGCGCCAGACCAGCGCGGCGATCCGGGCGCTGGAAGCCTTGCGTCCGGACCGCGCGACACGGGTAGTCGAAGGCCGCGAGGAAGATGTTGCCATCGCCGCGCTGCGCCTCGGCGATCTGGTACTGGTCCGCCCAGGTGAGCGTTTCCCGGTGGACGGCGACGTGGTCGAGGGCGAAAGCCAGGCCGACGAAGCGCTGATCAGCGGCGAGAGCCTACCGGTGAACAAGGCGCCGGGCGACCGCATCACCGGCGGCGCGATCAATGGCGAGGGCCGCCTGCTGGTGCGCACCACCGCGCTCGGTGGCGAGACTGTGCTGGCGCGGATCATTCGCCTGGTGGAAGACGCCCAGGCGGCCAAGGCGCCGATCCAGAAGCTGGTGGACAAGGTCAGCCAGGTGTTCGTCCCGGCGGTGCTGGTGATCGCCGTGTTCACCCTGATCGGCTGGTTGCTCACTGGCGCGCCGGCCGAGGTCGCGCTGATCAATGCGGTGGCGGTGCTGGTGATCGCCTGCCCCTGCGCGCTCGGCCTGGCGACACCAGCGGCGATCATGGCCGGCACCGGCGTGGCGGCACGCCACGGCATCCTGATCAAGGACGCCGAGGCCCTGGAAGTCGCCCATGCGGTGAATGCGGTGGCCTTCGACAAGACCGGCACGCTTACCTCCGGCAAGCCGCAGATCATCCACCTGCATGCGCTGGAAGGTGACGAGGCGAGCCTGTTGCGCCTGGCCGGCGCTCTGCAACGTGGCAGTGAACACCCGCTGGCACGTGCCGTGCTGGAGCGCTGCGAAGCCGATGGCGTCGCGGTGCCGGATGTGCAGAAGAGCCAGGCCCTGAGCGGCCGCGGCATCGCCGGGACGCTGGACGGTCGGCAGCTGGCGCTGGGCAATCGGCGCATGCTGGACGAATTCGGCCTGCAACCGGGCGAGCTGCTGGATACCGCCCAGCGTTGGGAAGCCGAAGGCCGCACGCTCTCCTGGCTGGTGGAGAGCGCACCGCAACCGCGCGTGCTCGGCCTGTTCGCCTTCGGTGACAGCCTCAAGGAAGGAGCCGCGGCGGCGATCGCCGCACTCGATGCCCGGCATATCCGCAGCCACCTGATCACCGGCGACAATCGCGGCAGCGCGCGGGTGGTGGCCGAAGCACTGCACATCGACGACGTGCATGCCGAGGTGCTGCCGGCAGACAAGGCCTCCACCGTGGCGGAGCTGAGGAAGGGCGGCGCCGTGGTGGCGATGGTCGGCGACGGCATCAACGATGCCCCGGCCCTCGCCGCGGCGGACGTCGGCATCGCCATGGGCGGCGGCACCGACGTGGCCATGCACGCCGCCGGCATCACGCTGATGCGCGGTGATCCGCGCCTGGTGCCGGCAGCGCTGGAGATCGCCCGGCGCACCTACCGCAAGATCCAGCAGAACCTGTTCTGGGCCTTTATCTACAACCTGGTGGGCATTCCGCTCGCCGCCTTCGGCTTTCTCAGCCCGGTGGTGGCTGGCGCGGCGATGGCCTTGTCGAGCGTCAGCGTGGTGAGCAACGCCCTGCTGCTTAAGCGCTGGAAACCAGAAGATTGATGGCCTAGCCCTCGATTCGAGCGCCTGCAAAACCCGGGGCGCTCAGCCAGCCATCACCGACATGCCTGGAGTGCGTATGAACATTGGCCAAGCAGCAACGAAAAGCGGTCTTTCGGCGAAGATGATTCGCTACTACGAGTCCATCGACCTGATCGCCCCTGCCGGGCGCAGTGCCAACGGCTATCGCCTCTATGGCGAAGAAGACCTGCACCGCCTGGCCTTTATCAAACGGTCGCGAGACATGGGCTTCTCGTTGGACGAAGTGAGCAAACTGCTCGCTCTCTGGCAGGACCGCCAGCGTGCAAGCGCCGACGTCAAAGCTCTGGCCGGCGCTCATATCGACGCGCTTAACCAAAAGATCGAGGAGTTAGTAGGCCTGCGCGACTCTTTGCAAGAGCTGGTCGATACCTGCCAGGGTAACGACCGGCCGGACTGCCCGATCCTCAGGGACCTGGAATCCGGCTGCTGCCCAAAAGGCAGCGACAAATAGTCGGAACATCGCGGCGCCAAGCACGGGGCAGACGATGATCGCCATGCTTCGCCCCCTAATAGAGTCCGCGCCCCTCGCAAGCAGGCGGCGTGGCATAACCGCAACCAGTTCGTACGCCGCTTAAATCCAGCATCATCGCCGCCTTGCCTCCCGGCCATTGGTCTACCCCGTATGCGCTGTCTCCACGGGTCCAAATCGCCTGCCCCGGTGGCAGCCGTTCCGTCGCCGCTTATCACCTGGCAGGCAAGCCTCGATGGAAAAACTGAACGTGAGAGTTCGCGTCGGGTTTCTCGTGACTTGCGCTATGCCTGCAAGCGTCGCAGATGCCTCGACAACCATTTGTCGAATTTATGGCGCCATATTTAGGGCAACCTCAAGTCTTAACCTCTCGTGCCGAAAACACGGCATACCTCAGCTGTCGACGGTCTGTCGCAGCCCATCTGATCGTCTCTCGCAAGTGGTATCTGAATGAACAACTGGTTTGCAAACATAGGAGTCAGCAGGAAACTCGCACTCGGCTTCGGCGCCGTGCTGGTCCTGACCATCATCCTCGCGTGGAACGGCTGGGGCAGCCTTGGCAGCGTCATCCAGCGCAGCGGGTGGATGACCGAAATCTCCCTGTTGAACAAGACCCTGACCGACCTGCGTATCGCCCGCCTGCAGTTCATGTTGGCCAATGGCGACAACGAGTCCACCGAACGTCTGGACAAGAACCTGGGCATCTACCTGGCGCAGCAGACCAAGCTGCTCAATACGTTCAAGAACCCGATCAACGTCGCCCAGCTCAAGGAGCAGGCCGGCTACAACGCGCAGTACCAGAACTCGCTGAACGATATGCGCAAGGCCTACAACCAGGCCAACGGTTCACGGCAAGTCATCGACGGCGCCGCTACCCGTCTGAGCGAGCTGACTGCCAGCGTCTCCAATCATGTGATTCAGCTGCCGGAATACGATGAAGATCGCTTCGCGCAGCTCCTGGCGATCAGCCTGATCAAGGAAGACGTGCAGCGTGCGCAGTACCTGCTGCGCGTCTATATGGCAGCACCCGGCAACGATGCCGCCAAAGCGATCTACACCCAGCTTGACGCCGCGCAGGCCACTCTGGGCCGACACGCTGGCGCCCTCGACGATGACAGCGGCGCCGCGGTGCAGCAGATCCGCTCGGTGCTCGGCGAGTACCGCGGCGCCATCGAGTCGCTGGAGACAGCCACCCAGGTGATCGCCAAGGCGCGCCAGGAAATGACCGACCAGCAGAAGGAGATCGTCCGTATCAGCGACTCGCTCTATCAGTTCCAGCTCGATCAGCTCGATGTGGAGAGCGCCGCCGCCCGCACGCGCCTGATCGTCAGCACCCTGCTGGCACTGGTACTCGGAGCGCTGGCCGCCTGGCTGATCACCCGCCAGATCGTGCTACCGCTTCGTGCCACCATGGCCGATGTTGAGCGCATTGCTTCCGGTGATCTCAGCGCCACCGCGCAGGTTCATCGTCGCGACGAACTGGGCGTGCTGCAGCGCGGCATTCAGCAAATGGGCTCGACCTTGCGTGAGTTGATTGGTGGCATTCGCGATGGCGTCAGCCAGATCAGCGCAGCTGCCGAAGAGCTGTCCGCCGTCACCAAACAAACCAGCGCCGGCGTGAATAGTCAGAAGGAAGAGACCGACCAGGTCGCCACCGCCATGCACGAAATGTCGGCGACCGTTCAGGAAGTGGCACGCAACGCCGAACAGGCTGCTCTGGCCGCCACCGAGGCGGACAGCGAAGCCCGTGAAGGTGATCGCGTTGTGACCGAGGTGGTGACGCAGATCGAGCGCATGGCCACCGCCGTGGTGCGTTCCACCGAGGCGATGACCGCGCTGCAAGGCGAAAGTGACAAGATCGGCAGCGTGATGAACGTGATTCGCGCCGTTGCCGAGCAGACCAACTTGCTGGCACTCAACGCTGCCATCGAGGCTGCTCGCGCTGGCGAAGCCGGCCGCGGCTTTGCCGTAGTCGCAGACGAAGTGCGCGGCCTGGCGCAACGCACGCAGAAGTCCACCGAGGAAATCGAAGGGCTGGTCGCCGCGCTGCAGAACGGCACGCAGCAGGTCGCCTCGATCATGCACACCAGCCGCGACCTGACCGACAGTGGTGTCGAGCTGGCGCGCCGCGCCGGTGCGTCGCTCGGCAACATCACCCGTACCGTTTCGAACATTCAGGCGATGAACCAGCAGATCGCCGCGGCGGCCGAAGAGCAAAGCGCGGTGGCCGAGGAAATCAGCCGCAGTGTGGTGAATGTGCGTGATGTGTCGGAACAGACCGCTGCCGCCAGCGAGGAAACCGCTGCATCGAGCACCGAGCTCGCCCGCCTCGGCGGCCAGCTGCAGATGATGGTAAGCCGCTTCAGGCTCTGATTAGGGCCTCTTAGGGCCTAGCAACACACCACGGGCAGCGTCCTGCCCGTGGTGCAAAACCGCTTCAGCTGGCCTGGGATTGCAGGTAGTTCTGCAGGCCGATGCGGTCGATCAGGCCAAGCTGCTGCTCGAGCCAGTAGGCGTGATCTTCTTCGGTGTCCTGCAATTGCAGGGCGAGGATGTCGCGAGTCGGGTAGTCGCCATGCTGTTCGGCCAGGGCGATACCCTGAGCCAGCGCGGCACGCACCTTGTACTCCAGCGCCAGATCGCTACGCAGCATGTCCGGCACAGTATGGCCGGGATGGATCGGCTCCGGTGTCATGTCCGGGGTGCCTTCGAGAAAGAGGATGCGCTGCAACAGTGCATCAGCATGCTGGGTCTCCTCCTCCATTTCGTGATTGATGCGTTCGTAGAGCTTGGTAAAGCCCCAATCGGCGTACATCCGCGAGTGCAGGAAATACTGATCGCGCGCCGCCAACTCCCCGCGCAACAGCTCCTTCAGATAGTCGATTACCGGTGCCTGGCCTTGCATTGCGTATTCCCCATGACTGATGCGCCTTGAACAGCGGGCAAGCATCCCCGCTGCGTCCACGGCGGTCAAGCGCTCCAGAGCCGCAGCCGTGCAACCTCAAGTGTGGCAGAGCTCTGGCAGAAATCGACTGTTCAGTCACGCCGTTCGCAACACATTGCTGTCGAACTCCTGCGCTGGCACTGGACTCTATTGTCAGTCCTAGCGCGTGCCACACCGCTATAACCGCCAATCAGACAGGAGCCCCGATGACGTCAACGCCAGCTTTCCCAGTGTCCAAGGCCTGGTTGACGATCATCGTCTGTGCGCTGCCGCTGCTCGGCGGTTGTTCCTCGGAGGCCGAGCCGGCGCCCGAGCCACCACGCGTGGCCTTGGTCGAGCCCTTGCAGCCGGCCGAGCCGAAGGCCGAGGCGCTGCGCTTTTCCGGCGTAGTGCGCAGTGTGACCACCACCCAGTTGTCCTTCGAGGTGGCTGGCCGCATCGAGCGCATCCTGATCGACGAAGGCACTCGTGTTCGTCGCGGGCAAGCCCTCGCACAGCTGGACCGCACCGACTATCGCCTGCAAATGCGGGAGGCCGAAGCGCGCCTGCGCCAGCTCGAAGCAGACCTGGCGCGCAAGCGCACCCTGCTCGCCGAAGGCATCCTCGCCCCCGCCGCCATCGAGGCGCTGGAGGCCAACACGGTGGCCGCCCGCGTGGCCCGCGACAGCGCCCAGCGCAATATCGATCACAGCACCCTGACGGCGCCATTCGATGGCGTCGTGGCTCGACGGCTCGCCGAACCGGACATGGTGGTAGCGGTCGGCACTCCGGTATTCGAGATGCAGGACAACCGGCATATCGAGGTCAGCGTCGATCTGCCGGAAAGCGCGGCGCTGAGCGTTCCGCTCGGGCCCGAGCTCAAGGCCGAGGCCGAGCTGGTGATTGCCGACCTGCGCCTGCCGCTGCGCTACAAGGAACACAGCACCCAGCCGCGCGAAGGCGCGCGCACCTATCGCCTGGTGCTGCAGGGCGAACCGCCGGAGGATTTCAACCTGCTGCCCGGTATGGCCATGCGCGTCAGCCTGGAGCGCCCCGCCCGGCCACAGACGGACGATGACGGCTTCCGCCTGCCGCTGTCGGCACTGCAGACCGACAGCAACGGCAAACACTTCGTCTGGCAGGCCGACGACGGCCGCGCCCGGCGCCATCCGGTTCAGCTGCACCAAGTCGATGGCGATCAGGCGCTGATTCGCGGCGACGCACTGCAGGCGCAGATGCCAATCGTGGTAGCAGGTGGCAGCAAGTTGCACGAAGACCAGCCGATCGAAGCGCGGGAGCGGAACTGAGCCGATGGATTTTGCCCGTTACGCCATCACCCGACCGGTCAACATCTGGATTCTGGTACTGATCTGCCTGCTCGGCGGCATCCTCGCCTTCTTCGAGATCGGCCGCCTGGAAGACCCGGAATTCACCATCAAGCAGGCCATCGTCAATGTGCAATACCCCGGCGCCACGGCGTTGGAGGTCGAGCAGCAGGTAACCGAGCCGCTGGAAAGCGCCATCCAGCAGATGTCGCAGATCAAGGAGATCCGCTCGCGCTCAATGCCGGGCATCGCCGAGATTCGCGTGGAAATGCAGGACCGCTACGACGGCGATGCGCTGCCGCAGATCTGGGACGAGCTGCGCAACAAGATCGACGATGCCCTCGGCGACCTGCCGCCGGGCATCGAGCCGCCGATGGTGAATGACGATTTCGGTGACGTATACGGCATTTTCTACGCGCTGACCGGCGACGGGCTGACCCTCAAGGAGCTGCACGAAACGGCCAAGGACCTGCGCCGCGCCCTCCTCACTGCAGATGGCGTCGGCAAAGTGGAGATCGCCGGGGTACAGGAAGAGCGCATTCTGGTGGAGGTCGATCAGGCGCAGCTGGCCGCACTGGGCGTCGCCCCGGACGAGATCGCCGCGGCCCTGGCGGATACCGACGCCGCGGTGGATGCCGGTGGCGTCAATGCCGGCGACTTCTTCGTGCGGCTGCGCCCGAGCGGTGCCTTCGATTCTCTCGACGAGTTGCGTGCACTGCCGGTCGGCCAAGGGCCACAACGGGTCGAACTGGGCGCCATCGCCAAGCTATCGCGAGAATACGCCGAGCGGCCACAACAGATCATTCGTCACAACGGCCAGCAGGCGCTGACGCTCGGCATCAGCGGGGTATCCGGGGCGAATATCGTCGAGGTCGGGCATAGCGTCGAAGCTGTCCTGCAGGCCAACGAGCACCGTATGCCGCTGGGCGCCGATCTGTATCCGCTGTATGAACAGCACCAGATCGTCGACGAGTCGGTGAACAGTTTCGCGCTCAACGTGTTCCTCTCGGTGGCCATCGTGGTCGGCGTGCTGTGCATCGCCATGGGCATGCGCGCCGGCTTCATCATCGGGGCGGTGCTGTTCCTCACCGTGCTTGGCACACTGCTGGTGATGTGGCTGGTGGGCATCGAGCTGGAACGGATTTCCCTCGGCGCGCTGATCATCGCCATGGGCATGCTGGTGGATAACGCGGTGGTGGTCTGCGATGGCATGCTGGTGCGCCAGCGCCAGGGCAAGAGCATTCTCGAAGCCTCGCAGCAAACGCTGCAGCAAACGCAATGGCCGCTGCTTGGTGCGACCATCATCGGCATTCTCGCCTTCGCCGGGATCGGCCTGTCCCAGGACACCACCGGCGAATTCCTTTTCTCGCTGTTCTTTGTCATTGCCGTGTCGCTGCTGCTCAGCTGGTTGCTGGCCCTGCTGCTGGTACCGCTGTTCGGCCATTACCTGCTGCGCAATGCCGGCACCGACGAGGACCCCGATGCGGCCTACAACGGCCCCTGGTACAACCGTTATCGGCGCCTGGCCGGTGGCGTGCTGCATCGGCCCTGGCTGACCATCGGCGTGCTGCTGGTGCTGACGGTGGTCAGTGCCGTGATCTTCACCCGCCTGCCGCAGAGCTTCTTTCCGCCGTCAAGTACGCCGCTGTTCTACGTCAACCTGTTCCTGCCCCAGGGCACGCATATCCGCGATACCGTGCGCACCGCGACTGACGTCGAGGAGTACCTGGCGGAGATGGAGGGTGTCAGCGGCGTGTCCAGCTTCATCGGCGCCGGGGCCTCGCGCTTCATGCTCACTTACATGCCGGAGCAGCCGAATTCATCGCTGATGCACTTTCTCGTGCGCACCGAGGATGCGGATTTGATTGACGATCTGGTGCGGCAGATCAACCAGGAGTTGCCGCAGCGCTACCCATCGGCTGACGTCACGGCCGCTCAGTTCATGTTCGGTCCCAATGCCGAGGCCAAGCTGGAGGCGCGCATCAGCGGCCCGGATATCGACGTGCTACGGAGAATATCTGCCGAGGGTCGCAAGCGGTTGCAGGATGAGGGCAAGGTATTCAACGTGCGCGACGACTGGCGCCAGCCGGTGCTGGTGCTGCGCCCGCAGCTGGCACTGGATCGTCTTGCAGACGCCGGTCTGACCCGCCAGGCGGTGGCGCGCGCGTTGGCCGCCGGCAGCGAGGGCCAGCGGGTCAGTCTGCTGCGCGAGCGCGACGAACTGATTCCGGTATTGCTGCGCGCCGCGCCCGACGACCGCATCGGCAGTGACGACCTGCTGCAGCGGCTGATCTGGAGCCCTGCGGGCAACGGCTACGTGCCGCTGGCGCAGGTCGCCGACGGCATCGAGCCGACCAGCGAGGACAGCATCATCGTGCGCTACGACCGCGAGCGCACCATCTCCATTCGCGCCGAGCCGCGGGATGGCGAGAACACCAACGAGGCGCACGAGCGCATTCGTCCGCTGATCGAGGGCATCGAACTGCCGGTCAACTACAGCCTGAAATGGGGCGGCGACTACGAACAGTCATCCGATGCCCAGCAGGCGTTGGCCAGTACACTGGCGGTGCCCTACCTGGCGATGGTGCTGGTCACCGTGCTGCTGTTCGCCAAGGTGCGCCAGCCGCTGATGATCTGGCTGGTGGTACCCATGGCGATCTGCGGCGTCAGTTTCGGCCTGTTGCTCACCGGCCAGGCCTTCGGCTTCATGGCGCTGCTCGGCCTGCTCAGCCTGACCGGCATGCTGATCAAGAACGCCGTGGTGCTGGTGGACGAGATCGACAGGCAGATCGATGACGAAGTGCCACGCCTGACCGCCATCATCGAGGCCTCGGCGTCACGCCTGCGCCCGGTGATGATGGCTGCTGGCACCACGGTGCTGGGCATGGTGCCGCTGCTGTTCGACCCGTTCTTCGCCAACATGGCGGTGACCATCATGGGCGGCCTGGGCTTCGCCACGCTGCTGACCCTACTTGCGGTGCCATGTCTGTACCTGCTGTTCATGAAAGTGCGACCGGAGGAAACCGCATGACTGCCAAGGCCCTGGCCGCTCCGCTGCTGCTCGCCCTGGCCCTGAGCGCCTGCTCCAGCGCACCGCAGTATGCCGATCCGCAAATGCCGGAAGGCTGGTTCAGTGCCGCCGGCGCGCAAGCGGCGGATGCCGAAACGCTGGCCGCCTGGTGGCGCCAGTTCGATGACCCACAGCTCACCGCACTGGTCAGCCGCGCCATGCAGCAGAACCACGATGTGCGCCTGGCCATGGCGCGCGTAACGGCAGCACGAGCCCAGCTGCGCCAGTCGCGTGCCGGCCTGCTGCCGAGCTTCGACCTGCCCGGTTCGGCCAGCCGCCAGTGGGTCGAGAACGATCAAGACGCCGAACCTGGAAGCCCGCTGGCCGACTTCATCCCTGACGATGATGTGATCAGCGTCGACACCTGGGAGCTGGCCTTGCAGGCCACCTGGGAGCTGGACCTGTTTGGCGCCACCCGCGCGCGGCGTGACAGCGCGGCCCGGCAACTGCGTTCGGCGGAGGCGCAGACGGTAGCGGCGCGGCTCGCCGTTGCCTCGAACACCGCGCAGGGCTATCTGCAAATGCGCGCGCTGCAGGGCCAGCGAGCCCTGCTGGTCGAAGGCATTGAAGTGGCGCGCGAGCTGGAGCGCATCGCCGGACTGCTCTTCCATGCCGGCGAAGTGACCCGACTGGATGTGGAAGCCACATCCGCCGAGCGCGCGTCGCGGGAAGCCGATCTGGATGAGCTGGATATCCACTTGGCCGAAGCGCAGCTGGCGCTGGACACCCTGCTCGCCGAGCCGCCGGGCAGCACCGCCGCGCGTTTCGCCGCCAACGCGCCGGTGCCACTGGCCGAACAGCGCATCGCCCCCGGCCAGCCCATCGACCTGCTGCGCCGCCGTCCGGACCTGATTGCCGAAGCGGCACGGCTGGACGCCGCCGAGCTGCAATCGCTGGCCGCTCGCCGCGACCTGTTTCCCAAGCTGGCGGTGCAGGCCGCAGTGGGCCGCTCCGGCTTCGCGCTGGGCGATGCAGTGTCCAGCGCGTCGAACTTCGCCCGAGTCGGTGCCACATTCGGCCTGCCGCTGCTGGACTATCCACGCCGCGGTGCAGCCATCGACCTTGCCGATGCCGAGGGCGAGACAGCCTATGTCGCATTCGAACAGGCGTTGGCCCGTGCGCTGGAGGAAGTCGAGCGTGGCCTGACGAGGATGGCTGGTCAGCAACGCCGACACGCATCCCTCAGCCGCACCCGCGAGCACCGCGAACGTGCGCATCGACTGGCGCAGCGCAGCTATGAGTTGGGTGAGGCCAACCTGAGTGAAGTGCTGGACGCCCAGCGTGGTGCACTACAGGCCAAGCGACAAGCGCTCGAGGGCAGGACGGAGCTAGCGACGGCCCAGGTGGCGTTGTATGTGGCGTTGGGAGGTGGGTGGCAGGCTGAGTCCGCAGATGCCGCGGCTAGGCCTGCAGAGAAATCGGCACAGTGAAGCCGTTGAAAAGCCAAAGCCTTTGGTCGCTCTAGCCAAACCGATTGCCAAGTCACTTGATAGCCTGGTTCGCCTCCTGGGAAACCAGGCGATCAAGCGGCTCAACGAAGCAGAGCCAGCAGTCTCCAGCTCTTGCTAGAGACTGCCAATTACCCTCTCATCCATGGCGGCTCCGGCGGCTCATCCTTCGGCGCATCGTCGGCCCCGCGCAAGGCCTCGCGGCGCTCCTGCTCGGCCAGCGTAGCCTTGATCTCGCGCATTACCGCATCGATATCTGCGGCATCTTCCGGCTCGGCAAACTCGCCGGTCAGCTCGGTCTCGGTAGTCAGCTTGCCCTGCTCGTACAGCGCCCACATCTCCTTGGCGTACCGCGTGAACTTGAGCTCCGGGGCGAACTGGCCGAAATAGGCCGACATGTTACCGACATCGCGTTCGAGCATTTCGAACGCATGGTTGTTGCCGGCCGCATCCACCGCCTGCGGCAGGTCGATGATCACCGGGCCGTGCTCATCGAGCAGCACGTTGAATTCGGACAAGTCACCGTGCACCAGCCCCGCGCAGAGCATCTTGACCACTTCGTGAATCATGAACGCATGGAACTCGCGGGCATCGTCCGGATGTAGGTCGACGTCGTTCAGTCGCGGTGCGGCATCGCCATCCTCGCCGGCGATCATCTCCATCAGCAGCACGCCGTCGAGGAAATCGTAGGGCTTGGGCACTCGCACGCCGGCGTCGGCCAGGCGGAACAGGGCAGCAACCTCGGCGTTCTGCCAGTTGTCTTCCTTCTCCTTGCGCCCGTGCTTGGAGCCTTTGGCCATGGCGCGCGCATCGCGGCTGCTGCGCACCTTGCGGCCTTCCTGGTATTTCACGGCCTGACGGAAGCTGCGCTTGTTGGCCTCCTTGTAGACCTTGGCGCAGCGCAGCTCATCGCCACAGCGCACCACGTATACCGCTGCTTCCTTGCCGCTCATCAGCGGTCGCAGCACCTCGTCGATCAGGCCATCCTCGATCAGCGGTTCGAGTCGTTTAGGCGTTTTCATCAGCGGCTTGCAGGTCCTTCTCGGTCATGGCGATGCTGCAGGTTACGGCAATCGCCGACCGGCTTCCATGCTCCCCATCGACTTTGAAAGCACGCATCGGGTTGGCGCAGACACGACGCAGGGCTGACAATCCCATCATCAACCAGGGAGTCGCGCCATGTTCGACCAGGACCGCTGCTGGCAAGCCGTTTGCGAACGCGATGCAGCCTTCGACGACCGCTTCGTGTTTGCCGTGCGTTCGACCGGCATTTTCTGCCGTCCCAGCTGCCCGGCACGCCGGCCGGCGCGCGAACGCGTGGTGTTCTACACCGACGCCGAGAAGGCCAAAGCCGACGGATTTCGCCCATGCCGACGCTGCTCGCCCAGCGGACCAAGCCCGAGCGAGCAGCTCGATGCTCTGGTGGTCGCCGCCTGCCGCCTGCTCGATGAAACCGAGGCGCAACTGCCACTGCAGCAGCTGGCTGCGCGTATTGGGCTGTCGCCGGCCTACCTGTCGCGGGCGTTCAAGGCGCGCACCGGCATGACCCCTCGAGGCTGGTCAGCGGCCCGCCGCCGCGAACGCCTGGAAACGCAGCTAGCCGATGCGGATTCGGTACTCGACGCCGCCCTCGCCGCCGGCTACTCCGGCACGCGGGCACCCTATGCGGACGCGCAGGCGCTGACGCCGGCCCAGCGCCGACGCAAAGGTGCGGGCGAAACCCTGCGCTATGCTCTGGCGCCCTGCCCGCTCGGCCTGTTGCTGGTCGCCAGCAGCGACAAAGGTATCTGCGCCCTGCTGTTCGGCGACGATCCAACAGCGCTGGAAGACGAGCTGTGCTCTCGCTTTGCCGCGGCACAGCTGCAGCGCGATCAGGACGGTCTGGGTGAGTGGCTGCAGGCAATCGTCAGCCAACTGCAAGAACCACAGCACGCCGCCCGGCTGCCGCTCGATCTGCGCGGCACAGCCTTCCAGCAACGTGTCTGGCAAGCGCTGCAGCAGATTCCTGCCGGGGAAACGCGACGTTACGCTGAGCTTGCGGCCGACCTCGGCAGCCACGCCCGCGCAGTGGCGCGAGCGTGCGCCAGCAACCCCATCGGGCTACTCGTGCCCTGCCACCGTGTGGTTGGCAGTCAGCGGGCGCTGACCGGTTATCGCTGGGGGATTGAGCGCAAGGCGGCGCTGCTTGAACGAGAAGCGCAGAGCGAGCCGGGAGCCTGAGCGCAATCCGGCGGTCAGATATAGCACTGTCGCCAACTGCCGGAAGCCGCCATGACCGAACTGAAGCGTTACCGCATTCACTACTGCATCAATGGCGAGCCCGCATCGCTACTCCTCAGCTCATTCGAGCTACCCGGCCTGGAGCAAGCCGAGCTGGAAATACTGCTGCATCACGTCCGTGAGCCGCGCGCCGCCGTCGATGCGCCGTGGGAGAACCCGATTCGCCCCAGCGAAGCAGGTCGCGTCGCGGAGCTGGGTGTCAGCGATATTCAGATCGAAGAGGAAGGCCACTGACGGCCATGTAGCATTACCCCCCCTGTGCGACACGTGTGTACGTGTCGTGCTTGGTTTGGTTTACTGCACCATGGCTCCAAACCCTTTGCTATCAGGGG
>NZ_JBEOPU010000013.1:0-139748 GCF_040310405.1 Pseudomonas sp. E45-MNA-CIBAN-0222
CGCCCGACGGCCATGGCGGCTGGCTGCTTCGGGGGGCTTGCCTTGGGCAGGGCTGCAGCTTAGGTTGATGACATTGGTCATACCACTGCCCCCCAGCACTCTTTACCGCCTGCTTACGATACCAATAGAGCCATAGTATTTTGGCAATCCCCACGAACAACCCACCGAAACCCAAAATGCCTGCCCAAAATCGTCTAACACGAATCATTCCCTCGGTTGCTGGGATATGCTCAAGCCCCAGCACAGAATCCAGCCAGAAAGAAAAATAATGAAAATTCCAAATAGCGAAAGAACCGAGCAAAATCAAAATAACAGATTTCACATTTCCCCAAACACTTGAGACATCAAAAAAACCTCCAGGTCGCATATCTTTAGGTAGTGAGTTTCTACGTCTCATTTCTGCTCCTTTTGCATACCTTCAATAAGGACAGGAAGCCCGCCGCCCAAACTATTTTCGACAGCAAGGAAAAAGGGGACAGATTTATTTATTTGCGCATCACCAGTCAAAAAATAAATCTGTCCCCTTTTCCCTAGGGTCCAATCACCTTACCTGCGTTGTACTCAATAACGTGCCCACCTGGCCCATTAGGAGTTACCTTCCCATACCTCAGTGCGTTATCAACATAACTAGAGACATCTTTAACAGATGTTCCTTGCGAGAACTTACTAACATTCGCAAATCCTGAGTCAGGTCCATGGCGATAGAATACATGCTCAATACCTGTCATCAAACCGCCTTTGTTATAAGTGCTCGCGCTCCACGATGCGTCTATTTGTCTTGGGGCTGGTAATGCCTTGATTGTGTCATCTACAACAGCCCCAGTTGCTTTTGCACCGACTCAACAGCCGTTTTTTCCTACACTGGCCCCCAATAGCCATGAAATGGATCTTGAGGGGTAACTAGTCTCGGGACAGAAAGGGGACAGATTTATTTTTCCGTGCAGGCCCGCGGCCTGCCTTGCCCTCTCCGCTCGATTCGCAGCCCGGCAATCCGCTCTACTTCGTCTATGAAGCGACAATTGCCCGTCAACTGGCCGCGCTGCAGCCCTTCACGGATTAGAGATAGCTCCGCTTGCGATACAGCGCCACGAACGAACGTCCCGTATCGCTCGCTTCGCTGCTGCGCTGTGTCCCCTAACGCCAGGAAGCAAGGATCGCTATCCAGCCATCCCGTCGAACCACCAGCATCTATGCGACTGTTGTAGCTAGACCAGCGATAGTCGCTTGGTTCGGCCGCCATTCGTGCGCGAACGGGGTTCAGTTCGATATAGCGAGAACAAGCCAATAGATAGGCATAGGTTTGGACGACGCTCGATTTATAGCGGTTTTCCCAAAGCGTCCCAGACCGGCCTTCCAGTCGATTTCGATACCGAGTGGCTCGTGCGGCGAGCGCTTTCATCAACTGACCAAGCCCTGCTATCGCCTCACCCGGAGCCAGCAGCAAGTGCACATGGTTCGTCATCAAGCAGTACGCGTAGACCTTGACGCCAAAGGCATCCTTCAGCTCACGCAGATCAGTCAGGTATCGCTGGTAATCTTCGTCAGCGGCGAACACAACCTGGCGGTTGTGGCCTCGCTGGACGACATGGTGCGGGTAGTTCGCTAAAACAAGACGGCCCATCCTGGGCATAGTGGTGTTCTCCGTTCCGTGAAAAACCCTAGTTTAGCCAAGGAGGACGAGACGATCTGGACTGCTCCACACAAACTAGCCGGAAAAATAAATCTGTCCCCTTTTCCTGAAGGTTGCATCAGTTGCAATTGAACAGTTTACGCAGTTATGAGTCCGCCCGGCCTCTGGAAAGCCGGGATTGACGCCTCTGATCGAACCAGCCGTTTCGTCGACTGCACCAGTTGCTTTTGGACCAAATAAACAACCCGCCCAGTGCTAATTAATAAAGACCCAACACCCTGAGATCTTTTTTTAGCTCTGCGGCCTCGTCAGAGGGCAAATCATTCAAAACAGAAGATAGCTCGATCTCCTTTAGCAATCCGCGGACCATGTCAAGATGATATTTCTTGACTTTCTCTGAAGACCTACCTGCCGAAAGAATAAGCGCTAAAATCTCCAACATTAATTTTTCAACAGGCAAGTCAAAGGAATTCTCAAGCTCACTGTAGGCATAGCCTACTTCGCTTTCTCCCTCAGCCCATGGGCTTTGGTGGCTGAGTTTGGCTCTGCAATAGCTGTAATAGCTGCCCAGAAACCAAGCCCGGATTTCACCATAAGTCACTCGATCTTCCATTACGGCGTCTTCCTCGGCGGGCGGAGCATAACGCCCTGATTATCAAGAATATTAACTGTGATATTGGGATATTTCGCCTTAAATTGCTCCGCCACGTTTAGACAGCTTGCGCAAGCTGCTTTCTCCGTAAGTATGTTTACAGTCCCTCTTGCGGAGGTATTATTTCCCAACTGATCAGCAATATTGTCTAGAATTTTGTATTCCGTATCCCCGATAAACCATATCTCCGGCCTTGTTGGGTACAGATTGAGCCACAAAATTTCCACTTCCAGAGCCAATAAGCCCTTTGCCGGCATCAGAGACTTGGCTGTGTGCAGCCATCTGCTTAGGTATTCCGGGAATATCTATTTCCGCAACAGCTACGTTACCACTGCGCCTTAAACCAGACGGCAATCCAGCTCGAACATCCATGACCCGTTGGGCCATCGGAGCGGTATCGATCACCGTCGCAGTCGCTTTTGGACCTTATACCGTTTGCAAAAACCTATATTTCCAGCAGTCCATCCCCCTTAGGATCCAATACCTCTGCCCATCTGGCACTAAATGACAAAAGTCCGAACACTTAGCGAACCAGTCTGAGTAGACCAAGTCTTCATGCGCACGACCATAATCCATATGCATGTAGATTTTTCGATCAAAGTTTACATAGAAGACTGGAAGCCTAGAGGCAAGGGCATTGGCCTCACCAAAATCTGCCGAACTCAGGGCTGCACCGGAAAGATAGTAGTCCTCAATTTTTCCATGCAAGCATTCGTTCAAATCAGAACCGTATACGAACATGTTCTTGAGATCTTGCGGCGACAATACCTGCCGCCCCTCGGCCCTTAAGTATTTCAAAAAACTCTCAGCAGTAAGTCTGAGAACACCACCTCTGAACGACATGCATGCCGACGTATATTGCTCCTGAGTTATATGCCCCTTATCAAGGTATGCCCGATAATCCTTCTCCGCATCCAAGCTGAAGTTAAATTTATCGTCCACAACCCAGAAGCACTCACCTGAATGAACAAAGAAGCAGATACTTTTTTCGCCACTCCACAAATCTTCGACCAACAACTGCCACTGAGTCATCTCCCAAACTCCTTCAAAAATTCGTCATGAGAGTATACGCGCGCATTGCTTGAGTTCTTTTCCAGTAATGACTCCCACACCTTGCACCTTGAGAATCAATGGGGTCAGTGTCATTGATTCTTGGCTTCTCGATATTCCACAGACTTTCTGTCCCCACCTCGCCCAAGGGGAACAGCACGCCGCCCCGTCTTGGCTTCGATTTTGGTCTTGAACCGATCATCGCCCAAAACCCACGCCTTGTTCGTGGCCTCACGGATCGCCGTCAGTTTCCGCTCCGGCATTCGGCCTCGGAACAGTGACCGGTAGGCGTCCTGCCGTTCCTCCTCCGTTTTACCGAGCTGGAGATACAGAGCATGTGGCGTAAGAAGCTGGATCGGCTTGCCCAAGGCATTCAATTGGTAACTGGACCAGGGGTACTCCGAGGCATGGGATACCATGCCCGCGCGCACCGGGTTCAACTCTATATAACGATAAACCGTCAGCAGGTAACTGTCGGAATCGACCAGCGTCGATTTATATCGCCCCTCCCACAAGGTGCCCGTACGACCGTGGGTGAAATTGAAGTACTGGACATATTTACGGCCCTGAGCCTGCATCAACCGACTTATGCCCTGCTCATCGCGGGGCGTAGCCAGCAAGTGCACATGGTTGGTCATTAGGACAAAGGCATGGATGGCGACCTGATACTTGATCGCCGCCTCCTCGAGAAAGGACAGGTAGGCCTTGTAGTCCGCCTCGTCATAAAAGCAGGCCTCCCGATTATTGCCACGCTGAATCACGTGCTGAGCGCAACCAGGAAAATAGAGGCGAGGTAAGCGAGCCATGTGGGTCTCCTTGGATCAGGGAGAAAGCTAACCCTTTGGTGCGCACAAATCAATGACTCTGACCCCATTGATCCTGGCTGCAACAGGCCGGATTCGAGGTCAACGAACAGATACGCATCCGGGTGATGCAGGGCTGTTTGGTGATTACGGCGGAGTGAAATAAATAGCCCCGGCAGTGCCGGGGCTATTGTTATTCAAGAAAACTCAATATTGCATTCCGACAGGGCTATTCCTCAATCAAGCCCAGCGCCTCACCCAAACTTTCCACGAACTCTGCCTGCTCATCTGAATATTCCATTGCAATATTTTCAAACTGCGAACACAAAGATGATTTAGTTTCTGAGTCCGCCATTTGCAATGTCGAAGCCAATTGTTCAAGTGCTTGCACCGCAGCATCCGGATTTATTGCCTCCTCCCCCGAAAACTCAAGGAATACAGCAACCTCAGCAATAGCTTGCGCAACGTGCTTATTAATTTCCTGGCTCACGAATCACCTTCACTGAAATGTTTTTAATTCCCAGCTCATCAAACATTTTCTGAGCTCTGTTTGCCTGAGCTTGAGTAGGTACTTCCCAGCGTGCAGTTAGCCCATTCTGACTTAAAACCTCAGATTGCCTAAGCGCCTGATCTTTCGACTTGCTTGTCGTCACAACCGAAATCTTGCGATCAACTAAGACGTTGCCATCCACACCATCGAACTTGACCAACCTCGTTGATCCATCGGGCATCGTTCTTTCTAGCGCAGGGGCTTGACCAGACTGGGTGGCAGGATTGGAGCGCGCACCAGTTGCCGAATCATTGTAATCACGAGCACGCGAACTCATGCCTGCATTCTCATCAACCCACTTGACCTTACTTGAAGCAAGATCATCTACCGCCCCACCAGCCCCTTTTGGACCCCTCCCAAACAGACCACTCAACCAGGAGCTAATTGTTCCGCCGTTCTTTATTACACTTTTCGCGGCACCTGCCAATGAAATGCCGGCACCAACCAGCTCCGCAGACTCTAGGACATCAATTCGCTTTTGCTCTGATTCCGTCGGAGTGAACAACGTATCCGATGCGCTAGGAAACATTGTGAGAAACTGATTAAGTAGGTTCAACGTCTCCGGATCAACCGTCTCGATACCCTCTCCATGAGCTGCTGTGATCTTCAACGCATCAACTAAATCCTGCTTTGAAACCTCACTGTAGCCGGGGCCACAAAGATCAGGTTTCTGAGCGCAAGCAGCTAGGATGCCCTCCGCGTAGCTTTCTGCGTTCTTCTGATGCAGATCGTGGTTGTAGATCGTGCCCTGTTGAGCCACCCAAGCCCCAGTTTGCAGATCCTTCTCGTCTCCACCCTGCGCAGCCGCTGCCAACACCCCAATCAGCTGCGAGTTCATAACCAGCAGCCCTTTTTTCTTGTCGGGGTCCATGCCCTCGTACTGCTTGGCCAAGCTGGAGACCAACGCCTCATTGATGCCAGCCGCGAGCGCGCCAGTCTTGAAGTCGCCGCCAGCCGCCTCGGCGGCCAAACCGCCCATTACGGCATGCAGGCCAATCTTCGCCAGGCTGCCGTCTTTTAGGGCCATCTGGTCAGACATGCTGATATCGCCAATGAAGTTGAAGCCGGCCGCTGCAAATGTATTGGCCAACGTCGTCTGCAGGGCGTCTCCCAGACTTCCACCTTGGCCAAGCGCCTTGTTAAGCAAGGTTGACGTGCCATTCTGCAGCGCCTGGTTCGCTGCGAACTGACCGATTCCCGACCAAGAAGACAAGCCACCCGCAGATGCAACAGCCCCACTGTTAGCTAACACGCCACTGTTCCCCGTAGCAGCGCCTGCGGTATTGGCTCCGGTTTCCGTGCTGGTCCATTTGTCGAAGACACCTGCCGTTAGCCCGGCAGTCACCGCGCCAACAGCGTAGCCCTTCAACGCTTCTTCCGACGTGACATCTTTCAGGACGGCGCCCAAGTTTCCGCGGTTATTGATTGTGCTAACCGCAGCGCCACTGGCAGATGAGACGGCCACTGCGGTTAGCGCCGCATTGCCCCAGCCGGCCGCCGCAGTACCAGCCGCGGTTCCTGCAGTTACCATGGCCGATGAGCCAGCAGCAGCCATTGCGCTTCCTGAACCGGCTGCCGCGCTCGCTAAGTTCCCTATGGCAGCACTCGCCGCCCCCGCCGTGAAGTAGGCCACGATGATGGCAATCACGATTGCCGCACCACCGCCCAACCCCGAATGGCTGTACTTGAAGGAGTCATGAATCTCCTTTACTCGCTGCCAATCGACATCCCCGCGCTGCTCCATCTCCTTGATCCACGCCAGCTCAGGATCGGCCTTGACCATGGCGTCGATGGTCTGGCTGACGGTCTGCTTGTTGACGTCCTTGATGTCGATGCGCAGGCCGTCCACAGCCTTGATGACCGTCTCGCCCTTGGCGATCAGTACGCTCTGCTGCAGCGTCTCGTCGGTGTTGCCTTTGCCTTTCGCGGAGGTCCAGGCGAGGCTGTTGCTGCTCTTTTCGTGGCTCTCCTGATGCAGGTCCTTCACGCCTTCGAAGACGATGGCGCCGCCTGCGTCGAGCACGAGGTCATTGCCGCTTTCCAGGCGGGCCTTCTGATAGAGCTGGTCACCTTCGCTGACCAGCGTCAGGTCGCCGCCGGTGGTGATGGTGGTGCCGACATTGCGCACGTCAGTCACTTCGTCACGCTGGGTTTTCTTGCTGCCCCAGGAGCCCTTCTTCTTCATGTCGTACAGCGAGTAGTCGCTGTCCTGTGCAGCGAGCAGATTCAGCTCACCGCCGGCATACAGATAGGCCTCGTCACCGGCGCTGATGGTGCTGGCAACGATGTTGGTGTCGGCACCAGAAACGGCGGTGAAGTTTCCGCCAGTGACCAGTTCTGCCGACTGCTGCGAAACGCTGTCACGGACGATATCGACCTTCTTGCTGCCGCCCTTACGATGGTGCTCGTAGTGCGATTCGTTGGCAGCAGCGGCAATGGTCAGGTTCTCACCCGCTTGCAGCGCCATGTCGCCACCGGCCTCTACCCGGCTGCCAATCACAGCCAGGTCGCGGTCAGCGTGCATGACCAGATCGCCGCCGATATCCACCTCGGCACCATACTGGGTGATGACCTGTTGGTTGGTCCGCGATTTACGGGCCTTGCGCGCGTAGCTGTCTTCCTCTTGCTGGCTAGCAATGACCAGGTCGCGACCGGCGCTGAGGCTGGCATTGCCTCCGGCGCTAAGCGCGCCGCCGACGTTGAGCAGGTCGCGACCAGCCATCAATTGGAGATCGTTGACCGCCTCGATTCGCGCTGCGCTATCCACGAAATCTTCGCGGTTCTGGTAGCGCGTGCCGTTGGCGGCCTGGTGGGTGGTGACGCTGCGCTCGTTGATGATGTCGCCCGTTAGGGCAATGGCCGATACGTCGCGCCCGGCGATGATGCCGCCTGCAGTGTTGCGGATGCTGTCGGTAGCCAGCAGTTGCAGGCGATCGTTGGCCTGCATCAGGCCGCTGTTGGTGATGTTGCCGGCGGTGATATCGAGATTACGACTGGCACGTAGGGTGCCCTGATTGGTCAGGTCGCCGCCGGAGATAAGCGCGACGTCGCGGCCCTGGATCAGCGCGCCATTGGGCGCCAGGCGGCCTTCGGCCTGGGCCAGATAAAGCACCGGCACCAGGACCTTCTCGCCCAGCACTTCGTGCTCTTCCATCCAGACGATATCGTGGGTCAGCGCGGCAACCTGCTCGGCGGTGAGCGAAACACCGAGGGCCAGGCCCAGGGCGTCCTTGCTGGCCAGGGCGTTATCCATCAGATGGCGGAACATTGCCTCGTCACTGGTCAGCCCGGCCAGGTAGCGTTGGCCAGTGCGGGCAACGATGGCCTCGCGGATCAGGCGCTGCTCATACAGACCGTCACCAAGGCGCTTCTGCGCGGCATCGGTGTCGTAACCGAGGTTGCCAAGTAGGTAGTCCGAGCTCATGAACTGCTTGAGGTCGGTGAGTGCCGGGTTGGTTTCGATAAGGTATTTGTGGGCGGTGGCCGGGCGGGAAGCTCCGGGCACGCCTTGCACGTGCGCCACCGGCAGCACGCCAGGTTGCGGGTTGGCCACAGCGCTGCTGTTGGCGTTCTCGCCAGTCTGCCTGCTTAAACGAAACAGCCCATTCTCGCCTTGCGGGATGGTAAAGCCTGGCAGGGTGAGCGGATTGACCGCTCGCTGCTGCAGATCAGGTGGCAGTTGCGCGTTGAGGCTGACCTGCGTGGCATAGGGCGATTGGCCCACCGCTGTGCTTTGCGTACGGCTGGCACCCGACACGAACGCATAGTTGGGGCGGATCACGCCACTGTCGATTCGCTGGCTCGCGTTGATGCTGACATCGCCTCCAGCCTGGATGATGGCCGCGTAGGATTGGTCGCCCGACGCAATGTTGGTGCTGGTACGGAACCGCGTCTGCTCACTTTCCAAACGACCGATGAAATGAGCTAACGCGCCTTCCAGCCCGCTAAGGTTGTTGGCGTTGTAACCTGGGCTCAGATACCAGTATTTGGCGGTGAACTGATTGGCTTCGTATTGCCACGATTCGATATCGCGGGTTCGTTGTGAGACAAAGACCCGGCGGGTTTCGATCTCACCCGTTTCGATACCGGTGTTTTCCAGTCGGGTCAGGTTGGCAGTAACGTTCTTGCCGGCGCTGATCAGACTACTTCTATTGATCAGCGTGTTGCCGGCCAGCAACAGGTGGCCGCCAGCCTGAATGCTGGAAGCGGCACTGGCCTCAGTGACCTCCAACTTGTCACGCTCGATAATCTCCCAAACGCCGTTACGCTTGCCGCTACAGTCACCCGCTCCGTAGTAGCCGCTGCAGGGCAGTTCGGTGATTTTTGCCGTGTACTTACCGGCATTGTTAACGGTCAACACGGCACGCGCGTTGTTGATTACCGAGGCTCTCAGACTGAAGTCACCAGCGCTTTCTAGCGTGCCAGAGAGGTTGTCGACGCGGTCGGCCAAGCCGGCGTGATCGTCCTTTGCGAGGTCGAGCCCACCAAGACTGAACACATCCCCATAACGATTGGTGAATGTGTTGACCCGCAGTTGCATGTCCTCACCGCTAAAGATCAGCCCTTGCTCATTAATCAAGGAGCCCGCTTGGATGCGCACCTGCTCAGCCCCACCAAGCGTCCCGTAGTTATTCAGCGTCGCGCTGCGCAGGGTGAAATCGCCGGCAGACGTCACTCGGCCGCGGTTTACGGCCAGCCCTGCGATATCCAGCGAGGTGACCGCGCCGCCAGCGATGCGGCCGCTTGTAGCGAGATCCAGGGAAGCGGCGTTGAACGTTAGGCCACCGAGGCTGGTGAGCTGGCCGCTGCCGCTGTAACCAGCCGTGAGGTTCAGGCTCAGATTGCCATCACTGGCAATCAGGCCGTTGTTGTTCCAGCGCCCGCCGGTTGCGACGAGGCTTTCGCCCGCCAACAACTGGCCGCTGGCTGTCTGGGTGAAGTTGCCGACATTCAGCTCCAGGCGCTGAGCCTGGATAACGCCGCTGTGGGTCCAGTTGGCGGCATCGAGCTTCAGCGCACCATTGGTGATCAGCGTGCCGCCGGCCGCTGTGGCCAGACTGCTGGCGAGTCCGAAGATGCCGCTGCCCACGTGGCGAACGGTGCCGCCGTCGTTCAGGAAGCTGCCAACGTTCAGATTCAAATCACGGCTGGCTGATTCGATCAGGCCGCGGCGGTTGTCCAGCACGCCACTGGTGGTGATCACTGTGCTTTCCAGCTGGCCGAGCGCGCGTAGCGCGCCACTGTCGTTGGTCAGGCCGGCGCTGTGTACGGTTAGGCCGCTGGCGCTTTCGACAAGGCCGGCGGTGTTGTTCAGGGTGCCGCGTAGACTGAAGTCAATGTGCTGGGCGCCGACCTTGCCGGCGCTGTTGTCCAGTGCGTCCGCCTCGATCCGCACGGTGTCGCGGGCGTACAGACCACCGCCGACATTGAGCAGGTCGCCCGAGGTGATGCGGGTGTCGCCGCCGATGGCGGAAAGATGGCCTTGGGAATTGTCCAGGCGACCGGCCTGGACCCTGAGCGTTTGGGCCTGGGTGGTGCCACCCACGTTGCCGAACAGGCCGGACGTGTCCAGCTTCAGCTGGCCGACCAGGCTGTTGAGAATGCCTCCATTACCGTTGTTCAGGCTCGCGGCTTCGATGTCGATATTGCCCTGCTGACTGAGGATGCTGCCGCCGCGGTTATCCACGGCACCGGCAGTTTTGATCAGAACGTTTGCTTGGCCCTGCAGGGCGCCCTGGCGGTTGTCGATGTCTTGGGCCGCTACCGTTACGGAGTCGGTCTGGCTGAAGACGAGGCCGTCCGCGCTGTTGTCCAGCGTGCCGGTCGCCTGGATGGACAGGCCGGCCTGCGCACCGACGGTACCGCCGGCATTGGTAAGGCTCACGGCGAAAAGGTCGAGCAGCCCTTGGCTGGCCATGCGGCCACCGCGGTTGTCGATATCTCCGGCGCGCAGCAGCAGATCGCGGCCGCTGGCCAGACGCCCGCCGCTGTTGAGCAGCGCTGCGCCGAGCAGCAAATCGAGGGTGCCGGTGGCGGTCAACTGCCCACCGCTGTTCTCCAGTGATTCGGCGCGCACACGCACATCGGACGCACCGCCCAGCTGACCGCCGACGTTGCGCACGGTGCCTGCCTGGAGGTCGAGCTCACTGGTGGCGCTGATCAGGCCGCCGCTTCCGTTGTCCAGGACAGCGTCCAGCTCGGCGGCGATCGCACCTTCGCTGGAAATGATGCCGTTGCCCCGGTTATCCAGGCTGGCCGCACGCAGCTGCTGGTCGCCCCGGCTGACCAGTGCGCCCTCACCACTGTTGTTCAGATGCCCGCTGAGCTCCAGCTTCAACCCGCCATTACGGCTGGACAGGGTTCCGCCCTGGCTGTTGTCGAGGCTACCGCCGCTGACTGTCACACCTCCCCAGCCGGAAACGAGACCGCTCTGGTTGTTCAGCTGCCCGGCTTGAGCATCAAGTGTTTGCGCCGCGATCAGGCGGCCACCCTGACTGTTGTCGAGCCGCTCGGCGCCGACCTTCAATGAAGACGAGGAAGATACTTCGCCGCCGCGATTATCCAGCGCACCGGCGCCGGCCAGACTCACCGGCCCCTTGCCGTGGATCAGCCCGCTGCGGTTGTCCAACTCGCCATTGTTGAGCTGCAGAGATACTGCCGCCTCGCCGATCATGCGTCCGCCCGCCTGGGTCAGCGAGCCGAGATCGGCTGTCAGATCGCCGCGGGCCGAGACCTCGCCGCCATTGCTGGAGTCCAGGCGGCCGGCGTTGAGGACGAGCGCGCTATCACTGACGATCAGGCCACCGTCGCGGTTGTCGATCAGGTCTGCAGCACGAACCGAAACCTGCTCACCACTGACCAGACCGCCGCGGTTGTTCAGCGCTTCGGCTTCTAGTTGCGCCTGTCCCTGGGCGATTACGCGGCCCTGCTCGCTATTGTCGAGCGTACCGGCAACAACCAGCAGATCGCCGATAGCGACGATATCGCCACCCCGGTTATCCAGGCTGTCAACGCGTAGGTCGGCGTTGCCGCGGCTTTGCAGCAGACCATCGCGGTTGTCCAGTTGCGCGGCATTGACCGTGATCTGCTGACTGCCCAGCACGCGGCCCTGTTGGTTGTTCAGAGCGGAGGTATCGATGCGAGTCGTGCCGGCGCTGAGCGTGCCGCCCTGGTTGTTTAGCGTCTGGCTCGCCGTTGCCTCAAGGGTGCGTCCGGCTATCAGCGTGCCACTGTTGCGGATGTGCTCGGCGGCGAGAGTCATGTCGGCACTGGCGTTGCGGCTGTTGTCCGCTTTGACGCCCGCTTCGACGATACCCTCATTGGCCAGCTCGCCGGCCCGGAGCACGGCGCTCCCGCCTGTTGCCAGGCTTTGCCTGTTGATAAGGCTGTCCTGTGCACTGATACGAGCAGTGCCAGCGGCGTAGGCATCGCCGTTCAGTTCGACCTGCTGCGCGGCAATGTGCAGATCCTTCGCGGCAGCGCTGCGCCCCATGCTCAGCCGGCCATTAGCATCGATCTGGATATCCCCGGCACTGGCCGCCATGTCGCCGGCCAGCTTCACGCCAACGCCCGCTTCGGTGCCGACCAGACGAATCGCCCCGGCATACATGCCGCCGAGCGCAGAGCTGTCGATGGCGAGCAGCGGCTTGTCGCTGTCGTCCGCCGACTTGGCAGTGACGCTGAGATCGTCGGCCTTGACCACATTGCGACCAGCGATGACGTTCAGCTTCTTGGCGTGCAGCTCGGCATTGATCTTGGCGCTGCGGGTGATGAGGTCGAATTGATCGACGTTGCTGGCGTTCAGACCCTGCCCTTCGATGGTGATCTGCCCGCCATTGACGTCGAAACGATCGAGGCGGCCATTCTCGATCACCGCGGTGCCGGTGCTGAGGGTCACGCGCGGGGTGTTGATGAAGCCGCAACCATCGCAGGCGATACCGTGCGGGTTGGCGACGATCACGTGGGCCGACTTTCCGGCCACTTCCGTGTAGCCCTGCAGCCGGCTGGCGTTGCTGCCAGTGACCTCATTGAGGATCATCCCGGCCGCTTTGCCGTTGAGGTTGCTGTTACCCAGGATGATGCCGCCGAGCTGGGTGCTCTGGGTGGCGGTGGTGGCGTTGTTGAGGATCAGCCCCTGCTGGCCGACGTTGTAGTCCTTGAACTTGTTGTGCGACAACCCGTTGCCATTGGGTGCGGCAATGTTCACGACCGGTACGCCATTGCCGGCCTGACCGACAGTCACGCCACTGCCCGCCGCTGCCGCTAGCTCGGCCGCAGCGCTGACGATGGGGTTGAGAAACATCACGCCAGCGAGTACTGCGGCAATGTTCTGGAAGAAGGGGCTGCGCACGTCCATGTGATGACTCCGGCTTGCTCAAATCAACAGAATTCGGGAAGAGATCGACTCTTCAAGCCCGCCTGTATGGCGGGACGGCATTTCAGAAAAACAGATCGATGCGGAAATACACCGGGCGCTCACGCTCGGTAATCGCGTCGGGCCGCTCCAGCGAGTGGGCGAACGTCAGCGAGGTGGCCAGATGCGCGCCGCGGGCGGTCAGCTCCAAGGCGTGGCCCGACATGCGTCCGTGCCGGTCCGGGTTGTAACGCCCGCCGTGGATCACACCGACGTCATAGGCGTAGGCCAGGCCGTATTCGTGCAGGAAGGGGCGCAGAGGCTCCCAACCGACCGGCCGCCGCCAGCGCAACTGGTTGCGCCAATAGCCGCCGGTGTCGCCGGACAGGGATTGCTCCTTGAAACCGCGCACCGAGGCCAGACCGCCAACGCTGATGCGCTGCGGGCTGTAGAGCACGTCTTCACTCTTCTGGCCATTGAGCAGGCTGTCGAAACTAAACGACTCACCCCACAGCTGGAAGGGCTGGAGTGCGCTCAGGGTCAGGGTGTACTTGTGGTAGCGCGCCTCGGGCTCGCCTGGCAGCGGATCGCCTCGACGCTGGGCATCGAAGGCACCGATGCCGTGCTGCCAACCGGCGTCGACGTTGACGAACGCAGTGCCAATCCGCCGGCCATGATTGAGGCCCAGCTGCATTTCGGAAAGGCGCTGGCTGGACACATCCAGCAGGCTGTTCTCGATGTAGTTGCGGGTGCGCAGGTGAGACAGGCCGAAGTTGACGGCCGTCTTGCTCACCGCATCTCGGTGCAGCACACGCTCGGCGCTGAGCTGATGGCTTTTGCTTTCACCGTCGAGTTCGAAGGCGAAGCCGGCGGCGTCGTTTTGCGTACGGTAGTAGCTTTGGTTGTAGCCGTAGCTGAACGTCCACCAGCCATACGGCAGGGTGTAGAACAGGCCCTGATTCGACGAGTGTCGATAGTGGTCGCTGACGGCATCGCCGCCGGCACGCAGGCTGAGCTGGTCGGCCAGGCCCAATGGACTGTCCCAGTCCAGACCTAATCCCCATTGCTGCTCGCCGGTGCTCTTCTCGCCGTTGTTGTGTCGGTTGAGACTGACGCGCCAAGGCTTGAGCGGCTCACCTTGCAACCTCACGCGGCTGCCGCCCACTTCCTGCCCCGGCATCAGCTCGAGCTGAGCAGGACGAGAGGGCAGACGGTTGAGCTGGTCGACCAGTTGTTCCAGTTCGCGCAGGTCGACGATCTGGCCTGTACGCCCTGGAAACGCCATGGCCAATTCACGCTCACTGGCGATGGCCGATTGGTCGAGTCCTTCAAGCTGCCCCTCGACTACGAGCACCTCCAGCTCGCCATCGGCCATGTCCTGCTGCGGCAGGTACGCACGCGAGGTGACGTGCCCACGGTCGATGTAGGCCTGGGTGACGGCCTTGAGCAGCGCGTTGAGCTGGTTGGCGCCGAGGCATCGGTCGATGAATGGCGCCAGCACTGCGTTCTGCTGCTCGGGAGATAGCTGGCTGGCGCCCTGCAGCCGAATGGTCTGAATTTCGAAGCAGCGCTCGTCATCGGTTGGCGGTACAGGTTGCGCCTGCGTTTCGCGTCCTGGTAGCTGTTGCAGCTCCTCGAGACGGCGGCGTTGCTCTTCGAGCAGGCGTTCCTGGCGGTCACGGATCAGGTCACGGTCGCCGGGTAGCGGTGCGCCGGATGGAGGAACCTGCGCCAGGATCGGAGCGGCAAACAGGCACATGACGGAGAAAGACGAGGCAGACAACAGCCGGCGCATTGCAACCATCCTTGGTTAGGTAAAGCGGAGGCCGGCGATGATGGGCGTAGTGCCATTACCGGGCAACTGCCTCCGGTCTTCCATTGCGGCACAAAGCGCAAACGGTTTCGCATATCTGTAAAAAACCGGCTGATCGCTTGGAGTCACTCGCGCTGCTGAGTGCTCCACGAAGGGGGGAGCACCTGCGGATGCGATGCTGAGCCACACCAATTGAGTCATTCCCCCCACATGGAGCGGCGGTTATGTCGTCTGCCGCTTCGCAACCGGGTACGACATAGTCACCCGCTGGCTGCGAGCTCGGAGCTACTCCAGAAGCAACCTGCCATCCGCCCCGCTTAAGGCTGGCCAGCCATGATCCTCTCGACCTCACCCTCGGCCTGCAGATGCTCGAAGGCAGCCTGAGTGCGCAGCACGGTGTCGTCATCGGTTTGCGGGCTATAGGCCATGTAGAGCTGCGTCGAGGTGTTGGGGCTGAAGACTTTTTCGACAGTGGCTGGGTCCACGCCGGCTTCTTCGCACAGGGCGAGCATGTCCTGTTCGGGCATTGGCACCAGGTCGACCTGACCGTTGAGCAGGCGCTTGAAGTTGTCGCTGTTGTGAGCGGCGACGACGACCTTGGTAAAACCATTGGCCTGCAAGTACTGGTGACGAACATCCTCACGCATCACCCCGACGCGATACGCCTTTGCCGACTCCAGATCCGGCACCAGGATGTCGTCTCGTTCGCGCAGTTTGTAGAAGTGGTATTCGATGCGCATGATCTCGCCCACCCAGCGAAACAATGCCTCACGCTCGCTTGTACGCGCGATCAGGTAGATCAGCACGCCAGGTTCGCTCAGGGCCATGTCATAGGCGCGTGCCCAGGGGTAAAGGCTGATCTGGTAGTCATTCAACCCCGCCCGCTGCAGCGTAGCCTCGACCACCCGGCTGGCCGTACCGGCAACCTTGCCGTCTTGCAGGTAGCTGTAGGCGGTGTCTTCGGTGACCACACGCAGTGGGCCAGCCTGTGCCGTCATGCCGAACAGTCCCAGGAAAAAAGCGATCCAGGCAAACGGGTGCATCGTGCAGTCCTCGCAGACAGTCAGTCGGAGATACAGTTGCGTCCGTGGGTCTTGCCCCGATAGAGGGCCTCGTCCGCACGACGCAGCAGTTGATCAAATTGGTCCATGCTGTCGGGCTCTAGCGTGGCCAGGCCAATACTCAGCGTCACGTAGGGCGAGACATCGGAGTCCTCGTGAAGCAATTCCCGCTCGCTCAGGCGCTGCTGCAAGCGCGCAGCCGCACGCCTTGCGGCTGCCGCATCTACGCCTGGCAGTAGCACCACGAACTCTTCACCACCAAGCCGCGCCACCACTTCTCCCGCACGGGCGAATACGGACTTGAGCGTGTCGGCGACCAGTCGCAGGCATTGGTCGCCCTGGGCGTGGCCATAGAGGTCGTTATAGCGTTTGAAGAAATCCACATCGCACATCAGTACTGCCAGCGGCTGCCCTTGCCGTAGCGCGCGGCGAAATTCGGTTTCCTTGACCTCGTCGAAGTGGCGGCGGTTGGCCAGGCCGGTAAGCGGGTCGCTGCGTGAGAGCTCTTCGAGCAGGACGTTGGCGGCGCGCAATTCGGCAGTGCGTTCCTCCACGAGCTCCGCCAGGCGGTCGCGGTGCGCAGCCAAGGCAAGCTCGTCCTGATGCTGGCGCTGGAGATACGCCGAAAGTTTGGCTTGCAGACTGTTGACACCGGACTCCAACAAGCTCAACTCATCGAGCTGTTTGGGCGAGCGATGCAGGTGCAGACTGCGATCGAGGTTGTCCGGGGTCAGCCGGGTCAGGTGACGGGCAATGCGCCGCACATGAAGGGTAACCGTGCGGTTGAACATCCACATGATCAGCCCGGCCAACAACAGTGACTGAATCACCTGAGTGAGGACGATGTCGTAAACCTCGACAAGCATGCGTTCCCAGAGCAGGCCCTCATTGCCCTCCAGGAACAGCTCGCCCACCGTTTCACTGGCGCCAGCATAGGGCTCGTAGGTCAGGCGCTGCTGCAGCCTCGGCGCCCGGTGCTCGAGCGGCTGCTGCGCCCGCTCGCGCTGGACGATTTCCGACTCGCGCCCGGCGCGGATAATCTCGAGTTCAACACGACCGATAGGTGCTGCTTCCACGACGCTGTCGAGCTGCGTGTGCAAGGCGGCGCTGTCCATTTCCCAGATTGCCTTGGCCAGATTGCTGCGAAACACCTGGTCGATCAGCACCAGCTCGGCATTCATTTCCGCCAGATTGCTTTGCCAGGCCGACCACGTCCGCAGCCCTACGGTCACCAGGGTGAAGAGCAGGCAAAAGCCCAGGGTGGCGATCACCAAACGACGACCAAGCGAGCCGGTCTGTCGCTGCAGGGACGCAGCGCCTTCAGGGTCGGGCAAGTTGGCGTTCATTTCAGCCATTTGGCGGCGATGCTGTCGTAGCGTCCATCAGCCCGTAGGCGCTCAAGCGCCTGACGAAAGCGCTCGACCACTTCATCCGACGTATTGCGACTGAAAGCCATGCACAGACCATTGGCACCGCCGAGGTCGTCCAGATTCAGCTGGGCTACTGCGGTTTCGGCAGAATTGCCGCTGGCGTGGCGCACCAAGTAATGGGCGTTGAGTTCATTGGAGATCCACAAGTCCACGCGCCCTGCCTTGAGCTTTTCGTAGTTGTGTTCATACCGGTTGCTCGACTGCAGATTGCGTCCGATGGCAAAACCCTTGTCGATCAGATACTGCTCGCCGACATCCTCCTTCACGGTAGCGATCTGGAACTTCCGTGCGTCGTCCAGGCTCGTCAGATTGAACTGCTTGCCGGGCAGCGAGAACAGATACCAGCGCGTCGGCGCGATCACACCGACCCACTTGAACAACGCCTCGCGCTGCGGGGTTCGAGCGATGGAATAGATCAGCACATTTTCGGAGTTGAGGGCGATGTCGTACGCGCGAGCCCAAGGCATCGACTGAATGCGCGCCTGCGCACCCGCTTCCTCGATAACCGCCTGGACCACTTCGGTGCCCATCCCGGTCAGCTTGCCGTCAACAGTCATGTTGTAGGGGGGCAATTCTTCGGTGACGACTGTGATTGCCGTGGCTCCAGCCATGGAGCTGTAACTCAGGGACACGATCACGGAAAGGATGGCGCTCAGACTTCGGAGGGAGCGTGAGCTCATAGGGTGACCTCAGCGGGTTGGGAACCCAGGCATACAACCGACATACCAGCCACCATCGTGCCGCCATTGAGTTTTGATCAATCACTCTTTTTTCGGCGCGCCATGCGCAGACTTGAAGGCGCCAGGCCTCTTATCTCGCCGCCCCGACGGGCGGCAATGCTTGCC
This sequence comes from Pseudomonas sp. E45-MNA-CIBAN-0222, assembly GCF_040310405.1. Classification (NCBI taxonomy): domain Bacteria; kingdom Pseudomonadati; phylum Pseudomonadota; class Gammaproteobacteria; order Pseudomonadales; family Pseudomonadaceae; genus Pseudomonas; species Pseudomonas sp. E45-MNA-CIBAN-0222. The sequence continues at coordinate 18,188 of NZ_JBEOPU010000013.1, forward strand.
ACACATGCGGGTGAACCGATGGTAATGATCACCAGAGGGCAGTCTGAGGCCGCGTCTTTCCGAAGCTCCACTCTCAGTGACAGCAGGCGCTCGGCCGGTCACCAGCTTACGTATGTGAAAGCGCTCCCTTCGACATCATTTATTAAAAATCATTATCATTAGCAAGAAAGACACGGCGGATATCGCGCACCGCAACTTTTCACCAAGAGCTGCTCTGGAGCGAGCCCTGCACACTTCACCGACACGCCCGCCGGCCATTGCCTTCCAGTGCGGACGACCGCTCCCGGAGATCAAGATGTCCCTGTTTCACGCGTACGCCAGACGCTTCGCTCAACAGAGCGCGCTACGTCATCACTTCATGCCACAAAGCTCGCCTAGATGGACGTCAAGCGCAGGTCGAAACATGAAAACTGCACTGATGGTCTTGCTGGCAACCCTTGGTCTTTTCGCCACACCAGCCAACGCAGTGGACGACCCTGGCTGGCGACCGGTTGAGCTGCCCCAGGCCAGTCAGCGCGACATCCAATCCGAGCGTACTGGCAAGGTTTACCGCATCTTCGTTTCCGAACCACGCCATGAACCGCCGCCGGGCGGTTACCCAGTGCTCTATGTGCTCGATGGCAACGCGCTGTTTCCGAGCCTGGCGATCCAGGCGCAGGCTCTGGAGAATCGTCCCGGTCCAACGTTGCGCAATTCGATGCTGGTGGTTGGTATCGGTTATCCCGGCAATGAACTGTACGATTTCGAGGCGCGCTCCGATGACTACACGCCCAAAGCTGAAGACCGCCAGCGCCTGCCGAACCGCGAATCAGCACCTTCGGGCGGTGCCGATGACTTCCTGGCTTTCATCGAGGACGAACTCAAGCCGATGATCGCGCTGCGCTATTCGGTCAACTCGCAACGCCAGACGCTGTTCGGCCACTCCTATGGGGGTCTGTTCACGCTTTACACCTTGCTCACCCGGCCGCGAGCGTTTCAGGGCTATGTTGCCGCCAGCCCGTCAATCTGGTGGTACAAGGACTCTATCGACCGCACACTCGACGCATTCGAACGCCAGACCAATAACCAGCCCATCGATGCCCGGCTGCTGGTCACTGCCGGCAGTGCCGAGCAGCCCGCAGCGGATGCCTCCCTGAGCGACGCGCGCCAGCGGCGCATGGCCGAGCGACGCATGGTGGGCAATGCCCGGGATCTGATCAGCCAACTCAAGGGGCTGACCAAGGCAGGACTGCGCAGCGAATTTCAACTCTTTCCTGGTGCCAACCATGGCGCCAATGCAACCCACAGTTCGGTCGCGGCACTGGCGTTGGCAGCAGCCATCGGAAGAAATCCATCCCGCGATCAGGACGACTGAAGGTGGCGTAAGCGACGAGAACCGACCGGTCAGCCGGCCAAGGCCAGCGCAGCCAAATGCCCGGTGCTAGAGTCGGCGTTGCCTTTTCGACTACCGGAGAAACCATGCGCCCATTGTTCAACGCCCTGCTGCTGGCCCTGCCACTTTCGCTCTCGTCACTGGCCGTCGCCGCCGAATCGCCTGCCGGACGCTGGCAGACCATCGACGACGAAACCGGCAAGCCCAAGTCCATCGTCGAAATCGAAGAAACCGCTGACGGCACGCTGAGCGGCAAGGTGGCCGAGATCCTCAAGTCGGATCATGGCCCCAATCCGGTATGCAGCGAATGCGAGGGTGAGCGCAAGGATCAACCCATCACCGGCATGACCATCCTCTGGGATCTCAAACCGGACGGTGAGCAGGTCTGGAGCAATGGCACCATTCTCGATCCGGCCAAGGGTAAGACCTACCGCGCCAAGGCAAAGCTGCTTGACGGGGGAGACAAGCTGGAGGTTCGCGGCTATCTCGGCATCGAAGCGCTGGGCCGCACCCAGACGTGGGTCCGCCAGTAAACGGTCCGACTGTCTGTAAGCCGGGCCGGCGCAGCGTCGACCCGGCTCGTCGAGCTCGCGGAAATGAGTGCACGCTGCGACTGGCTTACGGTCAAACCTCTCATGTACTCATTTCTCCATGGCGCTAAGGCGCGGGCCGGATTTGTAGCTGCGCTGTGCGCGGCGTTGCTGCTCGCCATCAGCCCGGCCGCCTCTGCTGCCAATGGGCTGACGGCAATCACCGACGAGGCCGAACGCCTAGATCAACTCGAAACCCTTATCGTCGCTCAACATGGTGAAGTAATCGCCGAGCGCGGTTACCGCGGCCATCGCACCACCTCACCGGCCAACATCAAATCCGCTTCCAAGGCAGTCATCTCCGCGTTGGTGGGTATCGCCATCGAGAAGGGCGTGATCGAGGGCACCGACCAGCACGTTGCCGAGCTGCTCAAAGCCGACCTGCCAAACGATTCCGACCCACGCCTGCAACAGGTGACCGTAGGCAACCTGCTCACCATGCAGGCCGGTCTCGGTTCGACTTCGGGGCGCAACTACGGCACATGGGTAGCCAGCCGGAATTGGGTAAGAGCAGCGCTGGCACGGCCGTTCGAGGCTGATCCGGGCACAGCGATGATCTACTCCACCGGCTCCAGCCACCTGCTGTCGGCAATACTCACCCGCCACTCCGGCCAGTCCACTCTGCAATTGGCGCGGCAATGGCTGGCGCCACTCGAAGGCTTCACGATCAGCGCCTGGACACGCGACCCGCAAGGCATCTACCTGGGCGGCAACGAGATGGCGATGACACCCCGCTCACTGCTCTCCTTTGGCGAGCTTTACCGCCGTGGCGGCCTCACTGCATCGGGCGAACGACTGCTCTCGGAGGAGTGGATCGAAGCGTCCTGGACGCCACGCACACGCTCGCGCTACACCGGCCACGGTTATGGCTATGGCTGGTTCGTCACCCAGGTGCAGGGCGAAGCGGTGCGTTACGGCTGGGGCTACGGCGGGCAGATGGTTTACGTGGTGCCTGGCCTGGACATGACCGTGGTGATGACCTCCAACACGCTGCAGCCCTCCAGCGGCGCCATGGGCCACCGCAATGCCCTGCATCGCCTGCTCGGCGAGATCATCGGCGCGGTTCGTGGCGCAGAGCGACCTTCAGCCGGATGATCCACCGCCCAAAGCCTCGGACATGCGCACGCCTTCCCAACGAGGCACGCTGGTATTAACCGCACCGAAAAGTCGTGGCGCCGACATCGCGCTACCGACGGACGGTGCGCCGGCGCAAGCCTTACTGCTCAAGTTGCCTTCCGACTGAGCCGATAACTGAGAAATCCATACATGCCGCTATGGATCCGTCAGTGTTTCGATACTGGCTCACGGTGGCCCTTGAAGCAGGTTCTCTCAATGAATATCAAGCAGAAACTGACATGGGCGTTTCTGGCCATTGCGTCGGTGCCAGTCATCGCCGTTGCCATCGTCGTCATCCTCAACGTACGGAGCGATGCACAAAAACAATTCATCGACAGCAGCAGCCGCGAAATCCGGCAGGTCGAGAATGCCATGAACCTGTTTTTCGAAGGTATCGAACAGAACGTTGCCTACCTTGCGGCCCTGCCGGAGATTACCGAAGCCCGCGACCTGAAGAACTTCAGTTCGGCGGATGCAGCCTCTACGCCTTTGCCTGAGAGCAATCGAACCCTACTCAAATTGTTCGACCACTTCGCCAAGACCCATCCATCGACAGCCTACCTCTCCCTTGGGCACACCGATGGCTCCTACGCGGGCTGGCCGGAAGACCCGCGGATGAGCAATTACGACCCGCGGGTGCGCCCCTGGTACAAGGAGGCAATGGCGCAGCCTGGAAAGATCGTGCAGAGCAGCGTCTAATACTGGGCGCAGGACGATGTGGTCCTGATCAATAGCGGCCATACCGTCACCAACGCTCAAGGCCAGATTGTCGGTGTGTTTGGTCTGGACGTATCGCTCAATCAGCTGACCGATCTGGTCAAGCAGATCAAGCTGGGCGAGAGCGGCTATCTCATGCTGGTCGAGAAAGGCGGCAACGTGCTGGCCGACCCCAGCAATCCCAAGCACAACTTCAAATCACTCTCAGAATTGGGCGGCGCCTACGCCGAGCTGGCCAATGCCAAAGGCCTGCTTGAGGTGGAGATCAACGGCACCACCTACATGGCCAACGTATGGTCGTCAGAGAAGCTCGGCTGGCAGTTCATCGGCCTGATCGAGCGCGATGAAGTCATGTCCGGCGCCAACAGCCTGACCCTGCAGATCGCCATCGTTGCAGCCGTATTGGCCATCGCATTTGCCATGATCGGCGCTGCCTTCGCTGGCCTGATCGTTCGCCCAATCCGCAGCGTGGCCGGTGGCCTGGAAGGCATCGCCCAGGGCGAAGGCGATCTCACTCGCAGCCTTGAGGTACGAGGCAAGGACGAAACGGCGATGCTCGCGCGCTGGTTCAATCAGTTCCTTAGCGCAATTCGCGACCTGGTACAGCGCATCGGCAGCGCCTCCACGGCATTGAGCGACGCCTCCGACAGTGCCACGCGCGTGGCCACCGACATGAATGACGCTGCAGAACGCCAACGCGGCGCAGTCGAGCTTGTTTCTACAGCGTTCAACGAGATGGTAGCGACGGCCAACGAGGTCGCACGCTCATGCAGCGAAGCGGCCACCTCGGCTGACGCGGGCCGGCGTCAGGTTCACGACGGGCAATTTCAGATCGACGAGGCGACCGGTAGCGTCTCTCAGCTGAGCGAGAACCTCCTGCGCTCGACTCATTCGATGCAGGAACTCGAGCAGAACAGCCGCAACATCAACACTATCCTGGACACCATTCGCTCCATTGCCGAACAGACCAACTTGCTCGCGCTGAACGCGGCCATCGAAGCCGCGCGTGCTGGCGAGCAAGGACGAGGGTTCGCCGTGGTGGCTGACGAAGTCCGCGCGCTGGCCAAGCGCACAGCGGACTCAACCGGCGAAATCGATGGCCTGCTCGGTGGTCTTGCCAGGCGCACTCAGGATGTCACCAAGCAAATGCAAAGCAGCCTGGAAATGTCGAAGGCGAGCGTGGAGCGCATCCAGAAAGCGCGCGATAGCTTCGAACACATCCGTGGCTCGGTGGACCACATCCGCGACCAGAACGCGCAGATTGCAACCGCAGCGGAAGAACAGCACCACGTCGCTGAAGACATCAATCGGCATATCACGCAGATCCATGAAGATGCCCTGCTGGTCGAGCAGCTGGCCGGGGCAGCACAGACCGATTCGCAACGCCTGTCCGACTTGTCCGGCGAGTTGCGCGGTCTGGTCGGACGCTTCCGTACCTGATAAACGTGCAGCTGCTCTTATCAGCCCTGGGCCAGCCGTTGCAGCTCAGCGCGGTCAAGGCAGCGGTAGCGAAACGAGGGACGGCCGATCTGGCCGTAGTGAAAGGACTCTTCCAGTAACTGCGCGTCGCTCAGGTGCTTGAGGTACTTGCGTACCGATACCCGTGACATGCCGGTGGCAGACAGCAGCGTTTCGCTGGTGAAACCGTCCTCATCCAGCGCCAGGATGGCCTGCGCAACCTGCGCCAGGGACGCCGGTGTCAGCCCCTTGGGCAGGTCGCCGGAGCGTCGCGCATCTGCCACAGGCGGCTGGCTGAACAGCCGGTCGATATCGCCCTGGCCAAGCTGATCCGGCAGATGGGACAAGGCTTCACGCGCGCGGCGGCAGGCATCGACCGCATCGCGAAAACGCTCGAAGCTGAACGGTTTGACCAGGTAATCCCGTGCGCCGAGGCGCTGGGCCGCACGCACGGTTTCGATCTCCGAGGCGGCGGTGATCAGCACGGCATCGGTGTTGCGGTCCTGCGCGCGCAGATGGCGCAGCACCTCCAGCCCGGAGCGATTGCGCAGGTAGACGTCGAGCAGAAGCAGGTCCACCGCCTCGCGCTCAAGCACTTGCAGTGCGGCCGGCACGCTTTCGCATTGACCGACCAGCTGCACGCCATCGAGGCGGGCCAGATAATCGACGTTCAGACGCATGACCATCGGATCGTCTTCGACGATCAACACGCGCATGGCTGCTTTCATGATTCCACGTCTCCCAAGGCGGTCCGATAAGGCAGTTCAACCTCGAACAGGCTACCGCGGCCCGCCTCGGAATAGACCGCCAAGGTGCCGCCCCAGGCTTCGACCTGTTCCTGCACGGCGGCCAGACCGATGCCGCGCCGCTCACCCTTGGTCGATACGCCCCGCTCGAACAGACGCTCGCGCACGGCGGCTTCGATGCCCGCGCCGCTGTCCTGCACGTGCAGCGAGAGCAGCGCTTCATCGTAATCCAGCGTCAGGTTGACCCGTCGCTCGTCCCTTTCAGCCACGGCTTCGAAAGCATTCTCCAGCAGGTTGCCGAGGATGGTCACCAGCCCATGAATCTGCTCCGGCGCCGCGGCAGGCACTGGATGCTCGACATCCACCTGAAACAGGATGCCACGCTCACGGGCCTCGCTCTGCTTGCCGAGCAGAAAGCCGGCCAGCACCGGTTCGCCAATACCCTCGACCAGCACCGTCGCCGGTGCCAGCTGATGATCGGCCAGATCGCGCAGGTAGGCGCGCAGGGCATCCAGATCACCCATCTGCGCGAGGCCGAGCAGCACGTGCAGCTTGTTCTTGAATTCGTGGGTCGCCGCCCGCAGCGCCTCGGCGTAGCGGCTGACGCCGGTCAGTTGCTCGGCCAGTGCATTGACCTCGCTCTTGTCGCGGAAGGTTGCAATGGCGCCGATCACCCGACCCTGATGGCGGATCGGCGCACGGTTGGCGAGGATGGCCAGACCGTTGAGGCTGAACTCGCGATCCAGCTGCTCGGTCGCGCTGGCCAGCACCTCGGGCAAGCCGCTGGTGGGCAAATACTCGGAAATCGGCCGACCCAGTGGCGGCTTGCCCAGCCCGGTGCTGGCCAGCAAGCGCTCTGCAGCGGGATTGACCAGCGTGATGCGCGCCTGCTCGTCCACCGCCAGTACACCCTCTCGCACCGAAGCCAGCATGGCCTGGCGCTCTTCCACCAGCCAGGTGATCTCGTAGGGCTCCAACCCCAGCAGCACACGCTTGATGTAGCGCGCCAGCAGGTGCGCGCCCAGGGCGGTCACCAGCATCAGCGCCAGCACACCGAGTACCACGCCACGTTGATGGGCTCTCAGCAGCTCGCCGAGCGAAGCCAGGGTGACGCCAACCGAGACGGCACCGATCACCCCGCCTTCGTCGTCCAGCACCGGAGCAAACCCTCGAATGCTGCTACCCAGGCTGCCATCCGCGCGCGAAGCGTAGGTCTCACCGGCCAATGCGCGACCCTCGTCATCGCCGCGAAAGGCCTGCCCGATGCCGGTCGGCTCCGGGTGCGTCAGGCGCAGCGCGCGGTGATCCATTACCACCACGAAGTCGACGCCCAGCCGCTGACGCAAACCGTCAATCTCGCGCTGCAGCGGGTTATCGACGGATAAATCCGGACTTGGATTGCCCAGCGCACCCTGCACATCGGCACGCGCTGCAATGCTTTGGGCCAGATTGGTCACCCGTGACGCCTGCCCCTCTTCCAGGGTGTCTTGCAGCTGCACGTTGAACAGCCAAAGGGCGAGCGCCAACGCCAGCACCACCATGACGGCGACCAGAAGCGAAATCAACGTGTTCAGGCGCAAGCGCAAAGTCATTCTCCAATCGTGATCGGCGCTGGAAACGCCGCGGTAAAGGGCCGGATCGAGCCAGCCCGGCCATCTTGGGTCAAGCCCGGCTCTGCTTTTTTTAGTTTCGTAATGGTTTTTTAACTTCGCCAAACATTGGCCGCGAAGCATCTCTGCTTAAGGTAGCCGCGCACGGTTGTCCGACCGCGCTTTCGCAACCAATCACCCGTACGTGCGCCACCTGGCCGCCACGTTCGAAGGAGTACAACAATGAATCGGACCACGCTGAGCGCTGCCGTGCCTGACGGTAGCCAGACCTCATCCCTGCTCTCCCAACGCATCTTCAATCTGCCGCTGCCGCTGTTTGCCATCGCCTTGCTCGTCATGGCCGCGGCCATCGCCACGGACACGCTGCCCACCGGCATGATCGGTGCGTTGCTGGTGATGATGCTCCTCGGCGAGTTGCTCGGTTTCGCCGGCGACCGGTTGCCGATCATCAAGACCTATCTCGGCGGCGGCGCCATCATGGCGCTGTTCGGTGCAGCATCCATGGTCTATTTCGGCTGGCTGCCCGCCGCAGTCGCCAATGACGTCGCCAGCTTCATGAAGGGCGGCGGCTTTCTCGACTTCTACATCGCAGCATTGATCACCGGCAGCATCCTGGGTATGGACGCCAAGGTGCTGGTCAAAGTCGGTTCGCGCTACGCGTTGCCGCTGCTCTGCTCGGTGCTGTTCGCCGCTCTGTTCGCGATGGCCGTCGGCGCCCTGCTCGGCTTCTCGCCTCAGGACGCAGTCGTGGTCATCGCCATGCCGATCATGGGTGGCGGCATGGGGGCTGGCGCGGTACCGATGAGCCAGATCTACGAGCAGCTGCTGGGCCAGCCGGCAAGCTATTACATTTCGATCCTGGTTCCGGCACTGGCGCTCGGTAACGTCTTCGCGATCATCATCGCCGGCCTGCTCAACGGCCTGGGCAATCGCTATCCGTCCCTGACCGGTAACGGCCAGATGATGCCGGGCGTGGATGTCACCGAGAAGGAGAGCCCCATCACCCTGCCGGCCCTTGGCATCGGCCTGATTGCAGCACTGAGTTTCTTCGTCGCCGGCCAGATTCTCGGCAAATTCGTCCCGCTGCACCCGTATGCGCTGATGATCGTGCTGGTGGCGCTGCTCAAGGTATGCAACCTGGTGCCCGAGTCGATCAACGACGCCGCCTCGCAGTGGTTCCGCTTCGTTGCCCGCAACTGGACTTTCGCCCTGCTGTTCGGCATTGGCGTGGCCTTCACCGACCTTGGCCAGGTGATCGACGCCATCTCGCTGACCTATGTGCTGATCGTATTCGCCGTGGTCGCTGGCGCAGCCTTTGGCGCGGGCCTGGTGGGCAAGCTGGTGGGTTTCTACCCCATCGAGTCGGCGATCACCGCGGGACTGTGCATGGCCAACATGGGCGGCACCGGTGACGTCGCGGTGCTGTCAGCCGCGCGCCGCATGTCACTGATGCCCTTCGCGCAGATCTCCTCGCGCCTGGGCGGTGCGCTGATTCTGCTGATCTCCAGCGTGGTGGTACCGCTGTTCTTTACCTGATCGGAATCAGGAACGACAAAAGCCCCGGCCTTGCGGTCGGGGCTTTTTCGTTCAAACGCCGAAGCCATCAGCCGCGAAAGTAGCCAACCTTGCGATTCAGCTCCTGCGCTAGCGTCGTCAGGTCCTGGCTGGAAGAGGCGACCTGATTCGACGCAGCCGAGCTGGCGACTGTCGAGTCGTGAATGCGCGTCACGCTCTGGTTGACCTCCTCGGCCACCGCACTTTGTTCCTCGGAGGCCGTCGCGATCTGTGCGTTCATCTCGTTGATCGAGCCCACTTCCTGGCGAATGTTGGCCAGCGCACCTTCCGCCTGCAGCGTCTGCTCGACGGTCTGCTGGGCCAATCGCTTGCTCGACTGCATGACGTCCACCGCTTTGCCCGCACCGGCCTGCAAGGAGGCGATCATCACGCTGATTTCGCTGGAAGACTGCTGCGTACGATTAGCCAGGGAGCGCACCTCGTCGGCCACTACCGCGAAGCCGCGACCGTGCTCGCCGGCCCGAGCCGCCTCGATAGCTGCGTTCAGGGCCAGCAGGTTGGTCTGCTCGGCGATGGCGGTGATCACCTGCAGGATCTTTTCGATATCGCCGCTCTCGGCCGATACCTGATTGACCGTCTCGGTAGCGCTCTCCAGAACCTTGGCCAGGTTCTGAATGGAAGCGGCTGTTTCACCCACGATGCGAGTTCCGGTCTCGACCTGCTCGTCGGCGCTCTTCGCTGCAGTGGCGGCGCGGGCGGCGAAGTTGGCCACCTCGCTTACGGTCGCTGCCATCTGGTTGATTGCCGTGGCCACCTGCTCGGCCTCTGCCGATTGACGCTGGATCTGCTGGTTGCTGTTCGCCGAAGAGACGCGTAGCTCGCCCGATGCCACACCAACCCCATCGGCGGCGGCGCGCACCTCGGCGATGATTGCGGTCAAGCGGCTGGCCATCTTCGCCGTGGCACCCATGACGCTATCCGGATAAGGCGTGACGATCACCTGTTTCAGGTCGCCATCAGCCAAGTTGCCAATCACCCGCACCACCTCGTCAGGCTCGGCCCCTAGCGTCGAGCGCAGCTTGCGGATGATCAGAACAGCGATTGCCGCACCGAGCAGTACAGCCACCCCCGTTACCGCGACGATCAGCATGAGAAAACCGCTGGCGGTGTCACGCACGATTGCCACGTCTTCGGTGATGCTCAACTCCTGGTGGTCAATGAACGCGTTGATCAGGCGCAGCCACTCGCTATATGCCCCGGCGACGTTCTCCAGCAGGAATTCATAGCCCCGGTCCGACCCTTCATTGAAGCGCAGTTCGACGACTTGACGGGTCAGGGCGTTGGTTTTCGTCTCAATCGCTTCGATCTGCATCATCAGCTGCTTTTCGACAGCATCGGCGGAGGGCTGCATGAGCATCGCCTTCATCGGCACCGCCGAGTCGGCGTAGAGCTGCGCCAGTCGCTCGATTTCCGCCACCTGGTCACGGGCGAACGCCGGATCGGCAGCGCTGACGGCATCGCGGACGGCTATCGCACGGTCATGCACGCTGCCTCTGAAGTTGATCGCGTAACGTTGCTTCAGTCCGGCTTGAGCGCTGATCTGACTCATGGTCCGATCGATCACGCTGACATTCAACGCACTGACCACCGCAACGGCCACCATCAGCGCCAGAATCACGAAGAATCCCAGCCCTAGGCGCATGGATACCGACATCTGCTTGTTCATGGAGCATCTCCCCTAGCCAGGCTGCGAGGCTAGCCATTGCGGTCAGCCGTGAGTTACCCGACGCTTAGCGAAGCCGGGCCAAAACTTGTACAACGCAATGTCATAGTGACATTATTTGTACAAGTTTTTCTTGCTGTGCTGTGGGGTTAAGGCCGCGTGAAATCAGGACACCGGACGCCAGACTTCTGATGAGAAGGCTCAACGGCGCATCGCGCAGAGGTCTTGTATAAGTTTTCACCATGCAAAAAAGCGGCTGCGCGAGGGGCTCATGAGATCAGGACCAGGCTCGGCGTAAATGAAAGCGAAGGCCAAGCCGCTGGATCAACAACGATGACAATGTGCAGAAAGCAAAAAGGCGCCCGAAGGCGCCTTTCTGTTTGTCTCGCAACGGGATTTAGACCTTGCTGCGCTCAAAGCGCTTGCGGTCGTTCTCGTTGAGGTACTTCTTGCGCAGACGAATGGACTTCGGCGTCACTTCGACCAGTTCGTCGTCGGCGATGAATTCCAGCGCCTGCTCGAGGGTGAACTTGATCGGCGGAACCAGGGCGATGACTTCGTCCTTGCCGGAAGCGCGCATGTTGTCGAGCTTCTTGCCTTTGGTGGGGTTAAGCACCAGGTCGTTGTCACGGCTGTTGATGCCGCACAGCTGGCCTTCGTAGATCTCGTCGCCCGGCGCCAGGAACAGCTTGCCGCGTGCCTGCAGGGTTTCCAGCGAGTAGGTCAGCGCGGTACCGGTGGCCATCGAGACCAGCACGCCGTTCTGGCGGTTGGTCACTTCGCCGGCCTTGATCGGGCCGTAGTGGCTGAAGGTCGAGGTCAGGATGCCGCTACCCGAGGTCATGGTCAGGAAGTTGTTACGGAAGCCGATCAGACCACGCGCCGGGATGGTGTACTCCAGACGCACACGACCCTTGCCATCCGGGACCATGTTGCTCAGGTCGCCCTTACGCAGGCCCATCTGCTCCATCACCGGACCCTGGTGCTGCTCTTCGATATCGATGGTGACGTTCTCGTACGGCTCCTGCTTGTCGCCGGCCTCGTTCTCGATGATCACCACTTCCGGACGGCCTACGGCCAGCTCGAAGCCTTCACGACGCATGGTTTCGATCAGTACCGAAAGGTGCAGCTCGCCACGACCGGAAACCTTGAACTTCTCAGGGCTGTCGCCTGGCTCGACGCGCAGGGCAACGTTGTGCAGCAGCTCCTTCTCCAGGCGATCCTTGATGTTGCGGCTGGTGACGAACTTGCCTTCCTTGCCGGCGAACGGCGAGTCGTTGACCTGGAAGGTCATGCTCACGGTCGGCTGGTCGACGGTCAGCGGCGGCAGCGCTTCGACATTGTTCTGGTCGCACAGGGTGTCGGAGATGTAGAGCTCGTCCATACCGGATACGCAGACGATGTCGCCCGCTTCGGCTTCCTGCACTTCAACGCGCTGCAGACCGGAGTGCCCCATGATCTTGAGGATACGACCGTTGCGCTTCTTGCCGTCGGCGCCGATGGCGGTGACCGGCGTGTTGGCCTTAATGGTGCCGCGGGCAATGCGGCCGATGCCGATCACGCCGAGGAAGCTGTTGTAGTCCAGCTGGGAAATCTGCATTTGGAACGGGCCGCTGGCGTCGACGACTGGCGCCGGCACGTGGTCGACGATGGCCTGGAACAGGGCATCCATGTCGTCGTCCATCTTCTCGTGGTCCATACCGGCAATGCCATTCAGGGCACTGGCGTAGACGATTGGGAAGTCCAGCTGCTCGTCGGTGGCACCGAGGTTGTCGAACAGGTCGAAGATCTGGTCGATTACCCAGTCCGGACGCGCGCCCGGACGGTCGATCTTGTTGACCACGACGATCGGACGCAGGCCGGCCTTGAACGCCTTCTGGGTCACGAAGCGGGTCTGCGGCATGGGGCCGTCCTGAGCGTCGACCACCAGCAGCACGGAGTCGACCATCGACATCACGCGCTCGACTTCACCGCCGAAGTCGGCGTGGCCGGGGGTGTCGACGATGTTGATGCTGTAGTCCTTCCACTTCAGCGCAGTGTTCTTGGCCAGGATGGTGATGCCGCGTTCCTTTTCCTGATCGTTGGAGTCCATCACGCGCTCGTTTTCCAGCTCCTTGCGGTCCAGGGTGCCGGACAGGCGCAGGAGTTTGTCGACGAGGGTGGTCTTGCCATGGTCGACGTGGGCGATGATGGCGATGTTGCGTAGATTCTCGATCACTGATTCTTTTCTCTGTAGATAGCTTCAAGCTGAGGCTGGAAGCTGGAAGTAGTCCGGACGAAGACAGTCTGTCCGAGGGTTGTACGGCCTGGCCTTGCGATCAGTGCCGGTCGGGAGGGCGGTGGCGGATGCTGCCGCCAAGCAGCCCCGGCTGTTTCACCGATGAGTCAGGCCGGACGATAGACGCGTACATTGACATGCCCCTCGCTCAGCAGATGGTGAGCATGCAGGCGGCTCATGACACCTTTATCGCAATAAAGCAGGTACTGGCGATTTTCATCCAGGTCCTTGAATCGGTTGTTCAGCGCATAGAAGGGTAGCGTCTGTACTTCGATCCCAGGCAGCTCGAGCGGTTCGTCCTCGGCGCTATCGGGGTGACGAATGTCGAGGATGACCTGACCGGTGCTCGGCTCGACGACCTCTTCTACCTGCAAATCCTGGCCCAGCTCGTCGATCACGCGATCGATGGCGACCTGTCGGGCGTTGGCCAGGGCGCGTTCGAGGATCGCCATGTCGAACTGCTTTTCTTCGTGCTCGATACGATAGCGCTTGGCCTTGGTGGTCGGGTTCACCGAGATCACGCCGCAGTATTCGGGCATGTTCTTGGCGAACTCGGCGGTGCCGATCTCGAAGGCTGTGTCGATGATGTCCTGCTTGTGGCTGGCGATCAGCGGGCGCAGCACCAGCATGTCGGTGGCCGAATCGATTACCGAGAGGTTCGGTAGCGTCTGGCTGGAGACCTGGGAGATCGCCTCGCCGGTGACCAGCGCATCGATGTGCAGGCGCTCGGCGATCTGCGTCGAGACGCGCAGCATCATGCGCTTGAGGACGACGCCCATCTGGCTGTTGTCGACTTTCTGCAGGATCTCGCCGACCACTTCCTCGAACGGCACGCTGATGAACAGCACGCGGTGCGAGCTGCCGTATTTTTTCCACAGATAATGGGCGACTTCCATCACGCCCAGTTCGTGGGCACGGCCGCCTAGATTGAAGAAGCAGAAATGCGTCATCAGCCCGCGGCGCATCATCTGATAGGCGGCAACGGTGGAGTCGAAACCACCGGACATCAATACCAGGGTCTGCTCCAGCGCGCCCAACGGGTAGCCGCCGATGCCGTCATGCTGCTCGTGCACGACGAACAGGCGCTGGTCGCGGATCTCCATGCGCACTTCGACTTCCGGGGCCTTTAGCGAAATACCGGCGGCGCCGCACTGCTGGCGAAGCTGGCTGCCGACATGGCGTTCGACGTCCATGGAGCTGAACGGATGCTTGCCGGCACGCTTGCAGCGCACGGCGAAGATCTTGCCCGGCAGGCGCTTGGCATAGTGGGCCTTGCACCTGGCGACGATGTCATCGAGATCGCCTAGCGGATACTCGTGCACTTCCAGGCAATGGGCAATGCCGGGCGTGCAGCGCAGGCGCTCGATCATCTCGCGCAGCAGCTTTGGCTCGCTGAGCGCGGTTTCCACCTCGATGTTGTCCCACACGCCCTCGACCCGCAGGCCGGGATCGAGCTCGCGCAGCACGGTGCGGATGTTCTTCGCCAATTGACGAATGAAGCCCTTGCGCACCGGCGGGCTCTTGATGGTGATTTCGGGAAAAACCTTGACGATCAGCTTCATGGAAACAGCGCGGGCGCCGACGTGGCAGGAAAAGAGGGGCGCGGAGTATAGCGGAAACTGCTCAACATTTAATCGCTTTCTTTAAACGCACCCAAACGCACCAATATGATGCGACCTTCATTTGCTTCGCACCAACACGGCGCACGACTTGGGACTAATGGCTACTCTATAGCGCGCACGAATGCCGCAGCGCCGTGGTCGCGGGCCTGCAGTCCCAAGAAGGAGCACTGGCATGCAATTTGCTCTCTTGTGAGGCAGGTCGCCGTGACGGAGTATCCCCGCTCGGCTTCACCCCTAGATTTCGGAAGCAACCTGTCAACGCTTCCACCACTTGGAGAGCACCATGTCGAAGTCGCTTCAACTGATCAAAGATTACGATGTGAAGTGGATTGATCTGCGCTTCACCGATACCAAAGGCAAGCAGCACCACGTCACCGTTCCGGCTCGTGATGCGCAGGATGAAGACTTCTTCGAGCACGGCAAGATGTTCGACGGCTCGTCCATCCATGGCTGGAAAGGCATCGAAGCCTCCGACATGATCCTGATGCCGGTCGATGAAACTGCCGTACTCGATCCGTTTACCGAAGAGCCGACCCTGATCCTGGTCTGCGACATCGTCGAGCCGAGCACCATGCAGGGCTACGACCGTGACCCGCGCTCCATCGCCAAGCGCGCTGAAGAGTTCCTCAAAGGCACCGGCATCGGCGACACCGTATTCGTAGGCCCTGAGCCGGAGTTCTTCATCTTCGACGAAGTGAAGTTCAAGTCGGACATCTCCGGCTCGATGTTCAAGATCTACTCCGAGCAAGGCTCCTGGATGACCGACCAGGACGTCGAAGGCGGCAACAAGGGCCATCGCCCAGCCGTCAAAGGTGGCTACTTCCCGGTTCCGCCGTGCGACCACGACCACGAAATCCGTACTGCCATGTGCAACGCCATGGAAGAAATGGGTCTGGTTGTCGAAGTTCATCACCACGAAGTGGCGACTGCCGGCCAGAACGAGATCGGCGTCAAGTTCAACACGCTGGTAAACAAGGCTGACGAAGTTCAGACCCTCAAGTACTGCGTACACAACGTCGCCGACGCCTATGGCAAGACCGCGACCTTCATGCCGAAGCCGCTGTATGGCGACAACGGTTCGGGTATGCACGTACACATGTCCATCTCCAAGGATGGCAAGAACACCTTCGCTGGCGAAGGCTATGCCGGCCTGTCCGAGACTGCCCTGTACTTCATCGGCGGCATCATCAAGCACGGCAAGGCGCTGAACGGCTTCACCAACCCGTCGACCAACTCCTACAAACGTCTGGTCCCGGGCTTCGAAGCACCGGTCATGCTGGCTTACTCGGCCCGCAACCGTTCCGCCTCGATCCGTATTCCGTACGTTTCCAGCCCGAAAGCCCGCCGCATCGAAGCGCGCTTCCCGGACCCGGCTGCCAACCCGTACCTGTGCTTCGCTGCACTGCTGATGGCTGGCCTGGACGGCATCCAGAACAAGATTCACCCTGGCGATGCGGCCGACAAGAACCTGTACGATCTGCCGCCGGAAGAAGGCAAGCTGATCCCGCAGGTTTGCGGCAGCCTGAAGGAAGCCCTGGAAGAGCTGGACAAGGGCCGCGCGTTCCTGACCAAGGGCGGCGTGTTCTCCGACGACTTCATCGATGCATACATCGAGTTGAAAGCGGAAGAAGAAATCAAGGTGCGCACCTTCGTGCACCCGCTGGAATACGACCTGTACTACAGCGTCTGATCCAGACTGCGTGACAGGAAGGCCACCCTCGGGTGGCCTTCTTCGTTTAAGCGACCGACCCCAACTTCATGCAGCTTGTTGCGGCTCGCAATTCCCACCGATCAGGCTTGCCTGGAGGCCCGAGCAATGCAAGGCTTCCGATGTCAAATCCCGCGGAGCGTCCCATGCGTAGCGCACTGTTCAGCCTGCTGTTCATCCTCAGCATCCCGGCCTTCGCCGAGATCTACAAATACACCGATGCCAGCGGCAATACGGTGTTCACCAATCAACCGCCCGAAGGCGTGCAGGCCGACACTGTCGATCTTCCACCCGCCAACACCGTGAACATTCGTACAGCCGAGCCGCCACCTCCGCTGCCGGACCGCCAGCAGACCCAGCAGGCCCCCTATCAGACACTCCGGGTGACGGGCATTCCGGATGACGAGGCCTTGCGCGCCAACAACGGCACCTTCGTCGTCAGCGCCCTGCTGGAGCCGCAACTGCAGCGGGGCCATACCCTGCGCTTTCTGCTCGACGGAATTCCACAGGCCGCTCCCAGCCCAGCCACCTCCTTGCAACTGAACAACATCGAGCGCGGCGACCATCGCCTGCAGGTCGAGGTGCTCAGCGGCGACCGCGTGATCCAGCGCAGCGAGGCGGAGCTCTTCACCGTGCAGCGGGTCAATACGTCCAGCCCCGCGCTGCGTCCGCCGCCACCAAAACCCAAGCCGGCCTCTTGAGCATGCTCCGACAGACGTTGGCCGCCGCTTTCCTGCTGGCGGCAGCCTTGCCCGCCTTCGCCGGCGTCTACAGCTACACCGATGCCGACGGCAATCGGGTGTTCACCGATCGCCCGGCTGGCCAAACAGTAGACGAGATACGCCTGAAACCCTCAAACAGCATGCCTGCCCCGCCGGCACCCGCCTTGCGCGCCACGCAGGCCGAGACGCCCAAGGCTGCGGTTATCAGCTATCAGCTGCGCATTCTCACCCCGGTTGCCGATGAAGCGATCCGCAACAATGCCGGCAACGTCAGCGTAACCGTGCAGGCGGAGCCCGAGTTGCTACCCGGCCACGCCTACCAACTATTGCTGGACGGGCAGCCTTTCGGCGCGCCGGGAGAGCAGGCATCCTTCGAACTGAGCAATGTCGACCGCGGCACCCATCAGCTGGCGGTTGCAGTGGTGGACAATCAGGACCGCGAGCTGCAGCGCACCGAAGCTCAGCCCTTTCATCTGATACGCACCTCGCTGGCTCAACGACGTATGGTCAACCCATGCAAGAAAGCCGACTACGGCGTGCGCCCGGAATGCCCACTCAAGGACAAGCCAGTAGAAAAACGCAACATTCCCTTCGTGCCCTTTCTATGATCATAGGGCGCACCTGTTTGGTGCACCCAGTGGGCGAACGAATTCCTCGTCACCAATATGGGTCATCGGACAGCCTGTAGGGCTGCAGCATCAAGCCGTCCCGCGCCGCAATGGCGCACCTTGGTTTGGTTCTTGCATTTCCTGCCTGAACTTCCGGACGCAGACCTGCCATGATCAACGAAGCCCTGCAACGCCTGCTGATCGAGAACCTCACCACCGCGACGTTGTTGCTCAATTCGCGCTTGCGCCTGGAATACATGAATCCGGCGGCCGAAATGCTGCTGGCCGTGAGCGGCCAGCGCAGTCATGGTCAATTCATCAGCGAGCTGTTCACCGAATCACCGGAAGCCCTGGCGGCTCTGCGTCAGGCTGTGGAAGAAGCACATCCTTTCACCAAGCGCGAGGCCACGCTGACGTCCGCCACCGGCCAGACACTGACTGTCGACTACGCCGTGACGCCGGTACTGACCCGGCAGGAAACCATGCTGCTGCTGGAAGTGTTGCCGCGCGACCGGCTGCTGCGCATCACTAAGGAAGAGGCACAGCTCTCCAAGCAGGAAACCACCAAGATGCTGGTGCGCGGCCTGGCCCACGAGATCAAGAATCCGCTGGGCGGCATTCGCGGTGCAGCACAACTGCTGGCTCGCGAGCTACCGGAGGAGCACCTGAAGGACTACACCGAGGTCATCATCGAAGAGGCTGACCGCCTGCGTAATCTGGTCGACCGCATGCTTGGCTCGAACAAGCTGCCTTCGCTGTCGATGACCAACATTCACGAAGTGCTCGAACATGTGGCCAGCCTGATCGAGGCGGAATGCCAGGGAAGCATCATTTTGGTGCGTGACTACGACCCGAGCATTCCCGAGGTCCTGATGGACCGCGAACAGATGATCCAGGCCGTGCTCAATATCATGCGCAACGCCATGCAGGCGCTCGCCGGCCAGAACGAGCTGGGCCTTGGCCGCCTCACGCTGCGCACCCGCACGCTACGCCAGTTCACCATTGGCCATATCCGCCATCGCCTGGTGACACGCATCGAGATCATCGACAACGGCCCGGGCATCCCCGCCGAGCTGCAGAACACCCTCTTCTACCCGATGGTCAGTGGTCGCCCGGACGGAACCGGGCTGGGCCTTGCCATCACCCAGAACATCATCAGTCAGCACCAGGGCCTGATCGAGTGCGAGAGCCACCCCGGCCACACCGTGTTCTCGATCTTCCTACCGCTGGAACAAGGAGCCACATAAGCATGAGCCGAAGCGAAAACGTCTGGATCGTCGACGACGACCGCTCCATCCGCTGGGTCCTGGAAAAGGCCCTGCAACAGGAAGGCATGGCCACGCAGAGCTTCGACAGTGCCGACGGCGTACTCGCCCGGCTCTCGCGCCAGCAGCCTGATGTGATCATTTCCGATATCCGCATGCCCGGTATCAGCGGCCTGGACATGCTCTCGCAGATCCGCGAGCAGTACCCGCGCCTGCCGGTGATCATCATGACTGCGCATTCGGATCTGGACAGCGCGGTGGCGTCCTATCAGGGCGGCGCCTTCGAATACCTGCCCAAGCCGTTCGACGTTGACGACGCTGTGTCGCTGGTCAAGCGCGCCAATCAGCACGCTCAGGAGCAGCAGAGCCAGCAGGAGCCGGCAAGCCAACACCACACGCCAGAGATCATCGGCGAGGCGCCGGCGATGCAGGAAGTCTTCCGCGCCATCGGTCGCCTCAGCCACTCGAACATCACCGTGCTGATCAATGGCGAGTCGGGCACCGGCAAAGAGCTGGTTGCCCACGCCCTGCATCGCCACAGCCCTCGCTCGGCTTCACCGTTCATTGCATTGAACATGGCGGCGATTCCCAAGGACCTGATGGAGTCGGAGCTGTTCGGCCACGAGAAAGGCGCCTTCACCGGCGCGGCCAACCTGCGCCGCGGCCGTTTCGAGCAGGCCGACGGCGGCACCTTGTTCCTCGACGAGATCGGCGACATGCCGGCCGATACCCAGACACGTCTGCTGCGCGTACTGGCCGATGGTGAGTTCTATCGGGTGGGCGGGCATACGCCGGTACGGGTCGACGTGCGCATCATCGCCGCAACGCATCAGGACCTGGAAACCCTGGTGCAGGCCGGCAAGTTCCGCGAAGACCTGTTCCACCGCCTGAACGTCATCCGTATTCACATCCCCCGCCTGTCCGACCGCCGCGAGGACATCCCGGCGCTGGCCGAGCACTTCCTCGCCAGCGCTGCACAGGAGCTGTCGGTGGAAACCAAGGTGCTCAAGCCTGCTACCAAGGAGTACCTGCAGAACCTGCCGTGGCCGGGCAACGTGCGTCAGCTGGAAAACACCTGCCGCTGGATCACGGTGATGGCCTCCGGGCGCGAAGTGCATGTCGACGACCTGCCGCCGGAGCTTCTCAACCAGCAGGCCGAGGCGCAACCGGCGCACAACTGGGAGCAGGCGCTGCGCAACTGGTCGGATCAGGCATTGGCGCGAGGCCAGAGCAACCTGCTCGACGAAGCAGTGCCGGCCTTCGAACGCATCATGATCGAGACTGCGCTCAAGCACACCGCCGGCCGCCGCCGCGATGCCGCGCTGTTGCTCGGCTGGGGTCGCAATACGCTGACACGCAAGATCAAGGAGCTGGGCATGCGCGTCGATGGCAGCGACGAGGACGACGGCGACGACAGCTGACCGCGCTCGACACGGTAACCGATTGACGACAAACCCCGCAGCCGGCGGGGTTTGTCGTTATTGGCAGCTCAAGGCTGCTTGTCCGCCGCCACCTGCACCGCAATGTGCCAACGGCCATCGCGGCGTTCGCCTAACCATTGTCCCTGCAACTGACGCGCAGCAACCAGATGCAATAGCAGACCCTTCTCGGTCTGCTGCACACGCCAGGCAACGGGCATTCCCTGGAGCTGTAATTGTCCGGACTGTGGCTCGCCCTGCGCCTGAAACAAGAGCGCAAACGCCCCCTCAAGATGCTCGTCATACACTTCAGGCTCGCGGTCGAAGCGCAAAGCCAAGCCCTGCGGCGACACTTCAACCGCTTCGAGCTGCACCGGCCCGGGCGCGGTGAGGCGACCGATCATCAGTCCGACCAGCAGGCCGATCAGCACCAGCGAGCCGAAAAACCGTCTGCGTATGCGAGGCATCGGATCCTTCTCCCCGGTAGAATGCCGCCGGTCTTCAACCTCGGTGCTGCGCATGTTTCACGTGATCCTGTTCCAACCGGAGATTCCGCCCAATACCGGCAACATTATCAGGCTCTGCGCCAATACCGGCAGCCACCTGCATCTGATCGAACCGCTGGGTTATGAACTGGACGACAAGCGCCTGCGCCGTGCCGGCCTGGACTATCACGAATATGCCTCGCTGGAGCGTCACGCCGACTTGCCAAGCTGCCTGCAACGGATCGGCATCGATTCGGCAAATCCCAACGGTCCGCGCCTGTTCGCTTTCACCACCAAAGGCTCGCAGCCATTCCATGAAGTGTCCTATCGCTGCGGCGACGCGCTGCTGTTCGGCCCCGAGAGTCGCGGTCTGCCAGCCGAGATTCGCGATGCCCTACCGAACGAGCAGCGCCTGCGCCTGCCGATGCGGCCCGACAGCCGTAGCCTGAACCTGTCCAATACCGTGGCCGTCGCGGTTTACGAGGCATGGCGCCAACACGGCTTCGCCATGGAGTAAGCGGCACAACCTTGTGACAAAGGGTCCTGAACGATCCGCCGCGGTCCCCGTCGTAAAAAGACAAGCTCCCTTGGCAGCAGGAGAAACGACGTGTCCCAGACCAAGTTCAGGCCCTACCACGCGCCGGCCGGCGGCTGGGGATCAGCCTACTCCGTCGCTAACATCCTGCTGCGCGAACGCGTCTCGCCAGCGGGCATCGGCCTGTTGCTCAAGCAGAACAAACCGATCGACGGCTTCGCCTGTGTCAGCTGCGCCTGGGCCAAGCCACACCCGTCACGGCCGCTGTCCTTCTGCGAAAACGGCGCCAAGGCGACTGCGTGGGAGACCACGTCGCTACGTTGTGGGCCCGAGTTCTTTGCCAAACACAGCGTCAGCGAGCTGCTCAATTGGAGCGATTACGATCTGGAGCAACAGGGTCGCCTGACTCATCCACTGCGCTACGACGGCGCCAGCGACCATTACCAGCCGGTCAGCTGGGATGAGGCCTTCGCCGAGATCGGTGCCGAACTCAAGGCCATGGCCGATCCAGATCAGGTGGTGTTCTACATGTCCGGTCGAGCCGCGCTGGAGACGGCCTACATGTATGGCGTGCTGGCGCGGATGTACGGCACCAACAACCTGCCAGACAGTTCCAACATGTGCCACGAGAGCACCTCGGTGGCGCTGCCGGAGAGCATCGGCGTGCCGGTGGCCACCGTCACCCTGAACGATTTCGAACACACCGACGGGTTGTTCTTCTTCGGCCACAACACTGGCACCTCCAGCCCGCGGATGCTGCATCAGCTACAGGAAGCCCGCGAGCGCGGCGCGCAGATCGTCACCTTCAACCCGTTGCGCGAGCGCGGGCTGGAGCGCTTCGTCAACCCGCAATCGCCGCGCGAAATGCTCACCCCGGACAGCACGGTGATCAGCACCCAGTATCACCAGCTCGCCATCGGCGGTGACATGGCCGCCATCGCCGGTATGTGCAAGGCGCTGTTCGCCATGGACGATCAGGCCATTGCCGAGGGCCGCAAGCGCGTGCTCGACGTGGACTTCATCGAGCAGCATACCCATGGTTTCGACGCTTTCGAGCAGCGCATCCGCAGCTATAGCTGGGCACAGCTAGAGCGCCGCTCAGGGCTCAGCCGCTCGGCGCTGGAAGCGGCGGCGACCGTCTACGCACGCTGCGAGCGGGTGATCACCCCTTACGGTATGGGCCTGACCCAGCACCGCTACGGTGTGCAGACTATTCAGATGCTGGTCAACCTGCTGCTGCTACGCGGCAACATCGGCAAGGAAGGCGCCGGCATCCTGCCGGTCCGCGGCCACTCCAACGTGCAAGGCCAACGTACCGTCGGCATCACCGAGAAAGCTGCGAAAGTCCCGGCAGACAATCTGCGCCGGCAGTTCGGCTTCGAGCCGCCGAGCGATGACGGCGTGAACACCGTGGAGGCCTGTGAAGGCATTCTCGATGGCAGCATCCGTGGCTTTATCGGCCTGGGTGGCAACTTCGTCCGCGCCATTCCCGACACGCTGCAGATGGAGCCGGCCTGGCGCAAACTGCGGCTATCGGTCCAGGTATCGACCAAGCTCAACCGCAATCACCTGACCACCGGCGAGGTGTCCTACATCCTGCCCTGCCTGGGGCGCACCGAGATCGATCGTCAGGCCACCGGCGAGCAACGTCACACCACCGAGGACAGCACCGGCTGCATCCGCGCCTGGCGGGGCGCCGCAGAGCCCGCTGGCGAACTGCTGTTGTCGGAGCCGGCAATCATCGCGCGACTGGCCAAGGCCACGCTGACACCCAACCCGATGCTGGACTGGGACACCTGGGTCGCGGACTACAGCCTGATACGCGACGCCATCGCCGAGAGCTACCCGGACATCTTCCACGACTTCAACGTGCGCATGATGGAGCCCGGCGGTTTCCACCGCCCGCTCGGTGCCAGCGAGCGGCGCTGGGATACCGAGTCCGGCAAGGCCAACTTTATCAACCCGCCATCACTGGTCGCCGACCCCGACACAGAAGAAGACGGCCACGAGCAGCACGACGTGCTGCAGATGATGACGCTGCGCAGCAATGACCAGTTCAATACCACCGTCTATGGCTACGACGACCGTTTCCGCGGCATCCATGGCACCCGTGCGGTGATCCTGATGAACCGCAACGACATCGTCCGCCTCGGCCTGGCCGAAGGCGATCGCATCGAGGCGATTACCGTGGTCGACGACGGCGTGCACCGCGCAGTGAGCCCGCTACGGGTCACGCCTTACGATATTCCCGAGGGCTGCTGCGCCGGCTACTACCCTGAATGCAACGCGCTGCTGCCGGTCTGGCATTACGCCGAACGCAGCAAGGTGCCAGCGGCCAAGTCGATTCCGGTGCGCCTGCGCAAGCTGATCGCTGCAGCGGTTGCCGGCGACGTGCCGCGCCAACCCAGTCGGCCGCAGCGTAGCGAAGAGCCCGGACCGGCCTGAGCGACTGAGCGCTGCAAAGCAAAGCGCTGTAACACGGCTGTCGAGGAACCTCACCGACAGCCGTTGAAAAGCCGGCTGCAGTCCCCCATATCAACCGCATTCGGGCATTCATCGCCCCGCAGTGTGGAGATCTTCCTTTGACCACCATCGTTTCAGTACGCCGCAACGGCAAAGTCGTCATGGGCGGCGACGGCCAGGTTTCCCTGGGCAACACCGTCATGAAAGGCAACGCCAAGAAGGTCCGTCGCCTCTATCACGGTCAGGTTCTGGCCGGCTTCGCCGGTGCCACCGCCGACGCCTTCACCCTCTTCGAACGCTTCGAAGGGCAGCTGGAGAAACATCAGGGTCATCTGGTCCGCGCCGCCGTCGAGCTGGCCAAGGACTGGCGCACCGACCGTTCGCTGAGTCGCCTGGAGGCAATGCTGGCGGTGGCCAATAAGGACGCCTCGCTGATCATCACCGGCAACGGCGACGTGGTGCAGCCCGAGGACGACCTGATCGCCATGGGCTCCGGCGGCGGTTTCGCCCAGGCCGCGGCCAAGGCGCTGCTGCTCAAGGCCGGCGACGACATGTCAGCCCAGGAGATCGCGGAGACGGCGCTGAACATCGCCGGCAGCATCTGCGTCTTTACCAATCAGAATCTGACCATAGAGGAGCTGGACAGCGCCGTCTGACGCCTGTGTCCAGCCTTCCGGAGTAACGAAACAATGTCCATGACGCCCCGCGAAATCGTCCACGAACTCAACCGCCACATCATCGGCCAGGAGGACGCCAAGCGAGCCGTCGCCATCGCCCTGCGCAACCGCTGGCGGCGCATGCAGCTGCCGGCCGAGCTGCGCCAGGAAGTCACCCCGAAGAACATTCTGATGATCGGCCCGACCGGTGTCGGCAAGACCGAAATCGCCCGTCGTCTGGCAAAGCTGGCCAACGCACCGTTCATCAAGGTCGAAGCGACCAAATTCACCGAGGTCGGCTATGTCGGCCGCGACGTCGAGTCGATCATCCGCGACCTCGCCGACGCGGCGTTGAAGATGCTGCGCGAGCAGGAAGTGCACAAGATGCGCGACCGCGCCGAGGACGCTGCAGAAGAACGCATCCTCGACGCCCTGCTGCCGCCGGCACGCCCGGTGGGCTTCTCCGAGGAGCCGATGCAGGCGAGCGATTCCAACACCCGCCAGCTGTTCCGCAAGCGCCTGCGCGAAGGCCAGCTCGACGACAAGGAAATCGACATCGAAGTGGCCGAAAGCCCCGCCGGCGTGGAGATCATGGCCCCGCCCGGCATGGAGGAGATGACCAACCAGCTGCAGAGCCTCTTCGCCAACATGGGCAAGGGCAAGAAGAAGAGTCGCAAGCTGAAGATCAAGGAAGCCTTCAAGCTCATCCGCGACGAGGAAGCCGCGCGCCTGGTCAACGAAGAAGACCTCAAGGCACGCGCCCTGGAAGCGGTGGAGCAGAACGGTATCGTCTTCATCGACGAAATCGACAAGGTGGCCAAACGCGGCAACACCAGCGGCGCTGACGTCTCCCGCGAAGGCGTGCAGCGCGACCTGCTGCCGCTGATCGAAGGCAGCACCGTCAATACCAAGTTGGGCATGGTCAAGACCGACCACATCCTGTTCATCGCATCGGGCGCTTTCCACCTGTCCAAACCCAGTGACCTGGTGCCGGAGCTACAGGGTCGTCTGCCGATCCGGGTCGAGCTCAAGGCGTTGTCGCCGAACGACTTCGAACGCATCCTGACCGAGCCCCACGCCGCGCTCACCGAGCAGTACCGCGAACTGCTGAAGACCGAAGGCCTGCACATCGAATTTCTCGAAGATGGCATCAAGCGCATCGCCGAGATCGCCTGGCAGGTCAACGAGAAGACCGAGAACATCGGCGCGCGGCGTCTGCACACGCTGCTCGAACGGCTGCTGGAAGAGGTTTCCTTCAGCGCAGCGGACATTGCTACCAGGCAGGATGGTGAGGCTATCCGCATCGACGCCACCTACGTCAACGAGCACCTCGGCGAGCTGGCGCAGGACGAAGACCTGTCGCGCTATATCCTTTAAAGCGGCGGCAAGCTGCAAGGTACAAGCTGCGAGCGAGCCCCGCTCCACTTGTTCTTGTGGCTTGCCGCCTGGAGCTGTCCATGCGCATTCCCACCGCAATCAAGCTACACCGGGCGTCGAAAACGCTGGAGTTGGAATACGGCGACGACCAGCGCTATGTGTTCAGCGCCGAGTTCCTGCGCGTGCATTCGCCGTCCGCCGAGGTGCAGGGCCACGGCAATCCCGTGCTGCAGACGGGAAAGCTGAACGTTGGGCTTGAGAAGATCGAGCCGGCCGGCCAGTACGCGCTAAAGCTGACCTTCAGTGATGGCCACGACAGCGGCCTGTTCACCTGGGATTACCTGGAGCGCCTCGCGCTGAATCAGCAGGTGCTGTGGGACGACTATCTCGCGGCACTTGCGGCAGCCGGCAAGTCACGCGACCCGAATGAGTCCGTGGTCAAGCTGATGCTCTGAAAGAAAAACCGCAGGGTGGATCACGATCCACCGATCAGAGCCACAGCTCAGCGGCGGTGGATGTAAAAAGCGACATCCACCCTACGTCGCCTTCATGTATGCGAAACGGCAACGCTGGTTCAGACCAGCGCCTTGTCCAGCGCCCGCTCGATCTGCCCCTGAATGCTGCTGCCCATCGCCGAGAGCAGCAGGCCGAGGTTGAGCAGGACCTTGACGCTGTCCTCGTAGACTTCGATGCGTCCGTCCGCGCCGCTGCGCTTGACGGCCAGCACATCGCCCTGCCACTGACAGCTCACGCCGAACTCGCGAGCTAGGCGTGCAGCCAGCTCGTCGGCCTTCTCGCGTGCGGCCTCGCGGCCAAGATTGTGGGTACGTTCGACGATGATCTGGGCCATGAGGACTCCTGGCTGCGCCCGAAAAGGCGCGCACTATAGCAAAGCGGCGCCGTCGATCGCCTGGCCGCCCCGCCTGATCATGCCAGTGAACCCTCTGTCCCACAGGCCTGTCGCCGCCAGCGCCATCCTGCGACATGTCGCCGCTAGCCCTTTTGCCCGCGACCGCCAGCTCGACGCTTATCAGCCGCCTATTTAGGTTTAGAATGCCGGGCACATTCTTTCCGGCGAAAGTGACATGACCGACCCTCGCAAAGCGCATGACGCAGAACCGACCACCCATTTCGGCTACAAGAACGTGCCGGAAAGCCAGAAGGCGCAGAAGGTGGCCGAGGTGTTCCACTCCGTGGCCGCCAAGTACGACCTGATGAACGACCTGATGTCCGGTGGCGTGCATCGCCTGTGGAAGCGCTTCACCATCGAGCTGTCCGGCGCCCGCCACGGCAATCGCATCCTGGACATCGCCGGCGGCACCGGTGACCTGACCCGCCAGTTTTCGCGCATCGTCGGCCCCACCGGCGAGGTGGTGCTGGCCGACATCAATGCTTCGATGCTCAAGGTCGGCCGCGACAAGCTGCTGGACAAGGGCGTGGCCGGCAACGTCAGGTTCGTTCAGGCCGATGCCGAGAAGCTGCCCTTCCCGGACAATCACTTCGACGTGGTCACCATCGCCTTCGGCCTGCGCAACGTTACCCACAAGGAAGACGCAATCGCGTCGATGCTGCGCGTGCTCAAGCCGGGCGGCCGCCTACTGGTACTGGAATTCTCCAAGCCGACCAACCAGCTGTTTTCCAAGGCCTACGACGCCTACTCGTTCAGCCTGCTGCCGATGATGGGCAAGCTGATCACCAACGACTCCGAGAGCTATCGCTACCTGGCCGAGTCGATCCGCATGCACCCGGATCAGGAAACGCTCAAAGGCATGATGGAGACCGCCGGTTTCGAGCGCGTCAGCTATCACAACATGACCGGCGGCATCGTCGCCCTGCACCGCGGCATCAAACCCTGATGTTGCGCGCTGCCCTGCTGGCCGGTGCCGAGCGTGGCATCAATCGCGTCCTGCGCCTGGACCCCACGGCATTGCCACGACTGGCACGCCTGAGCGGCCGGATCATCGAGATCGACTGCACGGCGCCGGCCTGGCGGCTGTTCATCCTTGCCGACGACGAAGGCCTGCGCCTGGCCAGCAACTGGGGCGCGGATGCCGATTGCCGCCTGCGCGCGCCTGCGCGCAGCCTCTTGCGCCTGGCCGTCAGCCGCAACAAGACCGCCGTGCTGCATGGCCCCGAGGTCGAGATCGACGGCGACAGTGGGCTGCTGATGAACCTCGCTGAGGTGCTGCAGGATCTGGAGCTGGACTGGGAATACGAAATTTCCCGCTGGCTCGGACCGGTCGGCGCACAACTGCTCGGCTCCAGCCTGCGCAGCCCAGTGGACTGGGTACGCGACAGCGCCGACTCGCTGCGTCAGGATCTGGCCGATTACCTCAGCGAGGAATCGCGGATGTTGGTCGGCCAGGCCGAAGCCCAGGCACGCTTCGACGAGCTGGATGACATGAAACTTGCCCTCGACCGTCTCGAAGCCCGCATCGAGCGTCTCGCCCTCAACCTGAATCCAGACCGCCCCGAATGAAGCCGTTCGCCGCCGCACGCCGCCTGTTTCGCATCCTGCTGGTGGTGATCCGCTACCGCCTCGATGACATCATCCTCGACTTGCCGATGCCCTGGTGGCTGCGCGCCACCAGCTATCTGCTGCCCTGGCGCTGGATTCCACGGCGCAACAGCGAGTTGTCGCGCGGTGCACGGCTGCGTCTGGCACTGGAGGGGCTGGGGCCGATCTTCATCAAGTTCGGGCAGATTCTCTCCACCCGCCGAGATCTGCTGCCTCCGGATATCGCCGAAGAGCTGGCGATGCTGCAGGACCGTGTGCCGCCTTTCGACTCAGCCGTCGCCACAGCGCTGATCGAGCGCCAGCTGGGCGCTCCGGTAGGAGAGATATTTGCTCGCTTCGACAGCAAGCCACTGGCTTCCGCCTCGGTGGCACAGGTGCACGCGGCAAAGCTGCGTTCCGGCGAGGAAGTGGTGGTCAAGGTGGTGCGTCCGAATCTCCGGCCGATCATCAGCCAGGATCTCGCCTGGCTGTTCATGCTGGCCAACAGTGCCGAGCGCATTTCAGTCGATGCGCGTCGCCTGCACCTGGTTGAAGTGGTCGACGACTACGCCAAGACCATTTACGACGAGCTGGACCTGCTGCGCGAAGCGGCCAACGCCAGCCAGCTCAAGCGCAACTTCGAAGGCTCGCCGCTGCTCTACGTGCCGCAGGTGTACTGGGACTACTGCCGGCCGCAGGTGCTGGTGATGGAGCGCATCTACGGCGTGCCAGTGACCGACATGGCCGGCCTGAAGCGACAGAACACCGATATGCGCCAGCTCGCCGAACGCGGCGTGGAGATCTTCTTCACCCAGGTGTTCCGCGACAGCTTCTTCCACGCCGACATGCACCCCGGCAACATCTTCGTCAGCACCCATCAACCCTGGAGCCCGCAGTACATCGCGGTGGACTTCGGCATCGTCGGCAGTCTGACGCCCGAGGACCAGGATTACCTGGCGCGCAACTTGATGGCCTTCTTCAAGCGCGACTACCGCAAGGTCGCGCAGCTGCACATCGATTCGGGCTGGGTGCCGGCGGAAACCAAGGTCAACGAGTTCGAGGCGGCAATCCGCACCGTCTGCGAGCCAATCTTCGAAAAACCGCTGAAGGACATCTCCTTCGGTCAGCTGCTGGTTCGCCTGTTCCAGGTGGCACGACGCTTCAATATGGAAGTACAGCCGCAGCTGGTTCTGCTGCAGAAAACCCTGCTCAATATCGAAGGCCTCGGCCGCGAGCTGTACCCGGATCTCGACCTCTGGAGCACCGGTCAGCCCTATCTCGAGCGCTGGATGCGCGAGCGCATGAGCCCCAAGCAGCTGATCAAGAACGTACATGCGCAGATCGAGCAGCTGCCGCACCTCGCCCATATGACCCGCGAGCTGCTTGAGCGCATGTCGCATCCCCATGCGAACAATCCGCCGCCACCATGGCGCGAGCGTCACCACGGCTGGCCGCTGCGCCTGATCGGCGCGGTACTCCTGGGCAGCGGCGCCACACTGGCAGCCGGTGCCGACAGCCTGACTGCGATAGCCGCCTGGCCGGCGTGGGTGATGCTGGTGGCCGGTATCCTCATCGTGGTGCGCCGATAGCCATCGCCGATGCAGGCTGGCACACTTGGCCCATTGAGCGGAGAACCCGATGAACTGGCTGGACGAAATCAACTGGAACGCCGACGGCTTGGTCCCGGCGATAGCCCAGGACTACCAAACCGGTCGCGTGCTGATGATGGCCTGGATGAACCGCGAGGCACTCGCGCTGACCGCACAGGAAAATCGCGCCATCTATTGGTCACGTTCGCGTGGCAAGCTGTGGCGCAAGGGCGAGGAGTCCGGGCATGTGCAGCAGCTGCACGAATTGCGCCTGGACTGCGACGCCGACGTGATCATCCTGATGGTCGAGCAGATCGGCGGCATCGCCTGCCATACTGGCCGGGAAAGCTGCTTCTACCGTGTCTTCGAAAATGGCAGCTGGAAGGTCGTCGAGCCGGTTCTCAAGGACCCGCACGCCATCTACTCGGAGCACAAGCATGAGTGACACCCTCACCCGTCTGGCCGAAGTACTGGAGTCGCGCAAAGGCGCGGCGCCGGACAGCTCCTACGTAGCCAGCCTGTATCACAAGGGTCTGAACAAAATTCTCGAGAAGGTTGGCGAGGAGTCGGTGGAAACCATTCTCGCCGCCAAGGACGCCGCCGCAAGTGGCGACGCCAGCGACCTGATCTACGAAACGGCCGATCTCTGGTTCCACAGCCTGGTCATGCTTGCCGCCCTCGGTCAGCACCCCCAGGCCGTACTGGATGAACTGGACCGACGCTTCGGCCTCTCCGGACACGCGGAAAAAGCCGCGCGTCCGCAAACCTGATTCACATCGGAGATATCACCATGGGTTTTGGCGGCATCAGCATCTGGCAACTCCTGATCATCCTGCTGATCGTTATCATGCTGTTCGGAACAAAACGCCTGAAAGGCGTGGGCTCCGACCTCGGTGATGCGATCAAAGGCTTCCGCAAATCCATGGGCACCGACGAGGAGAAGCCCAGTGTCGAGGAGAAGCAGAACCACACCATCGACGCACAGGCACGCAAGGTCGAAGAACCGACCAAGAAAGATTAGTCATACGTTCAATGCGGTCGTGCCGGCGACAGCTGCTGCGCGGCCGTTCTCCCTATTGATGTGAGCACGCCCTGATGTTCGATATCGGTTTCACCGAACTGCTACTGGTCGGCCTGGTGGCGTTGATGGTGCTCGGCCCGGAACGCTTGCCTGGCGCGGTGCGCACCACCGGCCTGTGGGTCGGCCGGCTGAAACGCAGTTTCGCCAACATCAAGGCCGAGGTGGAGCGCGAAATCGGGGCCGACGAAATTCGGCGGCAGCTGCATAACGAGCGCATCCTCGACCTTGAGCGGGAGATGAAGCAGAGCATCATGCCGCCCGCATCGACTTCGACCGCCGCCACCCCGCCGACAACCGACAACACTGGAGAAGTCTCGGATACCGGTAGCACTGGTGCTACGACCAGCACCAGCACGGACGCATCGCCTGCTGTGCCAGCCCCAGCGGCTGAGCCCGCACCAACTCCCCGCCCCGACAGATCGCCAGAACCATGAGCAAGTCTTCTATCAACGATCAGGAAATGCCGCTGGTCGCTCATCTGACCGAGCTGCGCAAGCGCCTGTTGCACTGCGTGGTCGCCATCGGCCTCTTGTTCGCCGGGTTGTTCTACTTCTCCCAGCAGATCTACGCGCTGGTCGCTGCTCCGCTGCGCGCCTATTTGCCGGAAGGCGCGACGATGATTGCCACTGGCGTCGCCTCACCCTTCCTGACGCCGTTCAAGCTCACGCTGATGGTCGCGCTGTTTCTCTCGATGCCGGTCATCCTGCATCAGATCTGGGGCTTCATCGCGCCCGGCCTGTACAAGCACGAAAAGCGCATCGCCGTGCCGCTGCTGGTGTCGAGCATCTTCCTGTTCTACGCCGGCATGGCATTCGCTTATTTCGTGGTGTTCCCGATCATGTTCGGCTTCTTCGCCAGCGTGACGCCAGAGGGCGTGGCGATGATGACGGATATCGGGCAGTACCTGGATTTCGTGCTCACGCTGTTCTTCGCCTTCGGCGTGGCGTTCGAGATTCCAGTAGCAACCTTTCTGCTGATCTGGGTTGGCATCGTTGATGTGGCCACGCTGCGCAAGAGCCGCCCCTACGTGATCGTGGGCTGCTTCGCCGTCGGCATGGTACTGACGCCACCGGACGTCTTCTCGCAAGCGCTACTCGCCGTACCCATGTGGCTGCTGTTCGAAGCCGGCGTGATTTGCGGGAGCATGATCAAGAAGCGCGACGAGCACTTCCGTGGTGATGCAGACGACGACGCGCCGGACGCCAGCGACCAGCCTCCAGCTTCGCGCCCGTGAACTTGCTGCTGCTCGATACGCCCGACTTCATCGGCGCTGACCGAGTACTGCTGCGCGACCGGCGCCTGACGCACCTGCAGCAGGTACATCGCGCCGAAGTCGGCGAGACTCTGAAAGTCGGCATTCTCGGCGGCCACATGGGCAGTGGTCGCCTGCTGCGTATGGACACTGGCGAAGCTGAACTGCAGGTCTCCTTCGACCAGCCCCCGCCAGTCAAGCTACCCGTGACCCTGCTCCTGGCGCTGCCGCGACCAAAGATGCTGCGGCGCGTGCTGCAGACGGTCGCCGCCATGGGCGTACCGCGGCTGGTACTGCTCAACAGCTACCGGGTAGAGAAGAGCTTCTGGCAAACCCCCTTTCTCGAACCTGCCGCCATCCATGAGCAGCTGATTCTCGGACTGGAACAGGCCCGCGACACCGTGCTGCCGGAAGTCATCATCGAAAAGCGCTTCAAGCCCTTCGTCGAAGATCGATTGCCGCAACTCGTTGCGGGCACGCTGGGCCTGATCGGCCATCCTGGGGCTTACCCGCATTGCCCGCGCGCGGTGACGGCGCCAGTGACTCTGGCGATCGGCCCGGAAGGCGGCTGGATTCCCTACGAGGTGGACAAACTGGCCGCTGCCGGCCTGCAGCCAGTACAACTGGGCGAGCGCATCCTTCGTGTGGAAACCGCAGTCAGCGCCCTGCTGGCACGCCTGTTCTGAACAACCGCCGCCGCTCGCTCCCAGGAACCCTCAACGTTTCCCACTACCCTTCCGAGCAACCCCCTTAGCGGGCTCCGGCGCTCCGCCCGACATCCGTTCGCCGGCCAGAGCGCCGCGTACCGATGAACGTAACGCACCCACCTGGCTCGCGGGAGTCAGAGATTAAGACTGCTCATGTTTCCGCGCGGCAGCGCGGGAATTCCTATACGTCTTAAACCAATAAAGAGCCGTTCTTGCCATGCGACCATTGACCATCGACATGTACCGTCTGGAGTACGCCCTGGACGGACGCGACAGCGCCGAGTATTACCTGGATCTGGAAAACGGTGAGATCCGCGCGGTATTCCCCAGCGAGCCTGCGCCCGGCGTCATGGAGAAGTATGACGTTCAGCAGGACCGCTATCTGCACATCGAACCGCTGGAGCTGGCGCAATCCATTGCGATGCGTGAAGCCTTCCTGTTCCCTCAGCATGATCCCATCGCCCACGCTGTGCTAAGCAATGCACTACAGGGCCGCAAACCGCTGCGCACCTTCGATTTCAAGCTGGAGGACTTCCCAGAGGTCAGGGAGGCGTGGCTGGACTATCAGACGATACAGCTACGCGAGTACGCAATTACCTGGCTGCGCGACAACGACCTGGAGCCAGTTCGGCACTAAGTCGCATAAGTCAGGTTTCAATAAGGAACGTCACGGGACCATCGTTGACCATATGCACCTGCATCTCAGCGCCGAAGCGGCCACAGGCGACATGCGGATACTGCTGACGCGCCTGCGTCAGCAGATAGTCGTAGAGCGACTCGCCGAGAGCCGGTGGCGCCGCGCTGGAGAAACTCGGGCGCAACCCGCTGCGGGTATCGGCCACCAGGGTGAACTGTGAGACCAGTAACAAGCCGCCACCAATGTCTTTGAGCGACCGATTCATCTTGCCCGCATCGTCACCGAAGATGCGGTAATTGAGCAGCTTGTGCAGCAACTTGTCGGCCCGAGCCTGATCATCTTCACGCTCTACACCGACCAGAACCAGCAGGCCCTGATCAATCGCGCCGACCACCTCACCCGCAACCTCGACTCGCGCCTGGCTAACCCGCTGAATCAGCCCCTTCATTCAGCGTCCGCAGGCGGCAGGTCTAGCAGGCGATGGGCAATGTCTACGGTCGCGCGTACCAAGGCATCGGCGATCCCCAGCTCTGCCGCGGAATGGCCGGCATCGCGAATAATCTGCAGCTCGCTGTTTGGCCATGCCTGGTGCAACGCCCAGGCGTTGTCCAGCGGGCAGATGGCGTCGTAGCGGCCGTGCACGATGATGCCCGGCAGGTGGGCGATCTTCGGCATGTCGCGCAACAGCTGATCAGGCTCGAGAAAAGCCTGATTAACGAAGTAGTGGCATTCGATGCGCGCCATCGACAGCGCCCGATGGGTATCGGCGAAGCGTTCGACGACCTGATTGTTGGGCCGCAGCGTAGCGGTTCGCCCTTCCCAGCACGACCAGGCCTTGGCGGCGTGCATCTGGGCGATCTGATCGGAACCGGTGAGCCGCTGGTAGAACGCCTGCATCAGATCGTCACGCTCTTCCGGTGGGATCGGCGCGAGAAAGTCCTGCCAGTAGTCCGGGAACAGGCGGCTGGCGCCTTCTTGATAGAACCAGGCGAGGTCCTGTGGTCGGCAGAGGAAGATGCCGCGCAGGATCAGCGCGTGCACATGCTCGGGATAGGCCTGGGCATAGGCCAGGGAGAGCGTCGAACCCCAGGAGCCACCGAACAGCACCCATTTGTCGATGCCCAGATGCTCGCGGATGCGCTGCATGTCGGCGATCAGGTGCGCTGTAGTGTTGTTTTCCAAGCTGGCATGGGGAGTCGACCGGCCGCAACCACGCTGATCGAAGGTGATGATGCGGTACAGGCTCGGATCGAAAAAGCGCCGACTTAGCGCGTCGCAACCGCCGCCGGGCCCACCATGGACGAACAGCACGGGCAGACCATCCGGCGATCCACTCTCGTCGACATAAAGCACATGCGGATCTTCCACCGCCAGCTCATGCCGGGCGTAAGGTTTGATCTCCGGATACAAGGTCTGCATGGCACACTCCTGATCTGCGGCGGGCAGGCTAGCCCGCATGACGTTAGCGGCATCATAACGAGGTTCGCGGAGTTGAGCATGTCACCATGGAAAATAGCTGCACTGGCCGTACTACTGGCCCTCGTTGGTTGCGGCCGGGATGACCCGGAAGCCGCATTGCGACAGGCAACCGAAGCGCTGCAAACGAGCCTGGAAAACAAGCAGACAGGCAAGCTGATGGAGCTGCTACACGCCGATTTCCAGGCCCAGCGGCAGTACGACAACGAATGGGCCAGACGCACCGCAACGCTGATGTTCCTGCGTCACCGCAACGTCCGGGTAATTGCTCTGAGCGAGCGAAGCTGGGTCGACCCGACCTATCCGGATCGCGGCCATACCGAAGCCCAGGTTGCGCTTACCGGCGCAGAGTCGCTATTGCCGCAGCAGGCTGGCCATTACCAGGTAAGACTGGAGTGGTGGCAGGAAGGCGGTGAATGGCAGTTGGCGCGTCTGGAGTGGGACTGAGCTGGCCAGACCTTCACTGCCGCCAGAGCAGATCGTCGGTGTCGTACCCGCGGCGCTCGGCCTCGGCGAGCAGACGTTCGCGAGTCGCCTGGTCGATATCGGTGTCGCGCGCCAGCAGCCACAGGTACTTGCGGTCGGGGCTACCCACCAGCGCCGTACTGTACGCATCGTCCAGGTACAGCACCCAGTAATGGCCCTTGGTCAAATCAGGAAAGAGTCGGCTGAACCAGTTGTCGAAGCGGACCCACAGTCGATCGGTGCTGCCGGCTTCCTGCGGTACCGCCTCACCTTTCGCCTCCTGCCATTCGCCTTCCTCGGTCTCGCAGCGGTTGGTCACCGCCACGCTGCCATCGGCCTGCAGCTTGTAGTGCGCCTCGGAGCGCACGCAGTCACGCTGAAAGAACATCGGCAAGCGCGCCACTTCGTACCAGGTCCCCTGGTAGCGCTGAAGATCGACCTCGCCCACCGTTTCAGGGGGCTGCTCGCGACCGCCACCCACGCATCCGCTCAGCAGCATCAGGCAAAACAGGGCAACGCTCGCACGCATGGGATTCTCCAGGTAGATCAGCAGTTACTTCAGGCCATTGCCTGAAAACATCATCACTTTGTCGCCGGCAAACTGGACGCTGATGAAGCGATTCTTCTCGCCCCATGTGCAGCTGGACATGCCCAGCGCGCCGGCGCATTCGCCAGGTTTGCCGAGCAGTTTCTCGACCTCCGCGCGCTCCATGCCGGGCTTGAGTTTGGCGAAGTTCTCCTGAGTGACCGGACTGCATGCAGCCAGCAAAACGGCGAATGCAATCAACAGTGGGGTACGCAATGACATATCGAGCTCCTTGCCTGTTCTAAGGTTCAATGCCCCGGCGCAACGGCGCTGCGCAGGCGCTACCTGAATGGCAGCCGCGCTCAGAACGACGAGCCCGGCTGCTCCAGAAATGATTGCTCGGTGTCGCTGTTTTCGCGACCGAGAATGGCGTTGCGATGGGGAAAGCGCCCGAAACGGGAAATCACCTCACGGTGGCGTTCGGCATAATCGAGGAAGTCGGCGAACAGCGGCTGCTCCTGCTCGTCGGCGATATCGCGCAGCCCAGTAAAGTGCGCAACGGCAAGATCCTGCACCGCCAGATTTTCCGCGTGCTCGAGCACCAGATAGATGAATACGCGCTGGATCGGCGCCAGCAGCATGTCGCCGCCATGGGCCAGGCCATCGCGAACCAGCTGCTGCGCGCGCTCGTCACCGGAGAAAGCCTTTGGTGTGTTGCGATGGATCATGCGCGGCAGCTGATCGAGCAGCAGGACCAGCGCGAGCCAGCCTTCAGGTAGCTCTGCCCAGTCCTGCAAACCACCGTCCAGCGCCTGCTCGACCAGCGCGCCGAAGCGTTCACGAGCCTCGGTGTCCTGCTCTGGGCGATAGCCAAACCAGAGCCGCTGCTTCTCAGCCGCGATATCGGTTGCACGGGTGCCCTGGCCGAACCACCAGAGGAGCAATTGCTGCCAGGGCGCCTGCACCGGGTCAGCCCTGGTGGTAGCCGGTGACGCGCTCGACTTCTTCCTTCGAGCCCAGGAATACCGGCACGCGCTGGTGCAGGGAGTCGGGCTGGATTTCCAGAATGCGCTGGGTACCGGTGGTGGCAGCGCCGCCGGCTTGCTCGACGATCATGGCCATCGGATTGGCCTCGTACATCAGGCGCAGCTTGCCGGCCATTGCCGGATCGCGGTTGTCACGCGGGTACATGAACATACCGCCACGGGTGAGGATGCGATGCACGTCGGCGACCATCGACGCGATCCAGCGCATGTTGTAGTTCTTGCCCAGCGGGCCATCCTTGCCGGCCAGCAGTTCGCCGACATAGCGCTGCACCGGCTCTTCCCAGTGACGCTGGTTGGACATGTTGATGGCGAATTCGGTGGTGCTTTGCGGAACGCTGAGGTTTTCATGGGTGAGCACGAAGCTGCCCAACTCGCGGTCCAGGGTGAAGCCCATCACGCCGTGGCCGAGGGTCAGAATCAGCATGGTCTGCGGGCCGTAGATGGCGTAACCGGCAGCAACCTGCTTGGAGCCCGGCTGCAGGAAGGCTTCCTCGCCGAGCGCATCGTTCTGGCTGAAGCTCGCGTCCGGGCAGCGCAATACCGAGAAGATGGTGCCAACCGAAACGTTCACGTCGATATTGCTGGAGCCGTCCAGCGGATCGAATACCAGCAGGTACGCACCCTTGGGGTATTTGCCGGGAATCTGGTAGGCGTTGTCCATTTCCTCGGAGGCCATGCCGGCCAGGTGACCACCCCACTCGTTGGCCTCCAGCAGAATTTCGTTGGACAGTACGTCGAGCTTCTTCTGCACTTCGCCCTGAATGTTTTCGCTGTCGTTGCTGCCCAGCACGCCGCCAAGGGCGCCCTTGGAGACCGCGTGGCTGATTTCCTTGCACGCTCGTGCCACGACCTCGATGAGAAAGCGCAGATCCGCAGGCGTGTTGTTACTGCGAGTCTGCTCGATGAGGTAGCGGCTGAGGGTTACGCGTGACATGGAAATGACTCCGGAGGAAGGATAAACCCGCGCAGTTTAGCAGGCCGTAGGAAAACTAACTCCCCTCAGACCGGTCCGCCCCCTGCAGAGTTCAGCGCAGCGGCTGCCAGATTGCCAGCACGGGCTGCAGCCCGCATCAGCCGAGGCGGCGCGCCGAATATCGACTTCGGCGCGCACCGCCATCAGATCACTTTCCATATCTCGCGGGCGTACTCACGAATGGTCCGATCGGACGAGAACCAGCCCGTGCGGGCCGTGTTCAGCACGGATGACCGCCACCAGCGCGCCGGATCGCGCCAGCATTCTTCGACGTCCAGCTGCGCCTGCCAATAGGCCTCGAAATCGGCACAAACCATGAAGGTATCGTGCCAGCTGATGCCATCTACCAACCCGACATAGCGCCCCGGGTCGCCCGAAGAAAACGCGCCGCCACGAATCGCCGAGAGCACTTCGCTGAGTCGCGGCGAAGCAGCGATGATGGCTTCGGCGTTGTACTCGTTGGCTTGTTTTCGCGCATTCACCTGTGCGGCGGTGAGGCCGAAGATGAACATATGCTCCAGCCCGATCTGCTCGCTCATCTCCACATTGGCGCCATCCAGCGTGCCGATGGTCAGCGCCCCGTTGAGAGCGAACTTCATGTTGCTGGTTCCGGAAGCCTCCAGGCCGGCAGTGGAGATCTGCTCGGACAGATCGGCCGCGGGAATGATGTCCTCGGCCAGGCTGACATTGTAGTTGGGCAGGAATACCACCTTCAGCAGCCCGCGCACGGTGGGGTCGGCATTGATGGTGTTAGCGATGTCGTTGGTCAGCTTGATGATCAACTTGGCCTGGTGATAGCTGGCCGCCGCCTTGCCGGCGAATATCTTCACCCGCGGCACCCAGTTGCCACCCGGATCGGAGCGAATAGCCTGGTAAAGCGCAACGGTATGCAACAGGTTGAGCAGCTGGCGCTTGTACTCGTGGATGCGTTTGACGTGTACATCAAACAGCGCCGTCGGATCGACGCTGATACCCAGCCGCTCGTGAATCACATTGGCCAGGTGACGCTTGTTCGCCAGCCGCTGCTCGGCGAAGCGCTGACGGAACTGTGCCTGTTCGGCGTAGGGTTCCAGCTCGAGTAGCCGCGTCTCCGGTTCATCGAGCACCTCTTCACCGAGATGCTCCACGATCAGCTGGGTCAGCTGCGGGTTGGCCTGATAGAGCCAGCGACGGAAGGTGATGCCATTGGTCTTGCTGTTGATGCGTTGCGGATAAAGGCTGTGAAGATCGGTGAAAACGGTCTTGCGCATCAACTGCGTGTGCAGCCCGGAAACGCCGTTGGTGCTGTGCGAGCCGAGGAATGCCAGGTTACCCATGCGCACGCGACGACCGTGATCCTCCTCGATCAATGATACCGAGCGCAGCAGCTCAGCATCCTGAATGCCGCGTTCACGCAGACAGTCCAGATGATGGGCATTGATCAGGTAGATGATCTGCATATGCCGCGGCAGCAAGCGCTCCATCAAGCCAACCGGCCAGGTCTCCAGCGCTTCGGGCAGCAGCGTGTGGTTGGTGTACGACAACGTCGCTGTCGTCAGGCGCCAGGCGTGCTCCCATTCGTAGCTGTGCACGTCCACCAGCAAACGCATCAGCTCGGCCACCGCAATCGCAGGATGGGTGTCGTTGAGCTGGATCGCGTTGTACTCGGGCAGGCTGTCCAGTGACCCACGCTGCTTGATGTGGCGGCGCAGCAGATCGCGCAACGAGGCCGCGACGAAGAAGTACTCCTGGCGCAGGCGCAATTCCTGCCCGGCCTCGGTGCTATCGGCCGGATAGAGCACGCGCGAAATACTCTCGGCGCGGGCCTCTTCCGCCGCGGCGCCGATGTGATCACCCGCGTTGAAGCGCGCCAGATGGAAATCCGCCTCGGGCCGTGCGCGCCACAGGCGCAGGGTGTTCACACCGGCACCGCGCCAGCCGACGATCGGGGTGTCATAGGCGATCGCTCGCACGCCCTCGGCCCAATGCCAGAAATGCTGCACTTCGCCCTTCTCGTTGGTGCTGGCCGTAACGTTGCCACCGAAACCGATCAGGTAATTGACCTCGGAGCGCTCGAACTCCCAGGGGTTGCCGAAATCCAGCCAGGTTTCGGTCTGCTCGTGCTGCCAGCCGTCGACGATGGCCTGGCGAAACAAACCATGGTCATAGCGAATGCCGTAACCATGGGAGACCACGCCGAGGGTAGCCATGCTTTCCATGAAGCAGGCGGCGAGCCGACCCAGACCGCCGTTACCCAGCGCCGCGTCCGGCTCCAACAGGCGGATGCGATCGATATCCACATCGAGCCCGGCTAGCGCCTCGCGGGCGACGTCAAACAATCCAAGATTACTCAGGCTATCCACCAGCAGCCGGCCGATCAGAAACTCCAGCGAGAGGTAGTACACCCGCTTCTGACCAACGGTGTAAGCGTCACGCGTGCAATCCATCCAACGGTCGATGGTGCTGTCGCGTGTGGCCAGGGCTACCGCATGGAACCAGTCGTAATCGGAGGCGTTCTCCGGGTCCTTGCCCACCGAGTAGGTGAGCTTGCGCAACACCCGCTCACGGAAAGCGGCAACTTCTTCGGCGGTGGCAATGGCTGATTCCTGCGTCATGGACAGACCTCGGTTAGCGAAGACACACAAGAGGGACTCGCGGCAGCCGCGCCCGTTCACCTCCGTTAAACGTTCCTGAAAGGTTTGCAGGTTTCCTTTACATCTGCGCTACCGCCTGTCTGGTCATTGCTGTCGTCGGAAGGCACTGGTAATCGGCGGGCGACTCGCTATGATCCGCGCGCCCGAATCGCCCGAAGACTGCCCGTGAAGAACAAAGTGATCGCCTCCGCCGACCCGGAACGCCTGGAAACCTGGGTACGCTACAGCGCCGGCCTGTGCCGAGACTGCAATGCAACCTGCTGCACGCTGCCGGTAGAGGTACGCATCGACGACCTGATTCGCTTGGAGTTGGTCGATGCCTTCGAGCGCGACGAGCCGGCGAAGAACGTCGCCAAGCGGCTGAGCAAGGCCGGCATCGTCGAACACTTCAACCACAAGCACGAGATCTTCACGCTCACACGGCTGACCAATGGCGATTGCCTCTACCTGGACCGCAAGACCCGGCTCTGCACGGTCTATGCCAAGCGCCCGGACACCTGCCGCAACCACCCGCGCATCGGCCCACGCCCGGGTTACTGCGCCTACCGAAGCAAGGCTGCCGGCTGAGCCAGCGCACCATCGAGCATCGCCACAGCACTTCAGAGCACCGATCCAGACCACCCGCAACGCAGGCGTGGCGCGGCCTCTGCATGCCTAGGCAAATGGTGTGAACGGACTGGCCAAACCGTGACTCAGGAGTCATGCTTGGCGTCTGTCTGTATCTCCGTAACGTTTAGGAACCTCCCCGGCATGAGCCGCGATAGCCGCTACCTGGAAGCCATCCTCCATCACGACATACCGCTGACCCGCTCACTTGGGCTGCGCGTCGAACAGTGGGAAAACCACGAGTTGCGCCTGCAGGTACCGCTGCAGCCGAACATCAATCACAAGAGCAGCATGTTCGGCGGCAGCCTGTATTGCGCTTCGGTGCTGGCTGGCTGGGGCTGGCTGCATTTGCGCCTGCGCGAGGCGGGCATCGAGGACGGCCACATCGTCATCCACGAAGGCAAGATCGAATATCCGCTGCCAGTGATGGATGACGCCATGGCCATTTGTTCGGCACCAAGCCCCGAGGCCTGGGAACGTTTCGAATCCATCTATCGCCGCCGCGGCCGTTCGCGCCTGGAGCTGAAAAGCCGCATCCTGGCGGCCGACGGCCGTGATGCCGTGCGTTTCACCGGGCAGTTCGTGCTGCACAAATAGCAAGGACTGCAAGCCGCTGCGTCCGCTGCGGCTTGCTCAGGCGGCACCGGCGAGCGGCAAGCCGGCGCACCGGTTATTCGCGGTTGGCGAGGTCGATCAGCCAATCGCGCCAGTCGACGCTTTTGGGCAAGGCCAGAAACGATGGATTCAGATAAGTTTCCCGCGCCTCATAGCGCAACGACGCACCGCTGACATCCAGCACTTCACCGCCGGCCCCCTCCAAGACACCCTGTGCGGCAGCGGTATCCCATTGCGACGTCGGCGCCAGACGCGGATAGCAATCGGCGGCGCCTTCGGCCAGCAGACAGAGCTTCAGCGAACTGCCCACATTGACCAGTGCCAGCTCACCGAAACGCTCACCCAGCCGGCTCAGCAACTGTTCCTGCGCAGGACTGCTGTGACGCCGACTGGCGACCACGGTGAAGGCATCTGCATGCTGCTGGCGTACGCGCAACGGCTCCGTCGCGCCGGATGTCTCACTAGACCAGGCGCCGAAATCCTCACCACCGTAGTAACAGCGCCCAGAGGCCGGTATGCCGACCACCCCGAAGCGCACCTTGCCCTCTTCGATCAGCGCGACATTCACGGTGAATTCGTCGCTGCCGGCGATGAACTCCTTGGTGCCATCCAGCGGGTCGACCAGCCACCAGCGTGTCCAGCCAGCACGTTCAGCCAGCGGCACTTCGCAATCCTCCTCCGACAACACCGGGATGCCGCTATCCAATGCCTTCAGCCCATCAATCAGAACCTGATGCGCAGCCATGTCCGCCACCGTCACCGGCGACTCGTCGGCCTTGGCCTGCACCACCAGTTCGCTGCGCCAGTGCGGCAGGATCGCATCGCCGGCCTGGCGAACCAGATCGATGACCGATGACAAGTAAGGATGACTCATTGGCCGAACTCTCCACGCTGGGTCAGCAGATCCTTGGCCAGATAAAGCGCGGCCAGCGCACGACCTTCGCTGAACTGGGGGTGCTGGATCAGGCTCGACAGCTCGTGCAGGCTCACCTGCTCCAAGCGCATTGGCTCGGGCTCGTCACCAGGCAACTGTTCGGGATAAAGATCGCGAGCCAGCACCACCTGGATCTTCTGGCTCATGTAGCCCGGCGACAGCGACAGCTCGGTGAGCAGCTCCAGACGCCGTGCGCCGAAACCGGCTTCTTCCTTGAGCTCGCGGTTGGCCGCTTCTAGCACGTCTTCACCCGGCTCGATCAGCCCCTTGGGTAGCGACAACTCGTAGCTGTCGGTGCCGCCGCAATATTCCTCGACCAGCAGCGCATTCTCCGCATCGGCCAGCGCCACGATCATCACCGCGCCGTAACCGCTGCCCTTGCCGACCAGGCGTTCGTAGGTACGCTCAACCCCGTTGGAAAAACGCAGCTGCAGCTCCTCGACACGGAACAGTCGGCTGCTGGCGACGATCTCACGGGCTAGCACGGTGGGTTTCTGGCGCATGGGAAACTCCTGGAAACGCGAGCAGCTATCATAACCCGGCTTTTTGCGCTGGCCGCGAGTGCTTTGCGACCAACTGACCGCCGCTTGCCTATCTACTCATCGCCGACCCCGAGCCCGCCCATGACTGCCAATCTGCCCTGGTCCGAAATCGACACCGTCCTGCTCGATATGGACGGCACGCTGCTGGATCTTCATTTCGACAACCATTTCTGGCTCGAACTGTTGCCGCAACGCTACGCCGAGCTGCACGGCATCAGCCGTGCAATGGCCGAGCTGGAGCTGGCGCCACTGTTCAACGAACACGTCGGCAAGCTCACCTGGTACTGCCTGGATTACTGGACCCGCGAACTCAACTTGCCGATCCGCGAGATGAAGCGCGAGATCGCCGAGCTGATTGCATTGCGTCCCTCTGCAGACGAGTTTCTCGCCGAGCTGCGCAAGTCCGACAAACGCGTGGTGCTGATCACCAATGCCCACCGCGACTCGTTGTCGCTGAAGCTGGAAAAGATCGAACTGGCGCCATGGTTCGATCGGCTGATCAGCTCGCATGATTATGGCTACCCTAAGGAGGAGCCGCAGTTCTGGCATGCACTGCGTCAGGATCTGGACTTCGACCCCGCGCGCGCGCTGTTCATCGACGATAGCTTGCCGATCCTGCGCAGCGCTGGACGTTTCGGCATCGCTCATCTGCTGGCCGTGCGCGAACCGGACAGCCGGCGCGCGCCCAAGGATACCGAGGAATTTGCCGCGGTCGGCGACTATCTCGACCTGGTCAGCAGCCTGCGCGATGGCCAAGCGTGACGGCTGGCGCTGCCGTCCGCGGCTCGGAAGCTTTACACTACGCAACAGTTGCCGTCGGCGAGAACCGGCTCAGGAAGAGCCAGGGTCGACGCGCATTGAAACAGCGAGGTAGAGGCAGTAGCTGCCAACGCTCGTAGCAGCCACGGATGATCGATAGGAAGCAACATGGCAGCAGTAGGCGCCGAACTCTGGCCTCACAGTCACAGCGAGATGAGCGAGCGGATCCGCCGGTACGACTGGGGCGCGACTGCGCTGGGCACGCCCGATACCTGGCCGGCTTCGCTGCGGTTGCTGCTCGATACCATTCTCGAAGCACCTCTGCCGATGTGCATCCTCTGGGGCGACCAGGCGCTGCAGC
Source organism: Pseudomonas sp. E45-MNA-CIBAN-0222 (assembly GCF_040310405.1). NCBI lineage: Bacteria > Pseudomonadati > Pseudomonadota > Gammaproteobacteria > Pseudomonadales > Pseudomonadaceae > Pseudomonas > Pseudomonas sp. E45-MNA-CIBAN-0222. Next base: position 62,871 of record NZ_JBEOPU010000013.1, read on the forward strand.
TGTACAACGACGCCCACGCCGCACTGATCGGCGATCGCCACCCAGGTGAACTGGGCCAGCCGGCCTGTCAGCGCTGGGGCGCGACCTGGGAATTGCTCGACCCGGCCTGCGACACTGCTCAGCGCGGTGAGGCCCGCGTGCTGCGCAATCAGCAGCTGGCCATCGAGCGCGCAGGTCAACTGGAAGAAGCCTGGTTCGATCTCGCCCTGAGCCCCATTCGTAATGCGCCGCACAGTATTAGCGGGCTGCTGCTGTGCCTCAGTGAAACCAGCGAACGCGTACGCACCGAAACTCGCCTTTCGCAGACCGCCCTGCACTACAAGCTCAGCGCCGAGGTGCACCGGGCCAGTGAGCAGCGCCTGCAACTTGCCCTCGAAGCCAGCGACCTGATCGGCATTTGGGACTGGGCCATCCACGCCAGCGAAATTCCGCCGGGGGCCGAGCTTTCACGAATTCTTCCGGTGGAACAGTCCGGCCCCAATGGGCTGAGTAGCGAAGCCTTTTTCGAGCACGTCCACCCCGACGACGTACCACGCTTACGCAAGGCCCTCGAGCGCTGCATCGCCGAGCGCGGCAACCTCGACGTTCGCTACCGACTCCAGCAACCAGATGGCGAAACACGCTGGGCGCTGGCGCGTGGGCGCTGCCACTGCGATGACCAAGGCAGGCCACTGCGTTTCCCCGGCGCGGTTATGAACATCACCCGTCAGCAAACCAGCGAAGACGCCCTGCGCCAGAGTGAAGCCGAACTGAAGATGGTCACCGACGCGCTGCCGGTGCTGATCGGCTATGTCGACGCAGAAGAGCGCTTTCGCTTCAACAATCGCTACTACTCCGACTGGTTCGGCCACTCGACCGAATGGCTGCTGGGCAAGACTGCACGCGAAGTGCTCGGCGAAAAAGGTTATGTCGAACGCCAGGCGAGCATTCGCGACGCGCTCGCCGGCAAGGACGTGACCTTCGAAGCCTACAGCCCGCACCGGGACGGGCAAGTGCGCAGGATGCTGGTGCACTATCTGCCGCGCCGCGATGGCCGCGGTGCAGTACTTGGCTTTTTCGTCATGGCGCTGGATGTCACCGAGCGCTGGCGTGCCGAACAGGCTTTGCGCGAACTCAACGAGACATTGGAGAGCCGCATCCAAGAGCGCACCCAGGCGCTGGCGGAAGTCTACGAGCGGCTGCTCAAGGAAATGGCCAGCCGCGAGCAGGCGCAGGAAGCATTGCGTCAGGCGCAGAAGATGGAAGCGGTAGGCCAGCTGACCGGCGGCATCGCTCACGACTTCAACAACATGCTGACCGGCATCATCGGCGGCCTGGACCTGATTCAACGCTACATCCAGTCCGGCCGTCACGGCGAAACCCAACGTTTCATCGATGCCGCCGTGACTTCGGCCAACCGTGCCGCGGCGCTGACCCACCGTCTACTCGCCTTTGCCCGGCGCCAACCGTTGAATCTCAAGCGTGTCGAGCTGAACCAGCTGATCGAGTCGATGCACGATCTGCTCAGCCGCACACTGGGCAGCCATATCCAGATCCGCAATCAGCTGCAGGAACGGCTATGGCCCGTTTCCAGCGACGAGAACCAACTGGAAAGCGCGCTGCTCAATCTGGTCATCAACGCCCGCGATGCCATGGCCGACGGCGGCACCCTGCTGCTCGAAACCCGCAATACCGAACTGCAGCGACAAGGCGAGGTCGGCGATCTACCCGCAGGGCGCTACGTCATCCTATGCCTGACCGACAGCGGCTGCGGCATGAGTGCAAAGGTACTGGCCAGCGTCTTCGAACCATTCTTCACCACCAAGCCGATCGGCCAGGGCACCGGTCTCGGCCTATCGATGGTGTACGGGTTCACTCGCCAGGCGGGTGGCCATATCCAGATCGCCAGCGAGCCTGGCGAAGGCACGCAGGTCAGCCTCTACCTGCCCGTCTTCGAGGAACAGTCCGCCGCAGCAATGGCTACGACGGCCATGGAGCCGGAAGGCACGTTGCATGCAAAACAGGGTGAAACGGTGCTGGTAGTCGAAGATGACCCAGCGGTGCGCCTGCTGGTCATCGATGTGCTGCAGATGCTCGGCTATCAGGCACTGGAGGCGGCGGACGGCAACGCGGCGATTCGCATACTCGAAAGCACTCCGGCCATCCACATGTTGGTCACCGATGTCGGACTACCGGGAATGAACGGCCGCCAGCTCGCCGACGTCGCGCGCCAGCAGTACCCTGGCCTGCCCGTGCTGTTCATGACCGGTTACGCCAAACAGGCTGCCAGCGCGGACTTCCTCGAACCGGGCATGGACATGATCAGCAAACCGTTCAACCTGGATGCACTGGCCAAACGAGTGCGCGACATGCTGGCAGAGAACGATCAACGGTGAATCGTCCGCAGCCGGACGGGGTCATAACCCTATCCGCCGGCTGCGCGCATTCATGGCAACTGCGCCGTCTCGCCTGCAGCCCAGCGCTCCGGCCTTGCAATACTGCCCAGGATGAACTTGCCGATGAATGCCCCGTCTCGCCTGACCGATGGCTTCGCCGACGCCGCGCAATCACCCGCCGGTGCCAGTCAGCGCTATTGCTATCAGCCCATCGACGAAGTTGAGCAGTGCGCGGTCGACCTCGCCGAAGAGTGCGCGCTAGCAATCGCCTACAACGGGCTCAACCAGGCGGTGATGATGATCTCGCCGGCCGATCTGGAAGATTTCGCGGTAGGGTTCAGCCTGGCCAATGGCCTCGTCGACTCGCTGGACGATATCTACGACGTCCGCCTGCAAGGTCGCGGCAATGCGAGGCGGGCGGAGCTGGAGATTTCCAGCCGCGCATTCTGGCGTCTCAAGCAGCAGCGTCGTCAGCTACCGGGTACCAGCAGCTGCGGACTGTGTGGTGTCGAGGCGCTGGAGCAGGCGTTGCCCCAGCTGCCGATAATGCCGACCTCACCGCTGCCGCCCTCGCATTGGCTGGCGGACCTGCGCCAGCGTATTGCGGATTTTCAGCCACTGGGCCGCGATTGCGGCGCGGTCCACGCCGCGCTGTTCATGGATGCGACCGGGGAAATACGCTTGGGCCGTGAAGATATCGGCCGGCATAACGCGCTGGATAAGCTGATTGGCGCCATGGCCCGCACTGGCTGTGTCGCAGATGGCGGCCTGGCGATCGTCACCAGCCGCTGCAGTCTGGAGCTGGTACACAAAGTTCAGCGGGCCGGCATTCCGACGCTGGTCAGCCTGTCCTCACCTACGGGGCTGGCTGCGCAATGGGCGCAGCGGCATAACCTGAATCTGATCCACCTGCCGCACCACAGCACGCCACGTGTCTACAGCCCAACGGTATCGGCTGCGGGCAAACCGCGCGGCTGATGCGCACTTCACCCGGGAAACGGGGATATCCTACAAGCGAACTGAGACCATCCAGAAAAATCCAAGTTCCCACGGAAAATCAAAGAGTTAGCAAACGGGAACTGCATCACGCATTTCGTCGGGACGCTCTTGCCCGAAGCGGAACGGCACGTGAGGATCACGGCGCAATTCCACATATGGGATCACACCATGAAGTACGCCTCGATTTTCCTGTTGTCTTCCAGCCTGCTCAGCGGCGCGGCATTCGCCGGCAGCAACACTGAAGCCGCCGTCGGCGGCGCACTTGGCGGCGCGCTGGGCTCAGTGGTCGGCGAGCATCTGGGGGGGTCTACCGGCGCGGCGATCGGTGCCGGCGTAGGCGGCGCGGCTGGCGGCATGGTCGGTGCAGATAAGCGCAGCCGCACCGAAGCGGCCATCGGTGGCGGCCTGGGCGCAGCGGGCGGCAATGTCATTGGCCAGCGGGTCGGAGGCAGCACCGGTGGGCTGATCGGCGCTGCGGTAGGCGGCGGAGCAGGCGGCGCTATCGGCAATGCTTACGGCGATGATGATGACTATCGCGGCGACCGCCGCTACCGAGACGACCGCCGTTACTACGGTCACCCCGGCAAAGCCAAAGGGCACTACAAGCACAAACACAAACATCACCGCTGATACTGCTGACCTTGCCGCGCGAACTGGCACAGCAAGAGCACCGCTGCATGGCCCGGAATCCCAGCCATGCAGTGCAGCTAAACCCCGCTCCTCTTCTACCCCCACATCCCTCCTCACACCAGCAATGCTTCCAACGCCTGACGCAAGCCAGCGGGAATCGGGGTTGGTCGGTTGCTGACGCGTTCTACGAAGACGTGGACGAAGCGCCCCGCCGCACAGGCCTGCGCCTCACCGGCCTTGAAGATCGCCAGTTCATACTGCACTGAGCTGTTGCCCAATTTTCCGACTCGCAAGCCAACTTCCAGAGCGTCCGGAAAGGCGATGGACGAAAAGTAATCGCACGCGGAGCTGACCACGAAGCCCACCACCTCGCCGTCGTGAATATCCAGACCGCCGCGTTCGATCAGATAGGTATTCACCGCGCTATCGAAATAGCTGTAGTAGACGACGTTGTTCACGTGGCCGTAGATGTCGTTGTCATGCCAGCGCGTGGTAATGGGCTGGAAGTGGCGATAATCGGTACGCAGGTGCTGCGGTTGTTCGGCCATGCGGTAATCCTTCGGGGTAACAGACGCTGCGCCACGTGAACGCGACGCAACGTGGGGTCAGTAAGCCGCTCGGTAGATCGCCAGGGCGTCAGCTTCGGTCACTTCCCGCGGGTTGTTGACCAAGAGGCGCTGCTGCAGCATCGCTTCCTTGGCCAGTTGCGGCAGCATGTCCTCGGGCACACCGGCATCACGCAGCCGGGTCGGCAGGCCAACGCGTGCGCTCATCTGCTCGAATTCCTCGATCAGCTGCTCGGCGTAGGTCGATGGGTCGTCCGTGCGCAGCCGGTCGCCGAGGATGATCGGCGCCAGCTCGCCATAATGCGTGGTCGCCGCGCTGACGTTGAAGCGCAGCACCTGCGGCAACACCAGCGCGTTCGACAGCCCGTGCGGGATATGGAAATTGCCACCCAGCGGATAAGCCAAGGCATGCACTGCCGCCACCGGCGCATTGGCGAACGCCTGCCCGGCCAGGCAGGCGCCCAGCAGCATGGCCTGGCGCGCCTCACGGTTGCTGCCGTTATGCACCGCCTCGTCCAGATTGGCCGCCAAGAGGCGCAGCGCCTCACGGGCCAACAGGTCGGACATCGGGTTCTTCTTCAACGCACTGGTATAGGCCTCGATGGCATGCACCATGGCATCGATGCCCGTGGCCGCTGTCACCGCTGGTGGCAGGCCGAGGGTGAGATCGGCATCCAGCAACGCCAGATCCGGCAGCAACAGCGTGGAGACCACGCCCATTTTGGTCGTCTCGCCGGTGGTGATGATGGCGATCTGCGTGACTTCGGAGCCGGTGCCCGCCGTGGTCGGCACCTGTATCAGCGGCAGGCGCTGACCCTTGGCGTTGCCGACCCCATAGATGTCCTGCAGCGATTGACTGCAGTCAGGATGCGCCAGCAATGCCACCAGCTTGGCTACGTCCATGGAGCTGCCGCCACCAAAGCCGATGACCAGATCGGCACCGCACGCTTTCGCCTGCTCGACCGCAGCCATCACGATATTTTCTGGCGGATCAGCGATGACCTGATCGTACACAGCGACTTGCAGCCCTTCCGCCTCGAAGCCCGGCAGCACTTCATTGAGCAGGCCGAAACGGGTGATGCCGGGGTCGGTCACCACTAGCACCGAGCGTGCCCCGCGCTCCTTGCAGAGGCTGGCCAGCCGGCGCGACGAGCCGGGCTCACAGATCAATTGAGCGGTTGTGGCAAAGCTGAACGGATGCATCGGTGCCTCCTGTGATCGATTAGCTCAAAACGCGAAGTCGCTTTCCGGCAGCGCCATCAAACATTCGGCCCCACCCTGAATGGCTTCCCGATGCGCACTCGCCCGCGGCAATACCCGGCGCAGGTAGAAATCCGCACTGGCCAGCTTGGCCTGATAGAACGCCTCTTCACCGCTGCCTTGCTCCAGCGCATCCTGGGCGCGCGCCGCGGCCTGCAGCCACAAGCCCGCCAACAGGACATACGCCGAGTACTGCAGGAAATCCACCGACACCGCGCCAATCTCCTGCGGATCGCGGCCGGTCGCAGCAATGATCTCGGCAGTCAGCTCGCGCCATTCGCCGATGCGTGCCTGCACCTTGCTAGCCATGTCGTGCAGTGCTGGCCGGTCGATCTGCCGGTCACAGACCTCGCTGAATTCCGCCTGCAACGCCGAAAGCTCCGCGCCGCCATCGCCGAGCAGCTTGCGGCGGATGTAATCCAGCGCCTGGATACCGTTTGTGCCCTCGTAGAGCTGGGTGATGCGGCTGTCGCGCATCAGCTGCTCCATGCCCCACTCGCGGATATAGCCGTGGCCACCGTAGACCTGCACGCCGAGGCTTGCGACTTCCTGGCCCATGTCGGTGAAGAACGCCTTGACGATGGGGATCAGCAACGCAGCGCGCTTGCTTGCGGCCTTGCGGTAGCTCGGCTCGGGGTGGCCGTGTTCGAGATCCAGCTGCCGGGCGCAGTAGGCGGCCAGCATGCGGCTGCCTTCGACCAGCGTCTTTTGCGTTAGCAGCATGCGGCGCACGTCCGGGTGGACGATGATCGGGTCGGCGACCTTGTCCGGGTGCTGCGCGCCTGCCAACCCACGAGACTGCAAGCGCTCACGAGCATAGGCCAGCGAGCCCTGATAAGCCTGTTCGGCAATGCCAAGCCCCTGCAAGCCGACCTGGAAGCGCGCGTCGTTCATCATGGTGAACATGCAGGCAAGGCCCTGGTTCGGCTCGCCGACAACCCAGCCGGTGGCACCGTCGAAATTCATCACGCAGGTGGCCGCGCCCTTGATGCCCATCTTGTGCTCGATGGCGCCGCAGCTCAGCGCGTTGCGCTCGCCCGGCGTGCCATCGGCATTGGCGATGAACTTGGGCACCAGCAGCAGGCTGATGCCTTTCACCCCAGCCGGCGCATCCGGCAGGCGCGCCAGCACCAGGTGCACGATGTTCTCGCTCATGTCGTGCTCGCCGCCGGAGATGAAGATCTTGCTGCCGCTGACCTTGTAGCTGCCGTCCGCCTGGGGCTCGGCCCGGGTGCGCAGCAGGGCGAGGTCGGTGCCGGCCTGCGGCTCGGTGAGGCACATGGTGCCGCTCCAGCTCCCGCTGACCAGCTTCTCCAGATAGGCATTTTTCAGCTCGTCGCTTCCGTGCTTGTACAGCGCCAGCACCGCGCCCTCGGTGAGGCCCGAGTAGATGCGGAAGGACAGGGACGCGCCCATCAGCATCTCGTGGAAGTTGCAGGCCACCAGCTGCGGAAAGCCTTGACCACCGTACTCGGTCGGCCCGGTCATGCTCGCCCAGCCGTTGTCGACGTACTGCCTGTAGGCCTCAACGAAGCCCTGCGGCGTGCGCACTTCGCCGTTTTCCAGGGTCACGCCTTCTTCGTCGCTGTTGCGATTGAGCGGCGCGATCTCGCCGCCGGTGTAGCGCGCGGCTTCTTCCAACACGCCGTCGATCAGCTCGCGGTCCAGGCCGTTGCCGAGCAATTCGCAATGACCGGTGGCGTCGAACAGCTCGTGCAGCACGAAGCGCATGTCACGCAGGGGTGCCTTGTATTCCATGCTCACGCCTCCTTCTTGTGGTCGGCGAAACGACCGCCAAGGGTGGCCAGGCTGTCGATCAGCTCGGCCGGCTGCCAGTGCGCGCCGTGGCGCTCGGCCAATGCGTTGAGGCGATCACGAATGGCCGGCAGGCCCTGACGATCGGCCCAGGTCATCGGCCCGCCGACTTCAGCAGGGAAGCCGTAACCGTAGAGGTAGACGGTGTCGATATCGGCGCTGGACTCAGCCATGCCTTCCTCGAGAATCTTCGCGCCCTCATTGACCAGCGCCAGCAGGCAGCGCTCGAGGATCTCCTCCGGGCCGATCTCGCGGCGCTCATAGCCGAGGCGCTCGGACTCGCGCTGCACCAGGGCGTCCACTTCCGGATCGTGCTCGGCCTGGCGGCTGCCCTCGGCGTAGCGGTAGTAGCCCATGCGCGACTTCTGGCCGAAGCGGCCCAGCTCGCAGAGACGGTTATCCACCTGCACCTCGGGCTCGTCCTGACCCTTGCCGGCCAGTTCGCGGGTGCGCCATTCCAGATCGATACCGACCACGTCATACATACGGAATGGGCCCATGGCGAAGCCGAAGCCCTGCAGCGCGGCGTCCACCTGATGGGGATAGGCGCCTTCGAGCAGCATCATCCGCGCCTCGCGTACGTAGGTGGCGAGCATGCGATTGCCGATGAAGCCCGGGCAGTTGCCGGCGACCACACTGACCTTGCCCATGCGCTTGCCCAGTTCGGTGGAGGCGTCGAGCACGGCTTTGGAGGTCTTCGCGCCGCGGACGATTTCCAGCAGCTTCATGATGTGCGCCGGGCTGAAGAAGTGCAGGCCCACGACCTGCTCCGGGCGCCCGGTGACGGCGGCGATGGCGTCGATATCCAGCGCCGAGGTGTTGCTGGCAAGAATGCCGGTCGGCTTCACGATGCCGTCCAGCTCGCGGAAGATCTGCTGCTTGAGCTCGAGGTTTTCGTAGACCGCCTCGATCACCAGATCCACATCGGCCAGCGCCTGGTAATCAGCCGCCTTGCTGATGCAGGCCCGTCGCGCAGCCGCTTGAGTCTCGTCGATCCGCCCCTGGCGCACGTTGTGCGCGTAGGTGTCGGCCACCGCGCCCAGCGCCTGTTCCAGCATCTCGGGATTGTTGTCCAGCCAGCGCACCTGCACGCCGGCGTTGGCCAGGCTCATGACGATACCGCGGCCCATGGTGCCCGCGCCGATCACGGCTGCGGTCTGGATATCGAATTGGGTTTGGCTCATTGCAGCTGTCCTCGTTGCAAGGCTGGAAAAACTGGAGACCAACCATAGACGAAGACGCTACTATTTTTGAAATTTAGTCTTGTGATGTTTCGGATTCACCAAATGAATATCTACAACTTCGACCTCAACCTGCTCCGTGTGCTGGACGCCCTGCTGCGCGAGCGCAACGTCTCGCGGGCGGCGGAGCGGCTTTCGCTCAGCCAGCCGGCGGTCAGCAATGCCCTGGCCCGCCTGCGCGAACTGCTCGACGACCCGCTGCTGGTGCGCGTCGGCCGGGCCATGCAGCCGACGCCGCGAGCCCTGGCGCTGGAGGCGCCAATCCGTCATGCGCTGCAGCAGATCGAACACAGCCTGATTGCCGGCGAGGCCTTCGATCCGGCGTGCAGCCAGCAGCGTTTTCGCATCGCCGTGACCGACTACGTCGAACTGATCTGCATGCCGGCACTGATGCGGCGCCTGGCCGAGCATGCACCCGGCATTCAACTGGCGATCCAGCACCTGACCCCGACGCTGCCGGTCGAAGCGCTGGACAACGGCGAGGTCGACCTGGTGCTTGGGCGCTTTCTCGACGTGCCCTCGCGCTTTCACGTCCGCCATTGGGCCAGCGAGACCCTGCAGGTGGCGGTGCGCCGCGAACATCCGCTACTCACCGCGGGCCTGGATCTGGACGCCTTTCTACGCCTGCGCCACCTGTGGGTACATGGTGGCCAAACCCGTGGCATGGTCGACCAGTGGCTGGAAGCCCAGGGCCGCGAGCGCGAGGTGGTGTACACCACACCAAACTACCTGCAGGCCGCCCATATCGTCGCCAGCAGCGACCTCGCCGCAGTCTTGCCGACCCAGCTGGCGCGTTACTTCGCCACCCTGCTGCCCCTGCAGCTATTCGATCTGCCGTTTGATCTCGGCACCTTCGCTTTGGACATCGTCAGCGTCGCGCAGCGGCAGAACGACTCGGCGCTGCAATGGCTGATCGAGCAGATCGCTGCCGTGGCGCCCGCCTGAACAGCGATCGGCCATGACGCGATTCCTGCTTGTAGCTGATGCCCATTTGCTACTATCTCCCAGTTTATTTGTCGGAAATATCGGAAAGCTGCCAAGCCATCGCTGGCTTCGCGGAACATCGCCGCGAGGCGGACCTCTATTCCTATTAACGCGCCATGGTGAACATGGACAATCAAGTCAAATCTGGAGCTACACCTATGGCGGCCCTGCTGCAACGCACCATCGACACCATCACTCGCAATCAGTCCGAACTGCTCAGCAGCTGGAAGTCCGATCTGCAGAACCTTGGCGGCTACCACAACGTCAAGTCCGAAGAACTAGCCCAGCAGACTGTCGACTTTATCCGCCAGCTGATCAGCGGAACGGTAGACGGCTCGGCCGACATCAATGGCCCGGCGTGGGATGGCATGCGCCTGTATCTGGAGAAGCTCTCGCGTAGCCGCGCACTCCTAGGCATGGATTCGCAGCAGACCGCCGGCTTCATCTTCGCCTTCAAGCGCCCGTTGATGGCATTGCTGCAAAGCGAGTACGCCAACGAGCCGGCGGTATTCGCCGAGCAGCTGTGGGCCGCGTCCGAGCTGATCGACAGCCTGGGTCTGTACACCGTACGCACCTTCCAGAAGTCCCGCGAAGAAGTGATCAAGCGTCAGCAGGAAGAATTGCTGGAACTGTCGACTCCGGTGGTCAAGCTGTGGGACGGCGTACTCGCCCTGCCGATGATCGGCACCCTCGACTCGCAGCGCACCCAGGTGGTGATGGAATCGCTGCTGCAGCGCATCGTCGATACCGGTTCGGAAATCGCCATCATCGATATCACCGGTGTGCCGACGGTCGACACCCTGGTCGCCCAGCATCTGCTGAAGACGGTCACCGCGATTCGCCTGATGGGTGCCGACTGCATCATCAGCGGCGTGCGTCCGCAGATCGCGCAAACCATCGTGCATCTGGGCCTGGACCTGCAGGGCATCGTCACCAAGGCCAGCCTGGCTGACGCCCTCGCCCTGGCCCTGCGCCGTGCGGGCCTCACCGTGACGAAGGCCGTCTAATGGACCGCATACCCATTCTGCGGATGGGCGAGTTTCTACTCGTCACCATCCAGGTCGACATGCACGACCAACTGGCGATGACCCTGCAGGACGATCTGGCCGAGCGCATCAGTGCAACCTCGGCAAAGGCCGTGCTGATCGACATCTCCGCGCTGGACATGGTCGACTCCTTCATCGGTCGCATGATCGGCACCATCTCCGGCCTGTCGCGGATCATGGATGCCGAGACCGTGGTGGTCGGCATGCAGCCCGCCGTGGCCATTACCCTGGTCGAACTCGGCCTCGAGCTACCTGGGGTCAGCACCGCATTGAACGTCGAGCGTGGCATGCAGTTACTGCGTGCCCGCGTGGCCGCGCAATGATCGTGCGCAGCAGCGGCAGCCAGCCGGTGCGCCTCGAGCAGGACGTAGTGCTGGCACGGCAGACCGTGCGCAAGCTGACCCAGGAATGCGCCATGCGGCTGATCGACCAGACCAAGCTGGTCACCGCGGTCAGCGAGCTGGCGCGCAACACAGTGGTCTACGGTGGCGGCGGCGACATGGACTGGCAGCTGATCGAGGACGGCACGCGGGTCGGCGTACGCCTGACCTTCCGCGACGAAGGTCCGGGTATCGCCGACATCAAGCTGGCCATGACCGACGGCTGGACTTCCGGCAGCGGGCTCGGCCTGGGACTAACCGGCGCCAAGCGGCTGGTGGACGAGTTCGAACTCGACAGCACGGTCGGCGCGGGCACCCGAATCACCATCACGCGGTGGACATGAACGTTCAGGGAAGCGTCACTCAGGTTCTGCTGATCGAAGACAACAGCCAGATCGGCCATGCCCGCCGGGTCGCCCAGCGGCTGGCCGAACAGCATGGTTTCGACGCCACCGATGCCGGGCGCGTCGCGCTGCTGGTGACCGAATTGGGCAGTAACGTGCTCAAGCACGCCGGGCGCGGCGAACTGCACCTGCGTGTAGTGCCTGGACGAGAGGGGCACGGGGTCGAGATCATCGCGGTCGACCGCGGGCCGGGCTTCGATCTCGATCAGTGCCTGACGGACGGCTTTTCCACTCGCGGGACTCAGGGCATCGGGCTCGGCGCGCTGGCGCGCCAGGCCCAGGTGTTCGACGCCTATTCCGACGCGCGCGGCTCGGTAGTGCTGGCGCAGCTGTTTCCACGCGGTGTGCAGCCACCGCAGTGGCGCTTCGGCGTCAGCCAACATCCCTACCCAGGCGAAACGGCCTGTGGTGATGTCTGGCATCTGGCCTTCGACGAAGCGCGCTGCAGTGCCCTGGTCATCGACGGCATCGGCCATGGCGAGCTTGCTCAGCAGGCCGCGCAGGCGGGTGCCGTGGCGTTTGCAGAAACACCACTGGATTCACCGTTCACGCTATTCAGCAACATGCACCAGGCCATGAACGGCAGCCGCGGCGGCGCGGCGGCGATCGCCCACTTCGACAGCCAACGGCAGACGCTGGACTTCGCCGGCATTGGCAATATCGGCGCCAGCCTGATCGGCAGTGAGGGTTCGCGCGGCCTGGCCTCGCATCCCGGCATCGTCGGCGTGCGCTTTCGCAAGGCGCATGTCTTCGACTACCCGCTGGGTGAGGCGCGGCTGCTGGTGCTCTACAGCGATGGACTGCAAACTCGCTGGAATCTGCGCGACTACCCCGGTCTCGTTCACCGCCACCCGGCCATCATCGCCGCGCTGCTGCATCGCGACTTCTGCCGCGGTCGCGACGATGTGACCGTGCTGGCACTCAATCTGGAGGCTCCTCGTGGCTGATCCGACGTCCCCCGAGTCCGGCGACGCCGGCCTGCTCGAGCAGTTGCGCCGCGATAACGAGTCGCTGCGCGCCGAGCTCGAAGAAACCAATCAGGGTGTGCTGGCGCTGTATGCGGAGCTGGACACCCAGGCCGAGCAACTGCGCCAGGCGTCGGACCTGAAGAGCCGCTTTCTGTCATACATGAGTCACGAGTTCCGCACGCCGCTGGGCTCGATTCTCAGCATCACCCGCCTGCTCAGCGACGAACTGGACGGGCCGCTGAGCCCGGAACAGCACACGCAGGTGCGTTTCGTCAGCTCGGCCGCCAGCGAGCTGAGCGAGATGGTCGACGATCTGCTCGACCTGGCCAAGATCGAGGCCGGCCGCGTCAGCATTTCCCCGGCCTGGTTCGACATGCTCGACCTGTTCTCGGCGCTGCGCGGGATGTTCCGCCCAATTGTCGAAGGCTCGCCAGTGGCGCTCATCTTCGAAGAGCCGGAAGGCATTCCGCGCTTCTACACCGATGACAAAAAGCTGGCGCAGATTCTGCGCAACTTCATCTCCAACGCCGTGAAGTTCACGCCACAGGGCGAGGTACGCGTCTCGGCGCGAATGGAAAACCCGCAGCAGGTCCGTTTCGCCGTCAGCGACACCGGTATCGGCATCGCCGCCGGGCTACATGACCGGCTCTTCGAGGATTTCGCTCAAGTCGACTCGCCTTTGCAGAAGCGCCTGCGCGGTACCGGCCTTGGCCTGGCGTTGTGCAAGCGCTTCGCCGAACTGCTAGGCGGTCGCGTCGGTCTGGAAAGCGAGCCCGGCAAGGGATCCGAGTTCTTCGTCATCCTCCCGTTCACGATTCAGCCGGAGAGTTCCGATGGAGCGTGACAGTCTTCTATTGATAGTCGACGACAACGCCACGACGCGTTATGCGATGCGCCGGGTGCTCGAACGCCATGGCTATCAGGTGCTGGAAGCCGGCACCGGCAGCGAAGGCCTGGAACTGGTCGCCAATGCCTCGCCAGATGCACTGATCCTCGACGTTAACCTGCCGGACATGAGCGGGTTCGACATCGCCCGCCAATTACGTGCCGACGCGAGCACCGCACTGCTACCGCTAATTCACGTTTCGGCCGCCTCGATCGAAACCAACGACATCATCACCGGCCTGGATGCTGGCGGCGATGCCTATCTGATTCACCCGGTCGATCCCGACGTGCTGCTGGCGACGCTGCGCACATTGCTGCGAGTGCGCGACACCGAGCGAGCGTTGCGTGATAGCGAAGCGCGCTTCCGGGAAATCTTTATCCATGTCGCCGCACCCATTGCAGTACTCGACGCCGAACTGCAACTGCACGAGTGCAATCATGCGTTCGAACTGCTGATCGGCGCCGCCGGCCGCTCCTCCCCTCTGACAACGTGCTTCGCCCCCGGGCAGGAAGCGATACTCACCGAGCTGCGCACGCATTTGCGGGCAGGCGAGCGCTGGGGGACGCCGCTGCAGATGCTGGTCGACGGCAAGACGCGCGAGACCGAATGGCAGATTTCGCCGTACCGCACCCAAGGCCTTGGCCTGGTATTCGTCGAGGACGTAACCGAACAGCGCCACCGCGAGCGTGCTCAGCGACAGGAGATCGCCACTACCACCAGCCAGCTTGCCCACGAGGTCGCCGAGCGGGCGCGCACCGAGGAACAGCTGCTGCAGGCGCAGAAAATGGACGCACTGGGCAAGCTCACCGGCGGTATCGCCCATGACTTCAATAACCTGCTTACTGGCATCATCACCGGCATCGAGCTGATGAAGCAGCGCATCATCGAAGGCCGCGCCGACAGCGTGCTGCGCTTTGCCGACGCATCCCTCAGCTCGGCGCGCAGTGCCGCATCACTGACCAATCGCCTGTTGGCATTCGCCCGCAAGCAGCCGCTGGATGCACGGGCACTGGACATCAACGAACGCATCCGCTCCCTGGAAGACCTGCTGCGCCGCACAATCGGCGAGCGCATCACGCTGACATTCGACTTCACCGATGAGCCCGCAGTGGCTCGCGTGGACGTCAGCCAGTTCGAGAGTGCCCTGCTCAATCTGGTGATAAACGCCCGCGATGCGCTCCCCGAAGGCGGGCATATTCGCATCAGCACGTTCCCATCGGACGGCAGTCAGAAGCCGGAGCTCGCGGCAGGGCACTACATCGGCCTGTGCGTGAGCGATGACGGCACGGGTATCGAGCCCAGCGTGCTGGACAAGGTTTTCGATCCGTTCTTCACCACCAAGCCCCAAGGTCGCGGCACTGGGCTGGGCCTGTCGAGCATCTACGGCTTTGCCTTGCAGTCAGGGGGTGATGCGAGCATTCGCAGTACGCTTGGCGCCGGTACGGAAGTCACCTTGCTACTTCCCGCGGCCACCGGCGAATTGCCGGCCACGCGCGACACGGCACTCGACAGGTCGACCCATCTCCTCGCCGGTCATGAGCATGTGCTCGTCGTGGAAGACATGCCCAGTGTGCGCATGCTGATCGCCGAAACCCTGATCGAAGCCGGCTACCGGTGCAGCCAAGCGGGCGATGTGGAGACTGCCCAGTCTCTGCTGGAGGCCGATCCGTCTATCGACCTGCTGCTGACCGATGTCGGACTACCGCGCCTCTCCGGTCGTCAGCTGGCCGAATGGGCTCGCCGCGAACGCCCGACACTGCCGGTGGTGCTGATGACCGGCTATGCGGAGAACGCATCCAGTCGCGAGGGCTTCGTAGATGAGCGCATGGAACTGGTGCTCAAGCCGTTTGAAGGCGCCGACCTACTGATAAAGATCCGCGCCCTGCTCGACGAAGCGTGATCGTATAAGCCTCTGCCTGATAGGTGGGGACAGGCGGGGTGCAGGAGATACTTTCCCCTGGGCAACAAAAAACCCGCCGAAGCGGGTTCTTCTGACCGTTCCGAATCCTTTCGGCTGCCTTCCTGGCGGTGGTCTATCATCCTGATCCTGAGCGCATCCTGCGCTTCAGAGTGGGCACAGATTAATCATCTGCTGGCCGATGCTGAAGGGCAAAAAACTGGGATTCTTGTAAGCCTTTCGCTATAGGCGAAACAATCACCCTGTTCTGCTGTCGCGCTCGCCCCCGAAAAACCGTGCCTCGATTGCTGGTTATCACGTGGTGCCCAAGCGTTTCCAGGGGCACCACTTCTATTCGGCGGACAGAAGCAAAAAGGCAAGCTCAAGCTTTGCTTTTTACAAAGCAGGCGGTATTTGAATTAATTTTTTAGGCTAGCCATATCGGGTACAAATATTCATCATTAACAGCCAGTTATCTGGGAATTATCAGCAGGGCCAGATCTCTACTCGCCGCTCGAAATACAGAGAACAATAAAGAACGCTGTACTTATATTTAAATGTGCGTATATTCGCTCCCACTGCTTCGCAATTAACACTTCGACACCCGGCATGATGTTTCTCTGTTTCATCTCCTCGGTTCGTTTTGATTCTCGCTTCTCAGTCTCGGCCCTGAATGCTTCAGTGCTGCAGCCTTAAAACACCTGGGAGATACTCATGTCTACTCGTCAAAATGGCACAGTTAAATGGTTCAACGATGAAAAAGGTTTCGGCTTTATTACGCCGACCGATGGTAGCGAAGATCTTTTCGTCCATTATCGTTCAATCGAAAGCGCAGGCTTTAAAAGCCTGAGCGAAGGCCAAGCAGTTTCTTTCATGGCTACTAAAGGCCAGAAAGGGATGCAGGCCGATCAGGTTCAAGTCTCCTAAGACGCCTGATATAAAAAAGCCCTGCTTCGGCGGGGCTTTTTTTCGTCCGTAATAAATAGCACGGCGATGAATTCGGCTGATTGGTTCGATGATAAGTGGCGATTACCAATGCTCACAGCAGCCAGGAACGGAGCCGGGGGAAAAGACAACAGGACAAGCTCAGGCGCACGTACAAACGTGACACGCCAAAAAGCAAAAACCCGCCGAAGCGGGTTTTTTCTGACCTTTCCGAAGTCCCTTCGAGTGCCGTCCTGGCTAATGGTCGATCTTCCTGATCCTGAGCGCTTCCTGCGCTTCAGAGTGTGTGTAGATTAATTACATGCCGCAGACTGCAGAAGTGGCGAACGTCGCAGCTTCTTGTAAGCCTTTCGCTATACCTCCGCGCCGCGGGGAACTTTCGCATTGGTCCTTTGGCCTTCAGCAGCACCAGAACCCCTGGGCTAGAGCCATCGAGAGGCATTCACGTAAATTTCCTGGCGCCCCGCTCCCTGATGACGAACCGGCAGGATGAATGTCTGGCTGATGGCGTATTAGTCCTTGTTGAGGTCAACCAGCGGGGCCTTGCGTGTCTCCGTATCACGCCCGCCCTGCAACGCTTCGATCTGTTTGCGTGCCTTGTCCACTGCGGCGCTGTCGCCCAACAGCTCGTAACGCACGCGGAAGTGCTTCTGCTCGCCCGGCTCGATCTTCGGCACCAAACCGAGCGGTCGCTGATAACGGCGGTTGTAGGAATAGCTGGTCCCCGGCTCCAGCCCGGTCACATATCCCTGCTTCTCGGTATCTGTGTTCTTCCATAGCGAGAACACCGGCAATTCGCCGGTATTGAAGCCCACACTGACGCCAAGATTGCCGGCCTGGTTGTGCAGCATGGTCAAGGTGTCGCCCTGCTCGTCCGCGTAGGGCACCACGTTGAAGACCGTCTCGTCATAATCCTTCGTTGGGCCGCGGTAGCGTTGCCAGTCACTCAGCTCTTTCGCAGCACGGGCATTGAAGGGTGAGACCTGTTTGACCGGCGCAACGAAACGCGCGCCCTCCTCCAGCAAAGGCGTACCGAAGTTGGTGTGGTACAGCGCCTGATATTCCTTGGAATAGTCACCCTGATTGGTCAGCGTGTCGTGCAGCGAGAAACCGGCACGACCCGGCTCGGTGCTGAGCTCGGTGAGAATCGCGAAGTCGAGTTTCTTGAAGGCCTTCTCCTGCAGCTCGCCTCGCAAGCGAATGGCATAGGGGGGCTTTTCATCGATCTGCAGCACCACGCGCGAGGCCGGAATGTTGGCCGCACGGCCATGCAGCGTGAGTAGTTCGCCGTTGTCCTCGCCGGGATGACCGACCCACTCGAAGCCGCAGCGTGTGACCAGCTCGTTGAAACCCTCCAGCCAGCCCAGCCCGCCGCGCCCATTGAGCTCGATAAAGGCCGGATTGACCACTTCATCCACCGGGGAATCCCAGCCCAGGCGAACGTCGCCCGCGACGGCTTCCAGGACGTTCATGCCGCGCGTGGGCACAACGGTCATGCGCATGGTGCCATTGTCGATCTCGATCAGACTGACGCCTTCCTGCCGGCCGCCATGCAAGGTACGCATGCTGACCGAAAACGGCTTTGGCGCATCGATACCCAGCTGCTCGCTGGTGACGCGCCAGTTTTTCGCGGCTTTGTCGTGGTCGATCAGAACCTGTTCCCAGGCCATGGCAGGGGTGGCCAGGCAGATGCCCAGGCCGAGGAGAAGCTGCAAACGCATCATGGATATTCCTTTGTTGTTATGACTCCTGCTCAAGGTAGCTGAAACGTTTCATCTGGCAAGCCAAAGCGGCCTGGAATGACCAAAGGCGGAAATTGCGATGCCGCGACTCGGGATAGCGCTCAGGTCTTGATGTAGCGACTCGGCTGCCAGTAACCGGTGAGCAACGGAAGGGCGGGGCCATTCCAGCCGCGTTGACGGAGCTGCCTGGCGATCAGAGCGTTCATGATCTTATGGCCCATCAGCAGCACGCTTTCGTTGGCTTCCGCCAGTTCGATCAAGCGCTCCGCCGCTGCGCTGGCACGCCTGGTGGATTCGCGGATGTGCTCGGTATGGCTGGCGAAGCCCAGGAACCAGGCAGTACGAAACGCCAGCCGCCAGAAGCGCGATGGCAGCAGCGGCAGCCCCCAATCCGGGTACGGCAGGTGCGGTTCGGCGAACACCGGATCAGGCACCTCGCAGCAATCGCACTCCAGGTGCGACCGCGATTCGATGCAGCGCTGCAACGAGCTGCAGACCACGATACCAGCCGAACTTGCGAGCTCGACCAGACTATCGGGGCGCTCGGTGGCAACGACATCGGCAGCGTTGTAGCGCTCGACCCACGTTTTCATGCCCTTGGGGGTGCTCCAGCGCGCCCCGCCATGGTCGGGTCTGCCGTGTCGCACGAGGATGATCTGCATCTACATTTACCGGATACGCAGGCCTGCTCCGCCACGACAAACGCGCGGAAGGAAGCAGGGGAAAGGAGGGCTAACGCATGTCGCCCCGGCACGTGACCGGGGCGATGGTGTCACTTGTCGAGCTCGTCCTGCTTTTCCAGGAATTCCTCTTCGAGCATCGCATCCTTGACGGCCTGGGGCTGTTCATCGAGCAGTGGATCATTCAACTCACCGCTGGACAGTACGCGGGTGTCCAGCTTACCCATCAGATTTGCCAGCGCATGCTGCATCTTGTCCGCCGCTCCATCGACCGCAAGCTGCAACGATTCGGCCTTGTGCGTCACGGACACGGCCTGATGGCCCTTGGGCCGCGCCTCGATCTGGCAACGCTTGTCATCGGCGCCTGCCTTCTGCGCGTTTTCATCACTGATGTGGACTTCGACACGGGTGAGGAAGTCGTCGAAACGCTCGAGACGATCCTCTACGGTCGAGCCGACCCACTCGTGCAGCTCGACACTGCCGGGAATATGGTTGCTATTGACCTGAACATGCATACGACTACTCCTGATAGATGACGTACCTACTAGGGTTCGAGGCGTGAGCGCCGACGAGGTTCAGCTGCTTCGTCTGGTTGCCGACCGCGGCTCATCCGGCTTGGCGCCAGCGCGGTCGGCCCGTGCGCCGATAAACCAGCCCACCACGCCCCAGACCGCTGCGCATATGGCGCCTACCAGGGCAACCAGCCAGGCGCCGTGGCCGAGGCTGTCGAGCAGGCTCTTGGCCCACCCGCTCAGGGCATCGCCGCCGCGATAGACCACGGTGTCGATGAAGTTCTTAGCCTTGTACTTGCTCTCGGCATCCAACGGCGCGAAGAGCATCTCGCGGCCTGGGCGGACGAATGCGTATTCGCCGATGCGGCGGACGATCATCACCGCGGCCAGCACGGCAAAGGTCGGCGCCAGCGCCAGGCCGATGAAGCCCAGGCAAACCAGTGCCGGCACCGCGGCGAGCAACACACGAACACCCAACCGCTGGGCGATCCGACCGGTGATGAACAGCTGAGATAACAGCGCCCCCGCCTGCACCACAAAATCGATCGCACCGAACACGCGTACCTGCTCGGCGCGACCAGGAAACAGTTCGGCAACCAGCCGTGCCTGCTCGAAGTAGAGAAAGGTGCTGGCGGTCGTAAGCAGCAACACAAAAGCGGCAACACCCAGCAGGTAGCCCGAACCCAACACCCGCGTCAGGCCGCTGAATGGATTGCCGGCAACCGGACGTTTTGGGCTCTCGGCATGTTCGGCACCGGGGCGCCCTGCACCCAGCAGCTCACGCCACGCCATCAGGTAGTGCTTGATCGCCACTGCCGCTGCCAACAGCATCGCGGCCAGCAACATCAGGCCGAACTGCCCGAGCACACCTACCAGCAACGCACTCAGTGCAGGACCTACCAACCCGCCCACGCTAGCCCCTGCAGCGATGAAAGCGAACAGTCGGCGTGCCTGAGGCGCGTCGAACACGTCGGCCATCAGGCTCCAGGCCACCGACACCACGAACAGGTTGTAGACCGAGATCCACACGTAGAACACCCGCGCCAGCCAAACGCTGTCTCCGAGAAGGAAGAACAGCCCGGCGAACACGAGCAGGTTGACGCAGAAGAAGCCATACACCCAATCGATGTAATGGATCCGCGCCACGCGAGAGTTGAGCCAGGCGAACAATGGCACGGCCACCAGCATGGCGAAGAAGGTCGCGGTGAACAGCCACTGCAGGTTTTCGACGCCGCCCTGAATGCCCATCGACTCGCGAATCGGTCGGAGCATGAAATAGCCGGCGAATAGGCAAAAGAACAGCCCGAACCCGCCAAGCGCCGCGCGCAGTTCGCCGGGACGGGCATTGATCAGGGCGGCGGCGCGTGTGCCTAGCGATGTGAGCATGCCCCCTCCAACAGCTGACTAGAGACCAGGCTTAGCGGAAGGCTTCGACGATCAGCTTTCGCTGGCGCTCATCCGGCAGCCGACCCTGCCCGGCGAGCAGGTTGTCGGCCATGTAGCGCGGATTGGAGGTCGCCGGTATCACCGCCGTCACTGCCGGTTCGGCGAGGATGAACTTGAGCAGCAGCTGTGCCCAGGAACTGGCATCGATCTCCGCAGCCCAGACCGGCAGCGGTTTGTCCTTGACGCGGGAGAGCAGGTTGCCGCGCGTGAATGGCCGGTTGATCAGCGTGGCGATGCCGTTGTCGGCGCAGTACGGCAGCAGCTGCTTCTCCGCGTTGCGCTCGCCTACCGAGTAATTGAGCTGAACGAAGTCGACCTGTTCCTGCT
The DNA here is from genome assembly GCF_040310405.1 of Pseudomonas sp. E45-MNA-CIBAN-0222. Classification (NCBI taxonomy): domain Bacteria; kingdom Pseudomonadati; phylum Pseudomonadota; class Gammaproteobacteria; order Pseudomonadales; family Pseudomonadaceae; genus Pseudomonas; species Pseudomonas sp. E45-MNA-CIBAN-0222. Next base: position 83,974 of record NZ_JBEOPU010000013.1, read on the forward strand.
TGAGCGTCTCCAGCAGCCGGTCATGGGCCGACTCCAAATAGTGAGTCACGCCGATATAACGCACACGGCCCTCCTGCTTGAGCTCGCGCAACAGGCCGAGCTGGGTGCCGGTGTCCTGCAAGTTGTGCACCTGGATCAGGTCGATGGTATCGGTCTGCAGCGCCTGGAAGCTGGCCTCGATCTGGGCCATACCGCGCTCACGTCCGCTGGAAGAAACCTTGCTGGCGAGGAAAACCTTGTCACGCTCGCCGATGCGCTTCACCAATTCACCCGCGACGCGTTCGGCATTGCCGTAGCTCGGCGCGGTATCGATCAACGACGCACCACCGCTCACAAGCACTCGCAGTACCTCGAGCAGAGGGTCCATCTGCGGATCATCGAAGCGCACGTCATGGGTGCGTGACGTGCCGAGCCCGATGACCGGCAACATCTCGCCCGTGGACGGGATCCTGCGGGTGCTCAGCGTCTCGGCAGCCCGCACCAGCGAGGGCAGCAGCGGCCCAAGGGCCAGCATCGCGGCGGCTATGGCAGAACGTTGCAGGAGCTGGCGGCGCGTCGACATGTGCGAACTCTCCGAAAGGCTATGGCATCGACCTCTGAGTATGGTCGAGCGCCGCCATCAAATTTTCGGAACGACGAGCGGGAGCTTTTCGCGATGTTTCAAAAACATGGCAGCTCGGATGACGACGATTATCGTCGGCACAGACTGCAAGTACTGGCAATATGCCTCCTTTTGGCGTTTGCTGCGCCGCGCCCAGAAAAGCCGAGCGATGCCCGCATGTTTGGCGCTGTATGCAACCGACGAGACACTCATGCCCAGCCAATCCTGCCCGCCTCGAAGTCCTGAGCCCGTAGCACCGGCCGCACCCTGCGCTAAGCGCAGCCGAGGCCTGACCTGCCTGTGCTACGCCGTCGGGCTGCTGCTGGTGTTCATTCTCAGCCTGCTCCTGCTGCCTCACGACAGGGGCCTGGGCAGGCTGTTGTGGGGCACCCTGTAGCCGCTACTGCCCGTTACTCATGTCCGGAAGCGCCCAACCAACTCCGCCAGATTCTTCGAGAGACCGGACAACTGCTGACTGGCGACCATGCTCTGCGACGAGCACGCCGCAGCCTCATTGGACAGATCCCGGATATCGGTGATGTTGCGGGCAATCTCTTCGGTGACGCAGCCCTGCTCCTCACACGCAGTGGCGATCTGCGCAGCCATGTCATTGATGCGCTGTACCGACACGGATGTTTCTGCCAGCACCTGATCGACGCCCGATGCCCGCTCGACACTATCACGCGCCTTGTCGCTGCCGGTCTGCATGGCCTGCACCGCCTTGCCGACGCCACTCTGCAGGCGCTCGATGCGCGCCTGGATATCCTTGGTCGAGTCTTGGGTGCGGGCGGCCAATGCCCGCACCTCATCAGCCACCACGGCGAAGCCACGCCCCTGCTCGCCAGCACGGGCGGCTTCGATGGCGGCGTTGAGTGCCAGTAGATTGGTCTGCTCGGCGATCCCGCGGATCACTTCAAGCACCGCACCGATGCTGGAAGTTTCCTCGGCAAGCGCGCCTATGGTCTGCGAGGCGCCTTCGACTTCCTGGGCCAGCTGACGGATCGACTGGATGGTACTGCTGACCACTGCTGCGCCTTGACGCGACTGCGTCTCCGCCGCACGCGCTGCGTCTGATGCGTTCTGCGCATTGAGCGCGACCTCATGCACGGCTGCGCTCATTTCGGTAGCGGCCGTCGTGACTTGGTCGACCGCAGCGTGCTCGCGGCTGATCAGCTGATCATTGGTTTCGGCCATGGCAGCCATGCCGCGTGCAGCGGTCTCGACCTCGCCCGTAACGCGGCCGACCTCGGCAATCAGCGGCTGCAGCTTGTCGAGGAAACGGTTGAATGCGTTACCGAGCTGCCCCAGCTCATCGGCCGAACGTACTTCCAGGCGGGCGCGCAGATCGCCGTCACCGTCCGCTATCTGCTTCAAACGTTCGAGCAGCCGACGCATCGGATGCAACACCACCATCGGCAAACCCAGTATCAACAGCACGCATCCAATCAGGCCTATTACCAATACAGCGCCCTGCTGCCTGGCGGTGGCCGCACCTTCAGCAATGGCCTCCTTACCTTCGCTCTCAGCAGCGGCCTCCTCGAGCTCGCCCAGCTTGTCGATGGCATCACGCATGGAATCGAAGCGGGCCTCGCTGTCGCCGAAGCTCAGCGCACTCGCGGCCCGGAGGTCGACATCGACCTGTTCGATAACGCGCTGGGATACTGCTGCCCATTGCTGAAAGCCTCGATTGAACTGCTCGACCAACGCCAGTGCCTCCGCGCCGGGCTGCATCGCTGCGTACTTCTGCACCCGGTCATAGGCCTGCTGAAGATTCTCCGCGTGAGTCGCCTTGAGCGCCTGCGCATGCGCTTCGGAGTTACCGCCGAGCAGGCTTCGCTCAGCGACGAAGGCCTGATAGAGGTCACGGTCGGCATTGAGCAGCAGGCCGATAGCAGGTAGATGTCGCTCGGTGAGCACTTCGCTGGAGTCCGCAACGCGCTCGATGCCACGCATCCCGAAAGCTCCCATCAGCACCAGCAGCAAGGCCAGCGCCACGATGGGCAGGGTTATTTTCCAGCGAAAACCTAAGTCGGTAAAAAAGCGGGGCATGATGTCGCTCCTGCAGGACGCCTATCCACACTATCGGCAGCAACGCCTGCGACAACACTCCGCTGGTCGAAAATCGCGCAATCGCTGGCATGACCTGACCACATATCAGAGGCGGCTACCGGAGCACATTCGGCTGTGCGTCACCCCTGCCCCTCGCACGCTCAGTACTTAGGGATGAATACCATGGTGGCATGGCGATCTTTCCGCCGGCGGCCGATAACGTGCAAGACGACAACGCCGCCGAACGGCCTACAGACCGTTCCGCCGACGCCGATAACAATAAATAGCCTCTGGTCGACAGCCGATCAGCGCGGGAGCGGCCAAGTGTCCCGCTTCGTACCCTCAAAGCGCGAGTACTGCCCATGATTTCGCTTTCCCGTTTCAAGCCAGGCCACACGCAATCCAGCGGCACTGCAAGCCTGCTCTGCTCGGCGCAGCAGCTCGCACAACAGCTGGCTGCCGTGCGCTTCAACCCGACCTACATCGCCGGCTTCATCTCGCCGCATGTCGATCTGGATGATGTCGCCAGGCAGGTGTCCCAGCGCTTCCCGGAAGCGACCATCAGCCTGTGCACCACGGCGGGTGAGCTGTCCAGCGAAGGCCAACGACTTTACTGCGCCACCGGGGCACAGTGGGATCGGGTGGTGCTGCAGCTGTTCGACGCGAGCGTCATCGCGGCCGCCGAGATCGTTCGTGTGCCGCTGGAATGCGAGGATATACGCGGCGGCTCCCAGCGGCTGTCCATGACAGAACGCATCGCACGCCTCACGGCGTCGATCAAGCGCGTGCAGGTGTCGATGAAGATCGACTACCGCGACACCCTGGCAAACATATTCTTCGACGGTCTTTCAGCGTCGGAGTCGTTCTTCATGGAAGCACTGTACGAATCCGGGCGCTTTCCCTGCCTGTTCGTTGGCGGCTCGGCCGGAGGCAAGCTGGATTTCCAGAAGACCCAGCTGCATGACGGCAAGCGCAGCTACCAGAACCATGCGCTGATCGTGTTCCTCAAGTGCGCCCGCGACGTGCGTTTCGGCGTGTTCAAGAGCCAGAACTTCGAACCCACGACGCTGATCCTCAACGTGCTCAGTGCGTCGCTGGAAGACCGTTACATCAGCCAGGTCGTGGACGGAAAAGGCAATATCCGCACGATGGTCCAGGCCCTGTGCGATGCACTGAAGTGCGCACCGCAGGAGCTTGAGCAGCGCCTGTCGGATTATTCCTTCGCCATTCGCGTGGGTGAGGAAGTGTTCGTCCGCTCGATCTCACAGATCGACTTCGCCAACGAACGCGTGCACCTGTTCTGCGATGTGGCGCCCGGGGAAGAGCTGATCATGGTCAAGCGCACGCCGTTGGCCGAGGCCACCCGCCGCGACTATCAGCAGTTCATGCGCAACAAGCCTGGCAAGCCGCTGGTGGGCATTCTCAACGACTGCATCCTGCGCCGATTGAATAACGAACAGGCTCTGGGCGGCATGGACCCGGTATTCGATGGCGTCCCCGTGGCGGGATATTCCACGTTCGGCGAGATCCTAGGGCTCAACCTGAACCAGACCCTGACCGCCGTGTTCTTTTTCCGCACCAACGGAAAAGAAGAATTTCACGACGAATACACCGACAACTTCATCGCTTACCACGGCGAATTCAAAGCGTTCTTCCTGCGCCGGCAGATCAAGAAGCTCACCGGCCTCAGCCAGGTAGTGGTCAAGCAGATCGAGCAGTTCAAGCGCCAAGACTACAGCAGCGCAGTAGACGTCAGCGGCCTGGACGAGCACATTCGCCCGGTGTTTCGCGGGCTGGCCGACCTGGGTCAGGTCCTGTCCCAGGCCGACGAGCAGCGGCGGTCCATTTCCGAGCAGCTGAGTCAGTGCGCCACAGAACTGCACGGTTCGATGGATGACCTGACCCTGAACATCAACCAGCAAGGCGCGGTAATCGAGCAGGCCGGCAGCTCGGTGAAGCAGATGGTCAGTCAAGCTGATGAAGTGGTCGGCAGTGCAAGGGAGCTGGCGCAATCGAGCCAGCGCATTCAATCGGTGGTGCAAACGATCCAGCAGATAGCCGGGCAAACCAACCTGCTGGCGCTCAATGCTGCAATCGAGGCGGCGCGTGCAGGCGAGATGGGCCGGGGGTTTGCGGTGGTCGCCGATGAGGTGCGCAAGCTGGCCGAGATCACCGGCAAGAATGCGGAGGAGATCGGCACCGATATCGACCGGCTGGCCAGCGAGATTCGCGCGGTGGCACAACACATCGAGACCCAGTCGGCCGGTGTCGGTTCGCTGACCGGCTTGCTGGATGCGCTGGAAAACTCGAGCAACCTCACCGCCGGTACGTCGCGCCAGACCAAAGGCGTCGCCGACATGCTGATTGGCCTCACGGCACGCTGACACAGCCCGCGGACGACGAATAAGCCGGGCGCTATCTCGCCAACCGTTCGCGAACTGCAGCGTAGGGATAGGCCTCCAGCGAGGCGAACCCGGGAATCTGGCGTGCCTTGAGTTTGGTGAATACCGGCACGCTGATACCGCAGAGAAAGCGCGTCAGGCATTCGACGCTGGGCGCCCCTCCCTTTAGCTGCGTGTAGCGCTGGTTGAACTCGGCGCACCGGGCATCAAGGTCGATCTCGCCAAGCGGCGCCAGCACCGCTGGCTCAGGAAGTTGCGCGACCTGCCCGCGGCAGACCGAGCAATGCCCGCAGCGCTGCGGTGCGTTGGCATCGCCAAAGTAGGTAGCCAGCCGCTGGCTCAGGCATTCGGCGGACTCGAACAGCGCCAGCATGTTCTCGATGCGCGTGATCTCGCTGGCTTCATGCTGCTTGAAGTAGGCATGCAGCTCCTCGCTCAAGGCTTCTGCGTCGAAATTCGCATCGAGCAGCGCGTAGACATCGGTCATCTGCTTGCTTTCCAGCTCGATCCAGCCCTTTTCCTGGAAGTACTCCAGCGCCTTGACCACCCGGCCGCGGTCGGCGCCGTGCTGCTGGTAGAGCATGTCGAAGTCCAGGGTGCACCAGGTGCGAGCCCGAGCAGAGGTATGCACGATGGCCTCGACGAACTGCCGCCGCTCGCCTTCGAACCTGGTGACCAGCACTTCGGGTTCGAGCAGGTACTTGAAACGATATTCGGCAAAGTAGGCGAAGCGTGGCGCGATGATGCCGCGCAGTTCGAGTTGCACCAGCAGCGTCTTCAGCGGCAGCTGGCGGATATTGCTCTGGTCCGAGAGCTGGTTGAGCATCAGCTCCCATTGCCCGCCAGCGCCTGCCTGACGCAATTCATCAAGCACGCAGCGGATACCGTCGTGCTCCGGCGTGTCGCCATAGACGAAGTTCTGCAGCACGCTGAGGCTGTCGCGATTGGCCAGCACCAGACAGTCGGACGGCTGCCCATCACGGCCCGCACGGCCGATTTCCTGGCTGTAGTTCTCCACCGACTTGGGTAGGTCGTAGTGCACCACATTGCGAATATCCGCCTTGTCGATGCCCATGCCGAAAGCGATGGTGGCGACGATGCAGTTCAGCTCGCCCTCCATGAAGCGTCGCTGGATGGATTCGCGCAGCTCGTGCGCCATCCCAGCGTGATAAGCGCTGGCCGGAAAGCCCCGTTGCGCCAGGTGTTCGGCGACCTGCTCGGCAGTCTTCTGCTGGGTAACATAGACGATGGTCGGCTGGCCGCCCTTGTCCGCCAGCCATGCCACCAACCGGCGCTGCTTGTTGAAACCAGTGACCGGCTCCACCAGCAGGTTGAGATTGGGCCGGTAAAAACCGGTGGTTACCACGTCGTCCGCGGCAATCGAGAATTTGGCCTGCATGTCGGCGATCACCGGCGGCGTCGCCGTTGCCGTCAGCAGCAGCACCTGAGGGATGTTGAACTGGTGCTGATAGTCAGGAAGCTTCAGATAATCCGGGCGGAAGTTGTGGCCCCATTCGGAGATGCAGTGTGCTTCGTCGACCACCAGCAACGAGATCGGCACCTGACTGATGAAGTTGCGGAAGCGCTCGTTCTTCAGCCGCTCCACCGAAATCATCAGGATCTTCAATTCACCAGACTTGGCGCGCGCCATGGTTTCGCTCGCCTGCTCGCGGCTCTGCGCCGAATCGATGCTTGCCGCCGCGATGCCGTGCCGATGCAGGAACGCCAGCTGATCCTGCATCAATGCCAGTAGCGGCGAGACGACCAAGGTGAGATGCGGCAACAGCAGCGCCGGCAACTGATAACACAGGGACTTGCCCGACCCGGTGGGAAAGATTGCCGCCGCCGAGCGCCCGCCCACGACGGCGCGAATCGCCTGGTCTTGCCCTGGACGAAAGCGGTCGTAGCCGAAAGTCTGCTTGAGGGTCTGTTCGATCATGCTGAGTCACTCCTTTGACTGGAGGCCGGAGGGTAGCAAAAGGAGGGAGACGGTACTGCAAAGCGGGTCGACAGGTGAGCCCGACCGTCTAGAAGGTATACGAGCGGAGTTTGCTTCGGCAGCGCAAGGCAGCGAGCAAAACGGCCAGCCATTTCAGTCAATCGGTGGGATTGGAATTGGCAATTACCGTTAGGAAGCTATCTACCTTTACGATTGCCGGGCTCCTGAAAACAAACATAAGCGCCGCCGGATCAGGTGATCCTGCCCGCGAACAGGACGGACCCATGAACTAGAACAGGATTCACCGCCATGCGCGCACCCCTTATTGCCACTGCCCTGCTGTTTTCCGCTCTTGCTCAGGCCAACGATGTCAAAGCCACACCCTACACCTACGGCACCCAGCTGGATGTTGCTGCAGTGCTGTCGATAAAGATCAAACCGACCCCGTACTGCGAAGTGACCGACGCGGTGATGACCTATCGGGATTCGGCTGGCGCCGAGCGCAAGCTGGCTTACCGCACGCTTTCCGAAGCCTGCAAATACCAGAACTGAACACCAGCCGACCACAAGACCGCAGCTGGCCTGCGCGCGAGCAATACGCCGGGCCATCGCTGGCGCAAACCCGCAGCGCGTCAGAAGCGATCGCGGACGACCACCTCATCGAACGGCAGCTTGCCGATGCGTGGCTTTGGCTCAGCGGCCCGCTTGCCCACCGCGACCATCATGGCGATGACATGGTTGTCCGGCAGGTTGATCAGCTTGCCGACCGCCTCGAAATCGAAGCCGTCCATGGGGCAGGAGTCCAAACCCTTGGCGCGCGCAGCGAGCATCAGCGTCTGCGCCACCAAACCGCAGCTGCGCATGGTTTCGTCACGCTGAACCTGCGGCTTGTCACGGTAGTAGGCGTCGATGGCGCCGGCCATGAAGTCCTGCACCTCGCTTGGCGCTCCGTCCCATACACGGCGGACGTTCTTTTCCCAGCTATCGACCTGGGCACAGACCACCACCAGCATCGAGGCATCGGTCATCTGCGCCTGGTTCCAACCCACCTCACGGATCTGTGTGCGCAATGTCGGGTCGCTGACTTCGACCAGTCGCACGTGTTGCAGATTGAAGGCGGACGGCGCCAGCAAGGCCAGCTGCAGCAGCTCATCCTTTTCCTCTCGGCTCAGTGTGTAGGCCGAGTCGTAAACCTTGACGGCGCGACGGGTGCGGATGGCTTCTTCAGTATTCATGGCATTTCCTCGGAAAAAACAGTGAGGCCATGCTAGAGACGGCAACCCATCGAATCCATGCCGTTTTGCTGATGAAAATCATCGGCGCTATTGATGCGAGCAGCGCCAGGCGCACACGAAAAAGCCGCCCGGAGGCGGCTTTTTCGACACGGCGCTCAGCTTACAGCTGCGGCCCGGCGTTGCGGATGGCGTCGGAGACGTCGAACTTCTTGAAGTTCTCAACGAACTTGGTAGCCAGCTCTTTCGCTGCCTGATCGTAGGCGCTCTGATCGGTCCAGGTGTTGCGCGGGTTGAGCAGCTGGGTGTCGACACCAGCGACAGCCTTCGGCACATCCAGGTTGATGATCGGCAGATGCTCGGTCTCGGCACCGATCAGCGCACCGCTTTGAATCGCAGCGATCACCGCACGGGTGGTCGGGATGTTGAAGCGCTTGCCGACACCGTAGCCACCACCAGTCCAGCCGGTATTGACCAGGTAGACCTTGGATCCGAAACCATTGATACGCTTGATCAGCAGCTCGGCATACTCGCCAGCCGGACGCGGGAAGAACGGCGCGCCGAAGCAGGTGGAGAAGGTCGACTTGATGCCGCTGCCCGAACCCATTTCGGTGGAACCGACCAGCGCGGTGTAGCCAGACAGGAAGTGATAAGCAGCCTGCTCGTTGTTCAGGATCGACACCGGCGGCAACACGCCAGTCAGGTCGCAGGTCAGGAAGATGACCGCATTCGGCTCGCCACCGAGGTTCTTCTCGGAACGCTTCTCGACGTGCTGCAGCGGGTAGGCCGCGCGGCTGTTCTGGGTCAGGCTGGCATCGGCGTAATCAGGCAGACGCGTGCGGTCGTCGAGCACCACGTTTTCCAGCACGGCGCCGAACTTGATGGCCTTCCAGATTACCGGCTCGTTCTTCTCGGACAGGTCGATGCACTTGGCGTAGCAACCGCCTTCGATGTTGAACACGCGGCCAACGCCCCAGCCGTGCTCGTCGTCGCCGATCAGGTAGCGGCTTTCGTCCGCCGATAGGGTGGTCTTGCCAGTGCCCGACAGACCGAAGAACAGAGTGGTGTCGCCGTCTTCGCCAATGTTGGCAGCGCAGTGCATCGGCAGTACGTCGACGTCCGGCAGCAGGAAGTTCTGCACGGAGAACATGGCTTTCTTCATTTCACCGGCGTACTGCATGCCGGCGATCAGCACCTTCTTCTCGGCGAAGTTGATGATCACGCAGCCATCGGAGTTGGTGCCGTCGCGCTCAGGCTCGCACTGGAAGAAGGGAGCATTGAGGATGCGCCATTCACTCAGGGCGATCGGGTTGAACTGCTCGGGGGTGATGAACAGGCAGCGGCCGAACAGGTTGTGCCAGGCGGTCTCGGTGGTCATTTTGACCGGCAGGTAGTGCTCGGGATCAGCGCCGACATGGACGTGGGAAACGAAGCTGTCGCGCTCGGCGAGGTAGGCTTCGACGCGATTCCAGAGAGCTTCGAAGTTGCCGGCCGGGAACGGACGGTTGATCGGGCCCCAGGCAATCTTCTGCTGGGTGCTGGGCTCTTCAACGATGAAGCGGTCAGCCGGAGAACGACCGGTGCGGTGCCCGGTCTTAACCACCAGAGAGCCATTGGCGGACAGTTCGCCCTCAGCGCGCTTGACGGCTTCTTCAATCAGTTGAGCGGTGCTGATGTCGGTGTACACGGCGTTGGTGGCTTGCGTCATGAGTGTCCCCGTCGGCCTTTGGGCCGATTCCTCCATGCTGTTGTAGCCCGCCGAACGGCGAACTACATCGAAAAAAGTGCGCGCGATTATGCCAGATAATCCGCCGCGCTGGGTATGAGGCCGTGATGGCCAAATAGTTCACTGCCTACCTATAGGTCCAGACACCTAACGCGCACAGCGATGCCAGCGTATGTCTGAATGACGGCAGGCAACAGTACTCGATCAGTGACGGGTATCCGAGGGGGCGTCGCTGCCACCACCGGCAAAAAGTTGCGCAACGTCGGCGGCATCATAGGTGTATTTCTCGTTGCAGAACTGGCAGTCGATACTCACCGCCCCGCCCTGCTCGGCGACCAGCTGCTGGGCGTCCTCCTCGCCCAGGCTGATCAGCGCACGGGCGGAGCGTTCACGCGAACAACTGCAGCGAAAGCGAATCGGCAGTGCATCGAACAAACGCAGCTGCTCTTCATGATAGAGACGATGCAACACCGTCTCGCCGTCCAATCCCAACAACTCCTCGGCCGTCAGGGTATCGGCCAGGGTACGCAGGTGCTGCCAGCTGGCGTCGCGTTCATCTGCGTCCTTGATGCGATCGGCCGGCAGCTGTTGCAGCAGCAGCCCACAAGCCCGGCGGCTGTCAGCGTTGAGCCAGAAGCGTGTCGGCAACTGTTCGGAAGCAGCGAAGTAGTTGGTCAGACATTCCGCCAGATTGACGCCATCCAGATCGACGATGCCCTGATAGCGCTGGCCCTTGGCCGGATCGACGGTGATCGCCAGCATGCCTTCGGGCATCAGCTCGGCCAACGAGGCGCCAGCCTCGATCTGCTCGGCGTGGTAGCGGGCAATGCCACGCACTTCACGGGCGCTGGAGCATTCGACCATCAGCAGAGGCACGGCGCCACTGGAGCGCGCCTGCAGAATCAGCAGCCCATCGAACTTGAGCGTGCCAACCAGCAACGCGGCAGCGGTCAACAGCTCGCCAAGCAGCTGGGCGACAGGCTCCGGGTAGGCATGCTTGGCCAGCACATGCTGGAAGCTCTCGTCTAGCGTGGCGATTTCGCCGCGAACGTCGGAATCATCGAAGAGAAAACGCTGGGTTTGATCGGACATGCCGGGGCTCGCAGGAAACGGCGGAGGAAGCCGGCGATTTTAGGCGCAAAGCCGGCTAGCACCAAGGGCGACTGCCGGGCGGGCACGCCGAACTGGCCGAAACTGAACCGTGGCTGAACAGCTTGCAGGTGGTCAGGACAGGACCGATAACGCGAACTAGTATCGCGCGCCATCGCAAACCCCGGTCGAGATTACCTATGTCCGTGACCACTCCCCAGGCGCGCTGGCGTCCGCTGCCGCTGCTGATCACTCACCTGCTCGCCGGGCTGCTGTTGCTCAGCTGGCTATGGCCGACCACCCGCGCACTGTGGGATGCCATGGATCATGCGGTGTTCCACCTGCTCAATGGCTCGCTGGGCATCACCGGATGGTGGGACTGGCTGTGGGCGCTGAGCAGTGTCCGTGTGTTCGACATTCTGGTCGGAGCCCTGCTGCTGACCTTGCTGATTCGTCGCGATTGGCTGTTTGCCCAACACCAACTGCGCCCGGCGTTGTTCACCTTTATCGGCCTGTTGCTCGTGCTGCTGGTGATTCGCGTGGCAGTAACCAAATCGGCCGGCCACTTCGGCTGGCAGCATGCCAGCCCATCGCTGGAAATTGCTGGCGCCTATCATTTGAGCGATCACTTCCCGCTGCTCGAGCGGGTATTCGAGCTCAAGGACCGGTCCAGTCGCAGCTTTCCTGGCGATCACGCGTCGGTACTGCTGATCTGGGGGCTGTTCATGGCGCTGTTCGCCCGCGGTGGGCGTCTCGTCGTGGTAATCGGCGTCACTGTTGTGTTCATGCTGCCGCGGCTGGTAGCCGGCGCGCACTGGTTCAGCGACGACTTCGTCGGCGGCCTGCTGATCGCCTTGCTGGCTCTCGGCTGGGGCTATTGCACACCACTGGGCGCGTACATCGCCGCGCTGCTGCAATGGCTGGCGCGCGCGCCCATGCAGCTGGCCGCAAAGCTGCCATTGCTAAGGCGAATCGCCCTGCTGCGCGACTAGCCCGGCTTGAAGTCGCGCAGGTATTGAATCTGCCGGCGCTGCTTCTTGCTTGGCCGTCCGTCGGTCTGCATACCCAATGCGCCCGCCTTGCGCTGGGCTGCCGCTTCCTCGCGAGCGGCCAGACTCTGCGGCGTCTCTTCATAGAGCGTCTGCGCCTCGGGTGCGCCGCGGCGCACCGCCGACAGCGCGCGGATAACCACCGTACGCGCGTCGAAGCCAACGCGAATCACCAGCTCATCGCCGATCTTCGGTTCCTTGCTCGGCTTGCAACGCTCGCCGCGACAGTGCACCTTGCCTCCCTCGATGGCCGCTTTGGCCAGTGCGCGGGTCTTGAAGAAGCGCGCAGCCCACAGCCACTTGTCCAGCCGCACCTTGTCGTCATCTTTTTCAGCCATCGTCCAGCTCTATCTCCTACACGTCGCTCTAGGGTGTTACAGACGGATGCAGTTGTCATGCGCCCCGACTAGAATGCCCGCAAAATCTTCGGACGCCCCCATTGAAGAGTCTCGACCCCCATACCGTGATCGGTCTGCGTGAATGGATCGCCCTGCCGGATCTCGGTGTGGTGGGCCTGCGCGCGAAGGTCGATACCGGGGCCAGCACCTCAGCGCTACATGCTACCGAGATCAGTGAATTCGAACGCGACGGGCAACGCTGGGTTCGCTTTACGGCGCACCTGGGGACGCTGGTACAGCGCCGCCACCGCTGCGAAGCACCGCTGGTCACGCGCAAGCTGATCAAAAGCTCCAATGGTCAGGTGCAGACACGCTACGTGGTGCGCACTCTGCTGGCGCTCGGCAGCCATGTCTGGCCGGTGGAGTTCACTCTGACCTGCCGCAAGACCATGCGCTATCGCCTGCTGCTCGGCTCCAAGGCGCTGGTCGAAGGGCAATGGCTGATCGATCCGTCGCGAACCTATATCCAGGACAAACCCCAGATCCTCACTTCCTCCGGTGCTCAATGAAAATCGCCGTGCTGTCGCGCAATCCGCGCCTGTATTCCACCCGACGCCTGGTCGAAGCCGGTCAGCAGCGGGGCCATGAGGTGGTGGTGATCGATACGCTGCGTGCGTACATGAACATTGCCAGTCACAAGCCGCAGATCCATTACCGCGGCAAGCCGTTGGAAGGTTTCGATGCGGTGATCCCGCGTATCGGCGCCTCGGTGACTTTCTATGGCTGTGCGGTGCTGCGCCAGTTCGAGATGCAGGGCGTATTCCCGCTCAACGAGTCGGTCGCCATCGCCCGCTCGCGAGACAAGCTGCGTGCGCTGCAACTGCTTTCGCGCCGCGGCGTCGGCCTGCCGGTAACCGGCTTCGCCCACTCGCCGGACGACATTCCCGATCTGATCCAGATGGTCAACGGCGCACCGCTGGTGATCAAGGTGCTGGAGGGCACCCAGGGCATCGGCGTGGTGCTCTGCGAAACCGAGAAGGCAGCCGAATCGGTGATCGAGGCTTTCATGGGCCTCAAGCAGGACATCATGGTGCAGGAGTACATCAAGGAAGCTGGCGGTGCCGATATCCGCTGCTTCGTGGTCGGCGACAAGGTCATCGCCGCGATGAAACGCCAGGCCAAACCCGGCGAATTCCGCTCCAACCTGCACCGCGGCGGCTCCGCCAGCCTGATCAAGATCACCCCGGAAGAGCGCATGACCGCCATTCGCGCGGCCAAGGTGATGGGCCTGAACGTGGCCGGCGTCGACATCCTGCGCTCCAACCACGGACCGCTGGTGATGGAAGTCAACTCCTCGCCGGGTCTGGCCGGCATCGAGGAAACCACCGGCAAGGACGTTGCCGGGTTGATCATCCAGTACCTGGAGAAGAACGGCGGGCCGCACCTGACCCGCACCAAAGGCAAGGGCTGACCGATCCGCGCGGCGAGCCGGCTTACTCCGCCGACTTGCCCTGCACTGCATCGCGCGGCAGCAGCAGCCCCAGCGGCAGGCTGACCCGCGCCTCCAGACCGCCGCCCTCGCGATTGCGCAGCTCGACCACGCCACCATGCTGCGAGGCGATGCGCTTGACGATCGCCAAGCCCAGGCCGGCGCCCTGTCCGCCGCGAGCGCGGTCGCCGCGAATGAAGGGATTGAATATCCCTTCCAGCTCTGCCGGATCGACCCCCGGGCCGCGGTCGAGCACGCTGAGCACCACGTAGGGCGCGTGCTGGTCGCCCGACACATAAGCAGCCACCTCCACCCCGCCACCGGCGTAACGCAGGGCGTTCTCGATGAGGTTGACCAGCAGCCGCTTGATCGACACCCGGCGCAAGGCGAACGGCGGCATCGGCTCGACGCACAGCCGCACCGTCTCTCGTTGCTGATTGTAGGGCGCCACCGCTTCGCAGATCAGTTCACCGAGGTCGGTGGTTTCCACCGGCTCGTCACTACCGTCGCGCACGAAAGCCAGAAACTGGTCGAGGATCGCGTTCATGTCCTCGACATCACGAATCATGTCCTCGGTCAGCTCATCATCGCTGGCCATCAGCTCCAGCGACAGACGCAGGCGCGTCAGCGGTGTACGCAGATCGTGGGAGACGCCCGCCAACATCAGCTCGCGCTCGCGGCCGGCCTGCTCGACATCCTCGGCCATCTGATTGAAGGCACGATAGACCTCGGTCATTTCACTCGGCGTATCGCTGATCGGCAACCTTACCCTGCGCCCCTTGCCGATCTGCCGCGCAGCAAAGACCAGCCGCTTGAGCGGCAGATTGAGCTGACTGACGAAGATCCAGGCTGCACCCGTGGACAGCAGACCAATCCCGAGGAACCAACCGAGCACGCTCCAAATACGCTGGCCGCGCAACGGATAAGCGTACAGCGGCATCTGGACCCAATCTGGTCCGAGGTTCGGTGCGCGCACCCAAATGGCGGTAGACGGCTGGATACGCACACGGACCTCTGTGTCGTCACCCAACTCGTCTCGCATCTGCCGCTGGAAGATATCGGTGTAGGGCCAGTGATATTCGCTGCGCGGAACGTTCTCCTCAGCGACCGGCAGCAAGCCGGCGGCACGCCCGATACGATCGCGATCCTCGACGTCTGCAGCCCAGTAGGCACGCAGAGTCAGCGCCGCACCGTGGCTGTACTGCCGATCCACCAGCACGTCCTCGTTGGCCATCAGATAGACCAGCGTGAGTACCTTGGAGAACAGCACCACGATCAGCACCATCCACAGGGTGCGGGCGAAGAAGCTTTGCGGGAACCACAGAGGAGTTTTCACAAAGCTGCCGCAGCCCTCAGGCGGTATGTCTCAGGCAGAGTCGAGCCCGCGCGTCGTGCGCCTGTTACCAGCAGCCCGACGCTTGCAGCCCGCGGCATCACTTGTTGCCGTCCGGCACGAACACATAACCAACACCCCAGACCGTCTGGATGTAGCGAGGCTTGGACGGGTCCGGCTCGATCAGCCGACGCAGGCGGGAAATCTGCACATCAATGGAACGCTCCAGCGCATCCCACTCACGACCGCGTGCCAGATTCATCAGCTTGTCGCGGGTAAGCGGCTCGCGAGCATGCTGGACCAGCGCCTTGAGCACGGCGAACTCACCGGTGGTGAGCATGTGCACCTCGTTGCCCTTCTTCAGCTCACGCGTGGCAAGCGACAGTTCGTACTCGCCGAAGGTTACGGTCTCATCCTCGCTGGCCGGCGCGCCGGGCACCTGCGGGGCCTGCCGACGCAACACCGCACGAATGCGCGCGAGTAACTCACGGGGATTGAAGGGCTTGGCCAGGTAGTCGTCGGCACCCTGCTCCAGGCCCTGAATGCGGCTGGCCTCGTCGCCCTTGGCGGTGAGCATGATGATCGGAATCTGATTGTTGCTCTCGCGCAACCGACGGCAGGCGGACAGACCGTCCTCGCCCGGCATCATCAGGTCGAGCACCACCAGCTGGAACAGCTCGCGGCTGAGCAGACGGTCCATCTGCTCGGTGTTCTCCACGGTACGAACACGGTAGCCCTGCTCGTCGAGGAAACGCTCGAGCAGACGCCGCAAACGGGCATCGTCATCGACGATGAGGATTTTTTCGCCTTCGCTGGCTTGCGCAGTGCTGCTCATGGAAACTCCCAGATGGTCGACGGCGCATTATTGCGCAGTGTTGATCGGCCCTACTGACAGCCATTGTTAGCAGATTTTTCGTTACCAGGCAGGCTGTGCCATCCGCTGCTCGCTCAAATCAGAACGGCGAGCCAGATGATCACGATGGAACACAGGCCCATGAACTGCGCGGCACTACCTAGATCCTTGGCGCGCTTGGATAGCGGATGGATGTCAAGAGAGATGCGATCAACCACAGCCTCGATCGCCGAATTCAGCAACTCAAGGGCTAGCGATACCAACACCGGCAGGATCAACAGCGCCCGTTCGACCGGCGAATCGGTCACGAAGAAGGCGACGGGTATCAACACGCATGCCATGCAAAGCAATTGCCTGAAGGCCGCTTCGTAACGCCAGGCCGCAGCAAGGCCCGCAAAGGAGTAGCCGGCAGCCTTGAACACGCGCCCTACACCTGACTTGGTCTTGAGTCCCGAGGCGTCTTTTACCGTTTCAACGTTCATGCTTTCCCCAACCCTAGTGACTTTAGCCAGCGTAGCTCGTCAAAACTGCTGCACATGGCAACCGGCCATCGCCTCGAACTATTTGATACTCGCAATCGCTGATATCATAATGATGGCAACATGGTCATGTTGCTAATTTCCGACGAAGTGAAATGGACTGGCTCACGCCAGAGACGACCCTGCCGATATCTGGCAAGGCCGCATCAGAGCGCGTCCCACTAAAAACCGCAACAGGTCACGCCACCTTGCCTACCGATAGCTTTTCCAAACAGCAACCAGCTTCGCTGGGGCTGGGCGATGGCGATGCAGGAGCCCTGACCTTGAACACCGGTCGGGTTCATTGGCTTATTGCAGAGCAGGCTAGCGACGCAGCGTTGCTATCGCAGCAAGTCATCAAGGGGCTCGGCCGAGACCACCTTGCGGTCCTGATATCAACCGACACAAAACACCAGCACCTGGTCGACAGCCTGCCCGTAGACGCCGGCCCTCGCGAACTGTTGCTTTTGACGCTGGCCGCTAACCACGTTAGCGCCTTTCTGAAGCGTACCGAGTCGGAGCTGGAGCGAGCTGTAGATGTTCGGGGCCAGCACATTATATTGGTGCTTCCCACCCAGGCATGGAACCTGTTCGGCAAACAAGCGCTGGCTGCGTGGATCGAGCGAATTGGCATCTGGCTTAGAAAGCGCCACGCGACCATGGTCATCATCAGCGATGGCATAAGTGATGACCTGAGCGATCACCTGTGCCACCTGCCCTATTCACTTGCAGGCCTCGCCTTGTTGAGTCGCACGGCATCCGGCCCCCAGCTCTTTTTGCACTTCTGGCATGCCAGCGAGGGCGTGTTGAGTGGACGTAAGTTCCCGCTTGAGTATCGCCCCTGCGGCTTCAAAGTCGCGGAGACCGCCGACGCTGGGCAAAGCGCGGAGTATTCGGACCAGGGCCGCGTCCACGCCGAACGCAGTGTGCTGGAGGGCGCGCTCCACCTCTCGCCACAATGGCGGCTGTTCGACAGCAACGCTGAGCTGCTCGAGCACGCGCTGACCGCCAGAGCTGCCAGCGTTCTCTTCGCGATATCCCGAAACGAGCAACTCGACGAGCTGGCACATCTGCTCAATCAGCTGCGCCGTACGTGCGGCAACCAGCTAAAGCTGATCGTCCGCGAGATCGCACCGTGTCTGCGCTATCGCGACGAGCAGTTGTTGATTAGCGGGGGTGCCACGCTTGTGGTCCCCTTCGGTACACCGCTCACTCGTTTTCTGACCTTGGTGGAAAGTGCCCAAGGGCACGTCTGGCAAAGGCAGCTGAAAGAAATCGAAGCAAATCTCGATGAACTGAAGCCGCTCGCGCTTTGTGGGCAGCAGAGCCCCGCCAGGTTCGCCGAGGCCATTCGGAAGATGTGGACCGGAAGCGTCGCTGGCGACATCAGCCACCAGCTGATTCGTCTGCAGCCGGTGCCCGGCCTCAGCCTGGAACAGGTGCTGAGTCAGACACGGCTGCGCAGAAACGGCGATATCGCCTGTATCGTCGAGGGTGGTCTCTACCTGTTCCTTTTTGCATGCCGCCCAGAATCGCTGGACGACGCCTTGAGCAATATATTCGGCGTCAAATGGCAAGAGCTGTTCCTGGGGCTGGAATCACTCTCCGAGCTGGACTTCCTGTCCGGTCCCGGCTTCCAGAATGACGCCTCGCCTGCCGATAGCACGCGCTCATCCACCGCTTCCAGCACGCCAAAACAGCTTTTCAAACCGCGCCCCCTGAGCCTTTCGCTGGAGGCACGAACATGAGACTCGAGCAACTGATCGAAGTCGCCGCCCTATTCGTAATGATCGGGATATGCCTTGGCTGGCTGATCGCAACAACCCGCCAGAGCATCTTTCGCTCAATCGATCGAGTGCTTCCACCACGCTACCTGAAAACCACAGCGCTGCGCCGTCGTTCAGCCGACACGGTCCGGGAGGATGGCACGCATGAGCGCGCATGAACCTCTGATCGTATCCGCACCAGCGACTGCCTCCTGGCCTGGGCTCGGCACATGGAATTTGTATTTCCTGCTCAAGTTCCTGCTGATTGGCCTTGGCTTGCTGAATTTTCAACCCCTGCCCAATCTGGTGTTCGCTGCCTGCCTGGTCGTACCCCTGCCTGGCCGGGCCCTGCGAATTGCCCGTCAGCTGATCGCCATCCCGATCGGTATCGCCCTGCTTTATCACGATACCTGGCTCCCCCCGTTCGAGCGCCTGCTCGCACAACCCGGAGTGCTCGACTTCACCCCGGCGTATCTGCTCGATCTCGCAGGCCGATTCGTTGACTGGAAACTAATCGGCCTCTGCGCGTTGCTGGTCATTGCTTACAGCTACGTTGCCAGCTGGGTACGTCTGTCGGTGTTCTGTCTTGGCGGCCTGCTTTGGTTGAACCTCAGCAGTACTGATCTGTGGGCCTACACGCCGAGCTTGGCTGCCTCCCCAGCCAGTCCGGCGCAGGGCATCAGTGCAACAGCCGCCACCAATAGCCAAGGCAATGACAGCCTCGCACTCGACAACTGGCTGGAAAACTTCTTCAAAGCCGAAGCTGCTCGCCAGACGCAATTCCCACCGCCGAGCCCGCAGAGCGCAGCATTTGACGTCGTCGTGCTGAACGTTTGTTCGCTGGCCTGGGACGACCTCGATGCGGTTGGCCTGCGCGATAACGCGCTGCTTCAACGAATGGACGTCGTTTTCGATCGCTTCAACTCGGCAACGTCATATAGCGGGCCGGCCGCCATACGATTGCTGCGCGCCAGCTGTGGCCAGCCACGCCATCAAGCGCTGTACGAGCCCGCGCCAGAGCAATGCATGTTGTTCCAGAACCTGGCCAACCTGGGCTTCCGTTCCGAAACACTGATGAACCATAACGGTCGTTTCGATGGCTTTGCCGACGAGATATCTGCACAAGGGATGCCGCAACCTGCGCTTTCGAGCCAGCGTTTCCCGCGCTCTCTAGCGGGCTTCGACGGCTCCCCAATTGCCCGAGATCTCGACGTGCTCAGCGGCTGGTGGAAGCAGCGTCAGCAGCAGCCGGATGAGCGGGTCAGCCTCTTCTACAACAGCATTAGCCTGCACGACGGCAACCGGATCGTCGGTGCCGACGGCAAGGCCCAATCGGCTGAATACCGTCCGAGGGCGCAGCGGCTTCTGGACGATATTTCGAATTTCATCGATGAGCTGGAGCGCAGCGGCAAACCCGTGGCATTGCTGCTGGTTCCCGAACACGGTGCGGCACTGCACGGGGACCGCATGCAGATTGCCGGCATGCGCGAAATTCCACGCCCCTCCATCACCCAGGTGCCAGTCGGCTTGAAGCTGATCGGCATGACCGCTGCCGGCAGCGGGCAAGCGCTTCATGTTCAGCAGCCCTCCAGCTTCCTGGCTCTTTCAGAACTGGTTTCCAGGCTCTATGCCGCGCAACGCGAAGGCAACCAGCTGGACATCAATGCGCTGATAGCCGATTTACCAAGAACCGAACCGGTTTCCGAGACCGCGGCCGCGCAGGTCATTGAACACGATGGCAAACCCTACGTACGTCTGGGCGGGCAAACCGTCTGGCTCCCTTATCCGAACCGTTTCGAGTAGCGACACATGCCCAGCCTGACCCAGCGGGTTCACAATGACGATATCGGCCGCCTAGAACGCTATCTGGGCCTGCCGGATCTCGGCTACCTGGATATTTCCGCATCACTGGAACTGGACAAGGCCATCCAGCGCTGGCCGCTGCTGCTCGAGCTTTCAGTAGTCGACGACCTCAACACTGCGCTGGACGCTGCAACGCTCGATACCATCGGCTCATCGACCGCTGACAGGCGTCCGGCATGAAAACCCTGGCTATACGAGCGCTGCGCGGCGGCCTGGGCGCCACGTCTTTACTCGCAGATCTGGCCTTGGCCCTGCACCAGCAGGGCGAGCGCGTGCTGTTGATCGACCTCAGTCCAGACAACATGCTGCGTCTGCACTTCAACGTGGAAATCAGCCTCGAATCGGGCTGGGCGCGAGCGCAACTGGACGCAAAGGCGTGGAATGAACCGGCGCTGGAAGTCCAACCTGGATTGCACCTGCTGCCGTACGGAAGGGTGAGCGACGCTGAAGTAGCGCAGCTCGAATCAGCGCTCTGCGCGGACCGGGAATGCTGGGCACAGCGGTGCAACCTGATTTCCCATGCCTACGACTGGGTCTTGTTCGATCTGCCACAGCGGCTACCCGGCCATCGATTCGGCGTGTGCGCAACGCAGCGTGCCGACCTGCTAATCGATCTCGCAATGCCTGATGCTGCATGCCATGTGCTGCTACAGACAAGGCCACATCCGCTCGCAGACCTGTTACTGGTCAACCGCTTCAATCCGGCAAGCCAGCTGCAACGAGACCTGCTGATGATCTGGCGCAGGCGGCACGGGTTGCCACGCCAACCGCAGCTGGTGCATGAAGACGAAGCGGTCCAGGAAGCCTTGGCCCACAAATCTCCGGTGGGCCACTACGCCCCCCAAAGCCAGGCGGCGAGCGACCTGCGCAGCCTGGCGATCTGGTGCCTCTCGCAGCGATCGGAGTGCTGAGCATGCGCAGTCCGCTGCATTACTATCAAGAGATCCGATACCGCCGTGGTGCGAGCCTTTGGGGCGCCATTAGCTGGCTGAGCTTCTACATGCTGGCCTGGCTTCTGTTCCGCCTGGAAGCACCCGGTTGGCAATGGGTGCTGGCTGAACGTCGACGGCTATATCCGCACATTGCCGATACCCGGCCGAAGGCCGGTGATCCACTACGCATCCTGCTCCAGAGCGCATGGCTAATCATCACGCGCCCCGTGGACGGACGTAGCGTATCGCTGTTAACGCACCCAGCCCGACAGGCAGGCAGACGCCTGCGCACTGTCTCAGCCAGATTGGCCCAACCTGTGCGCGCTGCTGGCAGGCACGTGTCGCGACTGCAGGCACTAAAAGGCGTGCCGGCAAACACCCTGGGGGCTGAGCGCTGGTTTTCCCAGCTGTCCAAACCTGTCAGGCAGGCCTCGACCGTCGTCATCGCACTGCTCGCGGTATTGCTTGGCATCCTTTGCATCACCGAGCCATTTGGCTATACCGCGCAGGTCACCTTCGTACTGCTGCTCTGGGGTATAGCGCTGCTCGTCAGGCGCGTTCCGGGCCGCTTCGCAGTGCTGATGCTGGTCGTCCTCTCGACCATCATTTCCTGCCGCTACCTGTGGTGGCGTTATACCGCGACGCTCCACTGGGACTCGTACTTCGACCTGACCTGCGGCCTGATCCTGCTCGCAGCAGAGACATATTCTTGGGTCGTGCTGATTCTGGGTTATCTGCAGACCAGCTGGCCGCTTGACCGTAAACCCGCCTCCCTGCCGGAGGACACCGCCGCCTGGCCGTCTGTCGACCTGCTCATCCCCACCTACAACGAAGACCTCTCGGTGGTGCGCACCACAGTCCTGGCAGCCCTAGGCCTGGACTGGCCGCGCGAAAAGCTGAAGGTCTACATCTGCGATGACGGTAGACGGGACGAATTTCGCCGCTTCGCCGAAGAAGTGGGAGTTGGATACATCACTCGCACGGACAACAACCATGCGAAGGCGGGCAACCTCAACCATGCACTGAAAGTGACCAGTGGCGAGCTGATCGCTATTTTCGATTGCGACCACATTCCAGTGCGTTCTTTTCTTCAGGTCACCACTGGCTGGTTCCTGCGCGACCCCAAACTGGCGCTGGTACAGACCCCACATCATTTCTTTTCGCCCGATCCATTCGAGCGCAATCTCGGCTCCTTTCGCCGCCAGCCCAACGAGGGCGAGCTGTTCTACGGCCTGGTACAGAACGGTAACGACATGTGGAATGCCGCATTCTTCTGCGGATCCTGTGCCGTGCTGCGCCGCACAGCCGTTGAAGAGGTCGGCGGCTTCGCAGTCGAAACCGTTACAGAAGACGCTCACACCGCATTGCGCCTGCATCGGGCGGGCTGGAACTCGGCCTATCTGCCGACACCGCAGGCAGCCGGCCTGGCGACCGAGAGCCTGTCGGCGCACATCGGCCAACGCATACGCTGGGCACGCGGCATGGCGCAGATCTTTCGCACCGATAACCCACTGTTGGGACGCGGCCTGACATTTTTCCAACGTATCTGCTACGCCAATGCCATGCTGCATTTCCTCGCAGGGCTGCCCCGGCTCATATATCTGACGGCGCCGCTGGCGTTCCTGCTGCTGCATGCCTACATCATCTACGCGCCAGCGCTGATGATCGTGCTGTACGTGCTGCCGCACATGATTCACGCCAGCCTGACCAATGCGCGCATGCAGGGCGAGTACCGGCACTCCTTCTGGGGAGAGGTCTACGAGACGGTACTGGCCTGGTATATCGCGCGACCGACGACTGTAGCTCTGTTCAACCCGGGCAAAGGCAAGTTCAACGTTACCGCCAAGGGCGGTCTGATGGATCACGATCAGTTCGACTGGCGAATAGCCCGGCCGTATCTGGTGCTCGCCGTGCTCAACGTGGCCGGCCTGGGATTCGCTGTGTGGCGGCTGTTCACCGGCCCGGTCGCCGAGATCGGTACCGTTCTGGTCAGCTCCGCCTGGGTCATCTACAACCTGCTCATCATTGGCGCCGCCGTGGCCGTCGCGTCAGAGGTTAGGCAGATAAGGCGCGCCCACCGCGTAATGGCTCATCAGCCCGCATCACTCAAGCTCAGCAATGGCCACGTTTTCCCCTGCACGCTGAAGGATTTTGCCGAAGGGGGTGCCGGGCTGCAGATTCCGACTGACTTGCAAGTGGGCATGGACCAGCCGGTTTTCCTCATCCTAAAACGCGGCGATCGTGAATTCAGCTTCCCCGGTACCGCATCACGTCAGGTTGGCCAGCGTCTGGGCGTACGCCTCGACAATCTGGACCTGCGCCAACAGATCGACCTTGTTCAGTGCACCTTCGCCCGTGCCGATGTCTGGCTGAATCGGCATGAGCAGTACGAAGCCGATCGCCCGCTGCACAGCTTTTTTGAAGTCCTGCGTATCGGCGGCCGCGGCTATCACCGTCTGTTCGAGCAGCTGCCGAGCAGCCTGAGCAAACCGCTCCGCCCGCTTGTGCGCCTCGCCGTCTGGCTTTTCAGCTTCTGCCCTCGCCCCCCTGCCTATAAACCTCTGGTATCCCCGTCATGAACACCCGAACCTATCCTCGGACGCTGCTGACCTTCCTGCTTTGGGCCATCGCTACTGGCGCCACTGCAGGGCCAAAGGTCGATGCCGACCTCGTGCCGCCCAGCTGGGACACCAGTCGCAGCTTCAGCGACCTGGGCCGCCCGCGGGACCAGTTGATGCTGGGCATACGCAATGCCGAGCAGGTCGAGTTCCGCTTGCGTCAT
The DNA here is from genome assembly GCF_040310405.1 of Pseudomonas sp. E45-MNA-CIBAN-0222. NCBI lineage: Bacteria > Pseudomonadati > Pseudomonadota > Gammaproteobacteria > Pseudomonadales > Pseudomonadaceae > Pseudomonas > Pseudomonas sp. E45-MNA-CIBAN-0222. The sequence goes on from NZ_JBEOPU010000013.1 coordinate 107,935, forward strand.
GATCGCATCGCTACCGATGCCACACTGCACCTGGACTACACGCCGTCGCCCGCCCTGATCCCGGTGCTGTCGCACCTGCGGATCTATCTGAACGATGAGCTGATGGGGACGCTGCCAATCACTCAGGAGCAGATTGGCCAGCGTGTCAGCACGGACCTGGCGCTGGACCCTCGCCTGCTCGGCGACTTCAACCGGGTACGCATCGAATTCGTAGGGCACTACAGCGATATCTGTGAGGACCCTGCGCATAGTGGCCTGTGGCTCAATCTGGGCCGTCAAAGCCGCGTCAGTCTGCGCGAGCAGGCACTGGATGTCGTCGGCGACCTGGCCTGGTTTCCACTGCCATTTTTCGACGAGCGCGACAGCCAGCGCCTGACTCTTCCCGTGGTTTTCGGGAGCGCTCCGACAAGCGAAGAGCAGCGGGCTGCGGGTATCCTGGCATCCTATTTCGGCAGCCTGGCTGGCTGGCGGGGCGCTAGCTTTCCAGTGATGTTCGACTCGCTACCATCGACCAACGACCGTCCGCAGCCGGCGGTAGTCTTCGCAACCAATGCTCGCCGACCATCATTCCTGGCAGATCACCCCGCGGTCGTGGGGCCAACTGTCGAACTGATCGAACACCCGCAGGACCGCTACAGCAAGCTGCTGCTCATCAGCGGCCGGGACGAACAAGACCTTGTCACTGCAGCGACCGCGTTGGCCATGGGTAACGGCCAGCTGCGCGGCGACAAGGTGCGCCTGGAGCGTGTCGAGCCGCCTGTTCGGATGCCGTACGATGCGCCCAACTGGATCAGGACCGACCGCGCCGTGCAGCTGTCGGAGCTGATCGACTACCCCCAACAATTGCAGGTCAGCGGCCTGCAGCCCCACCCGATCACGCTCGACGTCAACCTGCCTCCAGACCTGTTCGTCTGGCGCAATCAGGGCATACCCCTACAGACTCGCTACCGTTACACGCCGCCCACCACGACGGACGAGTCGCGCCTCAATATCAGCATCAACGACCAGTACATCAGCAGCATCGCCCTGCAAGGCAGCGATGCGCGCAGCGGTGTCGAGAACTTGCGCCTGTCCGTCCTGACTGCCGATGGCACGGCGGAACGCGAAACATTGCTCGTGCCCGCACTGAAGATGGGCATGCGCAACAAGCTGCGCTTCGAGTTCAACTTCGCCAGCAAACTCGGCAACGCCCAGCGTGATCGCTGCCAGACCTATTTGCCGACCAATATCCAAGCGGCCATCGATGAGCAATCGACCATCGACCTCTCTGGGTACTATCACTACCTGGCCATGCCTGATCTGAAGGCCTTCGCTCGCACCGGCTTCCCCTTCAGCCGGATGGCAGATCTGTCCGAAACGTTGGTGCTGGTAGCGTCACAACCCGACGAGGCTCAGGTCGGGACCCTTCTGGACACACTTGCCCTGATTGGCTCGCACACCGGCCACCCCGCCTACGGCGTTCGCCTCACAGACGACTGGAGCAAGGCCCAGGAGGTCGATGCCGATTTGCTCCTGCTTGGCCCAATGCCGCAACAGCTGTTGGACAGCTCGACATTTCCGGTGCTGCTCGAGGCATCACGTAGTTGGGTGCAAAGTGGTGGGGCGACGCCCGCTGGCGCGCCGAACGGAAATCTCGGCATGACCGCTAACGGCCCGCTGGCCGCGGTCGTTGGCCAGCAGTCGCCCTTCCATGCCCAGCGTAGCCTGGTTGCACTGCTGGCCTCCGGCCCGCAGGACTATCGCCTGCTCCGCGAAGCCTTGACCGACTCCGGCAAGCAGGAAGCCTTCGCCGGCACGGTAACCCTGATCCGCAACAGCGGTGTGAGCAGCCACTTCGTCGGTGAGCAGTATTACGTCGGCGAGTTGCCTTGGTGGCTATTGCTGTGGTTCCACCTCTCGTCGCATCCCGTGCTATTGGCGTTTCTTGCTGCCGTCAGCGTGGTGCTATTCGCTATCGTGCTGTGGCGAGCGCTGCGCTGGGCTGCCCGTCGGCGCCTGGCTGACTCGGAGTAAGCCGGGTGATCCGTCATGCGTAAATTCCAGCTGGCGCTCGTCGCTGCTCTGCTTCCCGTTTGGTGCTACGCCCAGGTACCGGAAAACCGCGCCGGGCAAACCGAATGGCTTCTGGCGCAAGTCAGAGCAGCCGAAGCGGTGAGCCGCGATGAGTTGGTGCGTGATGCACTGGCGCGCCTTCAACTCGTTGCGCCTGGTGACCCGCAGGCCATGCTGGCAGAGATGCGGCTTGCCTTGCGCCAGCGGGACTCGCAACGAGTAAAGACACTGCAACAGGCGCTGCAGCAAGCAGCGCCGAACAGTGAAGCGGAACGGGACGCACGCGTGCTTTACGCACTGAGCAGCGAGGCCGGACAGCAGCAGCTGCAGGAAGCCCGGCTGGCCGCTATGGCAGGTCGCCCCGAAGACGCGCTGCGTGGGTTCAAAGCCCTATATGGCGACAAGCCGCCGACACTGGAGCTGGCTGTCGAGTACTGGCGTGTGCGTAGCGCGCAGCCGGGTCAGCGAGCTCAGGCAATCGACGCATTGCGCCGAATCGACGAGCAGTACCCGGGAAACCCGCCCGCTCAGCAGCTCCTGGCCAATCTGCTATTCGCAGACGGACAGGACACGGCCGCCCTGGCGTTGCTTGCCGAGCTAGGGCGCAATCCGGTCGCGACCGATGCGGCGGCCCAGCGGGAGTTCGAGTACCTCGCAACACGGCGAATCGACGACTCCAGTGTCAAATCCTGGAAAGGATTTCTGCAGCGCTATCCCGACGGGCGCTTCGCCAAAGATGCACAAGCAAACCTGGAGCGCAGCCAACGACTGCTCGCTGACCCGTTCTGGCGAGCCGGGCAAGAGGGCCTACGTTTGCTCGACCGCGATCAGGACGAAGCTGCCGAAGCCAAGCTAAGGCATGCACTACGCGGCCACCCGCAGGACCCCGAGCTGCTCGGTGGTCTGGGCCTGGCGTTGATGCGCCCGGGTCATCGCGAGGAAGCGCTGGTTTATTTTGGGCGCGCCAAAAAACACGAAGAAGACATCGACAATCTCGGCAAGTGGAACGACCTGATCACCTCGACCCGCTACTGGCTCACCCTGGAGAAAGCCGATCAGGCGCTTGAACGGCAACACACCGACGAAGCGGCATCCCTTTACTCAAGCGCGCTCAAGCAACAGCCGGACAGCGTCTTTGCCCGGCTCGGGCTCGCCCAGGTCGCCGAAGCACAAGGCCGACTAGTCGAAGCGCAAGACGGATATCAGCGGCTGCTCAGTCGTGATCCGGGCAACGCCAGCGCAATCCGAGGATTGCTCCGGTTGTACCAGGCGCAGTCGCCGGAACGCGCGCTCGCGTTCATCGATACGCTGAGCATCAGCCAGCGAAGCTCCTTCACCGAGCTGCGCAATAGCCTGCTGCTGGCGCGCTACCAGCTACTCGCCGAACAGGCATCGGCTCGCGGCGATCAGCCTTCGGCAATCACAGCTCTGAAGCAGGCTCGCAGCTTTGCGCCAACCGACCCTTGGCTGGCTTATCGCCTGGCCAGTTCCTTACAGCAACAGCAAGCCCTCACGGAAGCCGATGCGGTGTTCAACGACTTGCTGACGCGGCAGCCCAACAATCCGATCGCGCGTTACGCCCATGCCCTCTTTCTTTCGGGAACCGCACGCGACGTTCAGGCGATTGCGAGCCTCAATCACATCAGCGAACGTGACTGGGATGACGACATGCGCGCCCTGGCGACGCGCCTCGAACGTCGGGAGCTGATGTCGCGCATCGATAAGCTACGCGACAGCGGACGGGAATCGGTTGCCGTCGAGCTGATGCAGGAGCGGCTGAGCAAAAACGGCGACTCGGTAGACGATCTGCTGTTGCTGGCCGACTGGGCCGCGATACGCGGCGAACCTGCGGTCGGCGCTCGCTATGTGGACCGCGCATTGCACATTGACCCTGCCCATCCGGAAGCTCGTTTGATGCGCATCGAGCTGTTGCTCGCCATGGGACGAACCGCCGACGCCCGGGAGTCTCTACGAACAGCCTCGCCCGCATTAGCGGAGGATAACGGGAACGCCAACCGGCGCCTGGCCAATAGCTGGGCTGCGGTCGGTGAGCGGCAAAAAGCGCGGCAGATACTTCAGCAGGCCGAGGCACGTCTGGAGCGCCCCGATCCCCTGCTCCGACGAGATACTGCGCGACTTGTCGCGGACGTCGACCCGACCGCGGCCATGGCTTACTACCGACAGGCACTGATCGATGCCGAGTTGTTGGGCGCATCCGCCAGCGACGCGGAGCTGACCCAGGCCACCCGTGAGAACGAAAAGGATGACTGGCTGGTTCGGAGTCTTCGCCGCGACACCGCAGCCCTTCATCAGCAACAGGACACCACCTTAACCCTGCAGCACGATCACGGCTGGCGTAACGATGACGGCACGCCGGGCATTTCCGAGCTGCTCACGGACACGACGCTGTTGCATCTGGAAACCCCGGCAGCGGGCGGACGCAGTTTCGTGCGCGCCGAACGCCTTGCTCTTGATGCCGGCAAGCTGGAAGACGACGCCCCCTTTGGTGCCTGTAGGGCGGTAAGCGGTTGCGCCGATCAGAGCCAACGAGCCACAGCGACACTGCTTGCCGGCGGTTGGCGCAGCGAGCGCCTGGAAGCGGACCTGGGCCTGACTGAAGGTTTCGAGATAAACAACCTCTACGGCGGCGTGACCGGCAGAGGCGATCTGAACCCCGTCAGCTGGTCGCTAAGCGCGTCACGTCGCCCGATGAGCAACTCACTGTTGTCCTACGGCGGCGCTCGCGACCCCGTCACCGGCACCCGCTGGGGGGCCGTAACCGCAAACGGCACGAGCTTGGGCTTGAGTTGGGACGAAGGCGGCGCCCATGGCTTGTGGTCGTCGCTGGGTTACCACTGGCTGCTCGGGGATAACGTCGCCAGCAATAGCCGCTTCACGGCGATGACCGGCTACTACTACAAACTTGTCGAGCGCACCGACGAGCGTGTCCGGACGGGACTGACTCTCATCCATTTCGGCTATGACAAGGACTTGAGCGGCCACACCCTGGGTCATGGCGGCTACTGGAGTCCTCAGAACTACAACTCCATCAGCGTTCCCGTCAGCTATGGCTGGCGCAATGAGGACTGGTCCGTACTTCTGGAAAGCAGTGTCGGCTGGTCCGTGTCGCGAACCGATGGCAGTCGCGATTACCCGCTGAGTTCGCTACGGAGCAAGGTGGCGGCGATCAATGAGGATGTCGCAAACCGCACAAGCGAGGGCTCGACCAGTCAAGGCGTCAGCTATCGGCTGCAAGGCCTGTTCGAGCGCCGGCTCAGCGATCACTTCGTGCTCGGCGGCGGCGTCAGCCTGCTGCAGAGCGACGAGTATGCGCCCAGCCGCGCATTGCTCTATTTGCGCTACAGCTTCATGCCTTGGCGGGGCGACCTCGCACTGCCCATAGAGCCGCTGCAGCCTTACGCTGACTTCAGATGACTGCGCGGTAACCGACCCAGCCAGAGAATCGGCAGTTATACTTGCCCGCTTTTCTGGCCGGCCGGCCGTCATTCCGCCCGCAGGACATCACATGGATAGCATCAACACCCGCATTGCCGCAGAACTGGGCGTGCGCCCGCAACAGGTTGCCGCCACCGTGGCGCTACTCGACGAAGGCTCCACCGTGCCCTTCATCGCCCGCTACCGCAAGGAAGTGACCGGCAGCCTCGACGATACCCAGCTGCGCTTGCTCGAAGAACGCCTGCGCTACATGCGCGAACTGGATGATCGCCGCGCGTCGATCCTCGCCAGCATCGAAGAGCAGGGCAAGCTGACGCCCGAGCTCAAGCGCGAGATCGACCTCGCCGATACCAAGACCCGCCTCGAAGACCTCTACCTGCCCTACAAGCAGAAGCGCCGCACCAAGGGCCAGATCGCCCTGGAAGCCGGTCTCGGCGAGCTGGCCGATGCGCTGTTCGGCAACCTGGACCTTACGCCAGAGCAGGAAGCCGAGCGCTTCATCGACGCCGAGAAGGGCTTCGCCGATGTGAAAGCCGTACTTGAAGGCGCCAAGTACATCCTCATGGAGCGCTTCGCCGAAGACGCCGACCTGCTGGCCAAACTGCGCGAGTTCCTCAAGCACAACGCCACCCTCAGCGCCCGCGTGGTGCCGGGCAAGGAGAACGAAGGCGCCAAGTTCAGCGACTACTTCGAGCATGACGAAGTGCTCAAGAACACCCCTTCGCACCGTGCGCTGGCGATCTTCCGCGGCCGCAACGAAGGCATCCTCAGCGTCAGCCTCAAGGTCGGTGACGAGACGCAAGGCAGCATGCACCCGGGCGAAGGCATGATCGGCGAACGCTTCGGCATCGCCAACCGCGGCCGTGCAGCCGACAAGTGGCTGGGCGAAGTGGTGCGCTGGACCTGGAAGGTGAAGCTCTACACCCACCTGGAAACCGATCTGCTTGGCGAGCTGCGCGACAAGGCCGAGGATGACGCCATCGGCGTCTTCGCCCGCAACATGCACGACCTGCTGTTGGCCGCACCGGCTGGGCCGCGCGCGACCCTTGGCCTCGACCCGGGCCTGCGCACCGGCTGCAAGGTGGCGGTGGTCGACGCCACCGGCAAGCTCTTGGATACCGCTACCGTCTACCCGCATGCGCCGCGCAACGACTGGGACGGCACCCTGGCGGTGCTGGCCAGACTCTGCGCCAAGCACGGCGTCGACCTGATCGCCATCGGCAACGGCACGGCCAGCCGCGAGACCGACAAGCTGGCGGCCGACCTGATCAAGCAGGTGCCGGGACTCAAGCTGACCAAGGTGATGGTTTCCGAAGCGGGCGCCTCGGTGTATTCCGCCTCGGAACTGGCGGCCAAGGAATTTCCCGACCTGGACGTGTCGATCCGCGGCGCGGTCTCCATTGCCCGGCGCCTGCAGGACCCGCTGGCCGAGCTGGTGAAGATCGAGCCCAAGGCCATCGGCGTCGGCCAGTACCAGCATGATGTGTCGCAGCTGAAACTGGCGCGCTCGCTGGATGCCGTGGTCGAGGACTGCGTGAACGCCGTCGGCGTCGACGTCAACACGGCTTCGGTAGCGCTGCTGGCACGCATCTCCGGGCTGAACACTACGCTGGCACAGAATATCGTTGCGTACCGCGACGCCAACGGCGCGTTCAAGGCCCGTAGCGAGCTGAAAAAGGTGCCGCGCCTGGGCGACAAGACCTTCGAACAAGCCGCCGGCTTCCTGCGTGTCATGAATGGCAGCAACCCGCTGGACGCATCGGCGGTGCACCCGGAGACCTACCCACTGGTCAAGCGCATTGCCCAGGATACCGGCCGCGACATCCGCTCGCTGATCGGCGACTCGGCCTTCCTCAAGCGTCTCGATCCGAAGCAGTTCACCGATGAGAGTTTCGGCCTGGTCACCGTCAGCGACATCCTGCAGGAGCTGGAAAAACCCGGCCGCGATCCGCGCCCCGAGTTCAAGACAGCCGAGTTCCAGGATGGCGTCGAGAAGCTCAGCGATCTGGAGCCGGGCATGGTGCTCGAAGGCGTGGTCACCAACGTGACCAACTTCGGTGCCTTCGTCGACATCGGCGTGCATCAGGACGGCCTGGTGCACATCAGCGCGCTGTCGGAGAAGTTCGTCAAGGACCCGTACGAGGTGGTCAAGGCCGGTGACATCGTCAAGGTCAAGGTCATGGAAGTGGACATCCCGCGCCAGCGTGTCGGCCTGTCCATGCGCATGAGCGACACGCCGGGCGCCAAGGCTGACAACCCGCGTGGTGGGCAGTCCCGAGCCGGTGGTCAGCCTCGTGGCAATGCCCCTCGCAGCGAGCGCCACGCCAAGGAAGACAAGCCGGCACCCGCCAACGCTGCCATGGCCGCGCTGTTCGCCAATGCCAAGCAGCTGAGGAAATGAGCCATGAGCACTGAAGTCGAGGCGGTGGGCAATTCCAGCGCCTTCGGCCGCCTGCTCGGCCTGGAGATTCACCAGGTCGGCAACGGCGAGGCCGTTCTTGGCCTGACCATGCACGACGGCCTGCGCAACCTGCACGGCAAGCTGCACGGCGGTGCGCTGTTCTCGCTCATCGACACCGCCATGGGCCAGGCCAGCCACAGCCTGGGCGACGGTTCGCCAAACAGCATGACGCTGGAGTGCAAGGTCAACTACATCCGCCCGGTGACCGATGGCGAACTGCGCTGTCGCGCCTGGGTGGTGCATGGTGGCCGGCGGACTCAGGTGCTCGAAGCCGAGGTGCATCAGGGCGAAAAACTGATCGCCAAGGCCCAGGCGACCTTCGCCTGCCTGTAGCCGCCCACGGAGCCGGCACGCATCGACAGCGGTCGAAGCAACGCTGCCTCTTGTGAAGCGGCATTTCCATCCCCATATTGGGCCGACTGTCGCGTGAAGGAATCCACAAGTTGAGCGCTCTTCTCACCCACCGCCTGGCGTTGCTGGCCGAGCCGTCCCACCTGCCGCTGCTCAGCCAATGCCTGCACGGGATCGAACGCGAGTGCCTGCGCGTCGACGCTCGCGGCCAGTTGGCGATGACGCCGCACCCCGCTGCATTAGGTTCGGCGCTGACTCACCCGCAAATCACCACGGATTATTCGGAGGCGCTGCTGGAGTTCATCACCGGCACCGACAGCGACCCGCAGAACACTCTCGCCGAGCTCGAAGCGATCCACCGCTTCACCTATGCCAACCTCGGCGAAGAATTCCTCTGGAGCCCGTCGATGCCCTGCCCGCTACCGAGCGAGGCGGACATCCCTATCGCCGAATACGGCAGCTCCAACATCGGCCGGCTCAAGCACGTCTACCGTCAGGGTCTGGCCCTGCGCTACGGCAAGACCATGCAGTGTATCGCCGGCATTCACTACAATTTCTCGCTGCCGGAGACTCTGTGGCCGGTGCTGCAGGCCGATGATGGCGATACCCGCTCGGCACAGGATTACCGCTCGACGCGCTATATCGGCGTGATTCGCAACTTCCGTCGCTACAGCTGGCTGCTGATGTACCTGTTCGGCGCCTCGCCGGCGCTGGATGCCGGCTTTCTGCGCGGTCGCCAGCACCAGCTCGAAACCCTCGATGCCGACACCCTGTACCTGCCGTACGCCACCAGCCTGCGCATGAGTGATCTGGGTTACCAGAACAATGCCCAGGCCGGGCTCACCCCCTGCTACGACAACCTGGAAAGCTACACCGAAAGCCTCTTCCGCGCGGTCTCCACGCCTTATGCGCCTTACGAGGCGTTGGGCACCAAGGACGCCGCAGGCAACTGGCAGCAGCTCAACACCAACGTGCTGCAGATCGAAAACGAGTACTACTCCAATATCCGCCCGAAGCGCGTCACCGCCACTGGCGAGCGGCCGTTGCAGGCGCTGCGGGCACGCGGCATTCAGTACATCGAAGTGCGTTGCCTGGATATCAACCCGTACCTGCCATTGGGCATCGACCTCAGCGAGGCGCGCTTTCTCGACGCCTTCTTGCTGTTCTGTGCTCTGGACGATAGCCCCTGCCTGGCAGACGGCGAGTGTGGCGCAGCTACCGACAACTTCCTCAAGGTAGTCAAGGAAGGCCGCCGTCCCGGGCTCAAATTGCAGCGCTGTAGTGGGGATGTCCTGCTCAGTGACTGGGCCAACCAGTTGCTCGACGAGATCGGCCAGGTTGCCGCCCTCCTCGACCGCAGCCATGGCGATTCGCAGCATCTCGAGGCGCTTGCCGAGCAGCGCGCCAAGGTCGCTGACAGCAGCCTTACGCCGTCGGCCCGCGTACTCGACGAACTGCGCCGCAGCGGAGAGAGCTTCAGCCAGTTCTCCATGCGTCAAACCCTGGCCCACGCCGATTACTTCCGCAGCCGGGCGCCGAGTGTCAGCGAGCTGGACCAGTTCGAATCCGCTGCACACCAATCGCTGAAACGCCAGGCGGACATGGAAGCGGCGGACGAGCTGGATTTCGACAGTTTCGTCGTCGAATACCAGCGCAGCCTCAGCCTCTGAGCGCAGCCCTGGCGGGCGCAACGCCCGCCAGCTTGGCTTAAAGCGGTTTTTCGAAGATCTTCGAGTTGCGCTGGAAGTTGTACAGCGAAGCACGCGCCGCTGGCAGGCGGTCCACGTCGATCGGCTCGAAACCACGCTCGCGGAACCAGTGAGCGGTGCGTGTGGTAAGGACGATGAGTTTTTTCAGCCCCAGTTTGCGCGCACGCTCCTCGATACGCTCCAGCAACTCGTCGCCGCGGCCACCGTGGCGGTATTCCGGATTGACCGCCAGACAGGCCAGCTCGCCGGCATCCGAATCGGCAATCGGATAGAGCGCGGCGCAGGCGATGATCAGACCGTCGCGCTCGACGATGCTGAACTGCTCGACCTCCCGCTCCAGCACTTCGCGCGAGCGCCGTACCAGAATGCCCTGCTCTTCCAGTGGCGTGATCAGATCGATGAGGCCGCCAACATCCTCGATGGTCGCCTCGCGCAACTGCTCGAACTGCTCCTGCGTCACCAGCGTGCCGCCACCATCGCGGGTGAACAGTTCGTTGAGCAAAGCGCCGTTATCGGCATAGCTGACCACATGGCTGCGGCGTACGCCGCCACGGCAAGCCTGCGCCGCGGCGTCGAGCAACTCGGCCTGATACTGGCTGCCGAGCCGTTCGACGTAAGCCGGGATCTGCTGTGGGCGCAGTTCGCGTACGAGATTGCCGCTTTCGTCGAGCAAACCAGGCTCGGCGCCGTAAAGCACCAGCTTGTCGGCTTGCAGATCGATGGCGGCCCGTGTGGCGACGTCCTCGCAGGCGAGGTTGAAGATCTCGCCGGTCGGCGAATAGCCGAGCGGCGACAGCAACACGATGGTGCGCTCGTCCAGCAGTCGGCCAATACCCTTGCGATCGATGCGCCGTACTTCGCCGGTGTGGTGATAGTCGACGCCATCGAGCACGCCGATCGGTCGTGCCGTGACGAAGTTGCCACCGGCCACGCGCAACCGTGCGCCTTGCATCGGCGAGGCAGCCATATCCATCGACAGTCGCGCCTCGAGAGCAATCCGCATATGCCCAACCGCGTCGATCACGCATTCCATGGTCGGCGTATCGGTGACGCGCAGGTCACGGTGGAATCGCGGCTCGATGCCTCGCGCCGCCAATCGTGCCTCGATTTGCGGGCGCGAGCCGAACACCAGCACCAGACGCACGCCGAGGCTGTGCAACAGCACCAGGTCGTGAACGATGTTGGCGAAATTGGCGTGTTCCACGCCATCGCCCGGCAGCATGACGACGAAGGTGCGATCACGGTGCGAGTTGATATAGGGCGAGGAGTCGCGAAGCCAGGTGACGTAGTCGTGCATGTAAAAGCCTTCGTGGCGGTTCTGTTCGTCTGGGATTGGAGTCAGTTCGGGGCGGTCTGCGGCTGCAGGCAATAGTGCTCGATCATTCTGCGCAGCAACTGCACCGTCGGTTCGATGCGATCGAGCTGCAAGTATTCGTCGGGCTGGTGCGCGCAGGCGATGTCGCCGGGGCCCAGCACCAGGGTCTCGCAGCCGAGCTGCTGAAGATAAGGCGCTTCGGTGGCAAACGCCACCGCCTCAGCCTGGTGGCCGGTGAGGCGCTCGGCCAGGCGTACCAGCTCGCTCTCGGCAGCCTGCTCGAACGGCGGCACTGCGGGGAACAGCGGCGCCAGATCTATCTTGACCTGATGCTGCTCGGCCAGCGGCTGCAAACGCTGGCGGATGATCGCGCGCAGCTGTTGCGGGTCCATGCCCGGCAGCGGGCGTAGATCGAACTCCAGCGCACACTGCCCACAGATACGGTTGGGGTTGTCACCGCCATGAATGCAGCCGAAGTTGAGCGTCGGTTTCGGCACGTCGAACAGCGGGTTGTCGTACTCGGTCTGCCACTGCCGACGCAGCGTCATCATCTCGCCGATCACGCCGTGCATGGCTTCCAGCGCGCTATGGCCATAGGCCGGGTTCGACGAATGCCCACTCTGCCCAAGGATGTCGATGCGCTCCATCATGATGCCCTTGTGCAGGCGTACCGGGCGCAGGCCGGTGGGCTCACCGATCACCGCAGCACGCCCAAGCGGCTGGCCGGCTTCGGCCAAAGCACGGGCGCCGGACATCGAACTTTCCTCGTCACAGGTGGCGAGAATCAGCAACGGGCGGCGAAACGGCTCGCTCAGCAGCGGCCGCACCGCCTCGATGATCAGAGCGAAAAACCCCTTCATGTCGCAGCTGCCAAGCCCGTACCAGCGGTCGTCGGCCTCGCGCAGCTTCAGCGGATCGGACTTCCACAGGCCCGCATCGAACGGCACGGTATCGCTGTGTCCGGCCAGCACCAGCCCTCCCGGGCCGCTGCCGTAACTGGCGAGCAGGTTGAATTTGCCGGGGGCGATTTCCGGTGTTTCGCAGACGAAACCCAGCTCGCCGAGCCAGGCCGCGAGCAACTCGATCACCGGGCGATTGCTCTGATCCCAGCCGGGCTGTGTGCAGCTGACCGAGGGTGCCGCGAGGAGCGCAGCAAATTGCTCCTTGAATGAGGGAATGGGCACCGGCTACCTCCGTGATGCTATCGAAACGAGCCTGCAGTGAAGCATGAAACGCGCCACGGCGGGACCCGCAAACGAAAACGCCCCGTCAGATCGACGGGGCGTTTCGGCAGTCACGAGCCGCGCGAGGCGTCAGGTGAAGATGGCGCGCAGAATGAGGAAGAACACGATGGCCAGGCCCGCACCCACCGGCAGGGTCACCAGCCAGGACATGAAGATCTTGCCGACCACGCCCAGATTCAGCGCACCGATACCGCGAGCGATGCCCACGCCGAGCACCGCACCGACCAGCGTATGGGTGGTGGACACCGGCAGACCGATGGCCGAGGCACCAACCACGGTGGTGGCAGTAGCCAGTTCGGCGGCGAAGCCGCGGCTCGGCGTCAGCTCGGTGATCTGCTTACCGATGGTGGCGATCACCTTGTAGCCGTAGGTCGCCAAGCCGATGACGATACCGACTGCCCCCAGCAGCAGGACCCAGCCCGGCACCGCCGACTTGGAGCTGATGGTGGCGACACCATCGGACTGCAGCACACCGACCACAGCAGCCAGCGGGCCCACCGCGTTGGCCACGTCATTGGAGCCGTGGGCGAAAGCCATGGAGCAGGCGGTGAAGATCATCAGCACGGCAAAGACCTTCTCCACACTGGAGAAATGGAAGGCCTTGTCCGCCTCCACATCGACTTTGATACGCGTCAGCAGAGCGATACCTAGTAGCATCACCGCAGCACCCACCCCTACCGCCAACATGAAGCTCTGTGCGCTGCTCAGGTCCAACCCGATGTGTTTGAGCCCCTTGGACAGGGTCATCAGCGCGACCATGAAGCCGGTGAGGAACATGTACAGCGGCACGAAACGCTTGGCGTTCTGGAAGGGCTCATCGGTATCGATGATCAAGCGCTGAACGCTGATGAACAGACCAAAGGCGATGGTGCCTGATAGCATGGGCGACACCACCCAGCTGGCCACGATCGGCCCGACGCCGCTCCAATGCACCGCATCCATCGATACGCCCACGGCGGCGAAGCCGATCACTGCGCCGACGATGGAGTGCGTGGTCGATACCGGCCAGCCCTTGATAGAGGCGATCAGCAGCCAGGTACCGGCCGCCAACAACGCCGACATCATGCCCAGCACCATCAGCTCCGGCGGTATGGCAGACGCATCGACAATGCCGCTCTTGATCGTTTCGGTGACTTGTCCGCCGGCCAGGTAGGCACCGCAGAACTCGAAAACCATCGCAACGACGATTGCCTGCTTGATGGTCAGCGCGCGGGAGCCTACCGAGGTACCCATGGCGTTAGCCACATCGTTGGCACCCACGCCCCAGGCCATGAAAAAACCGAACATGCAGGCGAGCACCAGGAGTACGAAGCCGTAATCCGCGATAAAGGACATAGAAATTACCTGTTGAACCCAGAAAGGACGCTGGCGCCTTAGCGCGCCAGCAATTGTTCCAGACGGTTGCCAACGCGCTCGGCGCGGTCGGCTACATCACCGATCCATTCAATGATCTTGTAGAGAAAGATCACGTCGACAGCTGGCAAATCCTTTTCCAGATGGAACAGCGCACGGCGAACCGTGATCTGCATGCGGTCGGTTTCACGCTCGATTTCTTCGAGCTCTTCGACCATCTTTTCGACGAGTGTGGCTTCGCGGCCGCTGAAGCCTGTTTCCAGCAATGAATCCAGCTCCTTCAACGCCTTGAGCGCCTGGGCGCTGGCATCAACGGTGCGCTGCACGTACGCCAGCATCTGCGGCTGCAATGGCTGCGGAATGGTCATGCAGCGGCCCAGCATCAGGCCGGCGATGTCCTTGGCACGGTTGGCGATCTTGTCCTGTACACTCAGCAGATCAAGCAGATCGGAACGCGGCACCGGCAGAAACAGACTTTTCGGCAGGTGCTGGCGAACGCTTTTCTTCAGCTTGTCAGCCTCGTTTTCCAGCTGCGACATCTGCTGCTGGATCTGCTCGACCTTCTCCCAGTCTTCGGCCATGACCGCCTGGAACAGCGGCACCAGGTTCGCTGCACATTCGTGCGACTTGGCCATATGCTGTTGCATAGGGCCGATTGGCGAACGTCCGAACAAGCTGACGAAAGGATTGACTGGCATAGGGTATGGCCCCGGCTTGAAAGAGGCGGCAAGTATACGGACAGGCCATCACGCCTGCTACCGTGTGTCATCAGGCTGCAACATCAACACATCATAGGCACCCAGTCGGCATCATGCAGAAAGAAACCGAAATCAAGCTACGCGCCAGCCGCGAAACCCTGCTCGCCCTGCGCGAACACCCGCTGCTGAAAAAGCGCAACAAGAGTGGCTGGTCGCGCCATGAGCTGTTCAACCAGTATTACGACACTGCCGACCGAGCCCTTGCCCAGGCCCGAGTCGCGCTGCGCCTGCGCCGCGATGGCGAGCAATTCATCCAAACGTTGAAGAGCCGCGGTCAAAGTGTCGCAGGCCTCTCCGAGCGCAACGAATGGGACTGGTATCTGGACAAGGCCAAGCTGGATACCAAGAAGCTCGGCGACGACTGCTGGCCAGCCAGCCTCGCCGAACTCGACAAGAAGGCCCTGAAACCGATCTTCACCACCGACTTCGTGCGCGAGAAAGCCGAGATTGCCTGGGGCCGCGGCAAGGCCAAGGTCGTGATCGAGGCTGCTCTGGACCTGGGCCAGGTCAAGGCCGGCAAACAGTCCGAGGAAATCTGCGAGCTGGAGTTGGAATTGCGCCAGGGCGACCCCCAGGCGTTGCTGGAGCTAGCCGCCGAGCTGGCCGCCGATCTGCCGCTGATGCCGTGCGATATCAGCAAGGCTGAACGCGGTTACCGCCTGCATGACGCAGATGGCTACAACCTGCAACTGCCGGCGCCGGAACTCGACGCCACGATGCCGCTGGACGACACGGTGGTTGCCCTCGGCTGGCAGCTGCTGGGCAACAGCCAACGCCTGGCCGAGCAGTATCGCTTCAATGGCCGCTGGAAACTGCTCGGCGAGTGGCTGCAACAGCTGATCGAACTGCGCGCGCTGCTCGGCAGCCTTGGCCAGGCCGCACCACGCGCCAGCAGCCGTGACTTGCGCGAGCTGCTCGATGCGCTGATCCAGGACTGGCGCCCGCGAGTCGAAGCCGGCCAGGACGATGAAGACCTGCGCAAGGCAGCCCCCGCGCAATTTGCCGAGGAGCTGGGCCAGACCCGCTGGGGCCTGCTATCACTGAAGGCCTCGTTGTGGCTGCTGCAGCGCAGCTGGACCGAAGGTCGCAACGCCCGGGGCGACCGCCAGGGCGCTGCTGAGCTGGGCAAGTGGCTGCTGCACCTGCTTGCAGAAGAGGCCAAGGCGCTGCAACTGCCGCGCTACCAGCAGCAGCCCGAGGACCTCGCCGAACAGAGCCCGCGCATGGAGCGGTTGCTGGTCTGGCTGCATCTGGCCCGTGGTGTACTGGAGCTGCCGGAAGTCGATCGTCTGTATGGCGAGTTGGCCAAGCTGCATGAGCTGGCCCGCCAGCCCATCGACGAAGAAGCTCTGGCGCTACGGGTTGAGCAAGCGCATCTGGTCTGGACACTCAAGGCCTGGAAGCAGCTGGAGAAATAACCTCCAAGACGGCGCAGGCTGCTCAAAGTTGAACCCCGGCGGCAGACAACGCCGGGGGTTTAGCGGCAAGCTTGGCTTTTCCGCCGCCGCATCGAAGGAATCCCATGTCCGTGCTGAACTCGCCTCCCCAGGACCGCCCTCTCGATCTCAACGATCTGTTGCGCGAGCTGGTCGCTCAGGGACGGGTCGCACAGGACAGCGCCGAGCAATGCCTGACGGTCCGCCGTAGCGCGGTGGCCAACCAGCAGCATCCGCTGGAATTCCTCGCCGCGCAGCAGCTCGACGACCTACAGCGGCCGGGCAAGAAGCTCGATCTGGAAACACTGACCGTCTGGCTCGCAGAGCGTGCCGGTCAGCCTTACCTGCGCATCGATCCGCTGAAGATCGACGTCGCCGCCGTCACCCCGCTGATGTCCTACGCCTTTGCCCAGCGCCACAGCATCCTCGCCGTGGCGGTGGACAGCAGCGCCGTGACCATCGCCAGCAGCCAGCCCTTCGTGCATGGCTGGGAAGCCAACCTGACCCACGTGCTCAAGCGGCCGATCAAACGGGTGGTGGCCAACCCGACGGACATTCAGCGCTTCACCGTCGAGTTCTATCGCCTGGCCAAGTCGGTCAGCGGCGCCAGTGGCACCGACCAGAAGATCAGCGGCGTCGGCAACTTCGAGCAACTGCTCAACCTCGGCGCCAGCGATCAGGAGCCGGACGCCAACGACTCGCACATCGTCAATATCGTCGACTGGCTGTTCCAGTACGCCTTCCAGCAGCGCGCCAGCGATATTCACATCGAACCGCGGCGCGAGCAGGGCACGGTGCGCTTTCGCATCGATGGCGTGCTGCACAACGTCTACCAGTTCCCTCCGCAGGTAACGATGGCGGTGGTCAGCCGGCTGAAGTCCCTCGGCCGCATGAACGTCGCCGAGAAGCGCAAGCCGCAGGACGGCCGGGTCAAGACCAAGACGCCGGAGGGGGGCGAAGTCGAGCTGCGCCTGTCGACGCTGCCGACCGCCTTCGGCGAGAAGATGGTGATGCGCATCTTCGACCCCGAGGTGCTGCTCAAGGGCTTCGACCAGCTGGGCTTTTCCGCCGATGACCTGCGCCGCTGGCAGAGCATGACCAGCCAGCCCAACGGCATCATCCTGGTCACCGGGCCGACCGGTTCGGGCAAGACCACCACGCTCTACACCACGCTCAAGCAGCTGGCCACGCCGGAAGTGAACGTCTGCACCATCGAGGACCCGATCGAGATGATCGAGGGCGCCTTCAACCAGATGCAGGTGCAGCACAACATCGAGCTGACCTTCGCCAGCGGCGTGCGTGCGCTGATGCGTCAGGACCCGGACATCATAATGGTCGGCGAGATCCGCGACCTGGAAACCGCGGAGATGGCTATCCAGGCCGCACTGACCGGGCACCTGGTGCTCTCCACCCTGCACACCAACGACGCGCCCAGTGCGATCACCCGCCTCCTGGAACTGGGTGTACCGCACTACCTGCTCAAGGCCACCTTGCTCGGCGTCATGGCCCAACGCCTGGTACGCACGCTGTGCCCGCACTGCAAGGCGCCGATGCAGCTCGATGCAGACGACTGGACCGCATTGACCAAGCCCTGGAATGCCCCGCTACCAACCACCGCGCAGCAGGCGGTGGGCTGCCTGGAATGTCGCGATACGGGCTTCCGCGGGCGTGCCGGGGTTTACGAAATCATGCTGCTGAACGATGCGATCAAGCCGCTGATCACCGCTGACACCGACATCGTTGCCTTGCGGCGCCAAGCTTTCAAAGATGGAATGCGCAGCTTGCGTCTCTCAGGCGCACAGAAGATCGCCGCTGGCCTGACGACGCTGGAAGAAGTGCTGCGGGTAACACCGCAGAGTGAACAGAAGTAGAGGCAGCAAGCAAAGCCGGGCAGCCCCACTGGCCTGCCCGCACGCGCCTGCTCAGCCCTGCGCTGCGGCGAGAATGGTCGCCACTTGATTGGGCTTGCAGTTGAGGTAGGCAGAAGACTGCAGCCATTGCTGATCGGGGTACCAGGAGAACATGAACTGGCCGCCCTTGAGGCTATCGACCACCATACGCGCCACCTCCGGCCGGACCGCCGGGCAGCCCTGACTGCGACCGATGCGGCCCTGGGTGGCGATCCAGGAAGGACTCACGTAATCGGCCGGATGAATGACGATGGCGCGTTCGCGGGCGCGATCGTTGATGCCCGGCTCCAGCCCGTCCATGCGCAGCGAGTAGCCATGTTTGCCGCTGTAGCTTTCGGCGGTGCGGAACAACCCAATGCTGGACTGGTGACTGCCAACCGTATTGGAGAACTGGGTGGCGTGGTTGTCACCGGACTTCTGCCCGTGGGCGACCAGGTCCTCGAGCAGCAACTGCTCCTTCTCCAGATCGAAGATCCACAGGCGGCGCTCGCTGGACGGCAGCGAGAAATCGATCACCGCCAGACGCTGGGCAGCACTTGCACCGTTGTTGACGGCGCACTGCATGGCCGCGACGGCATGAGTCAGCACCTGCCGGTCCAGCTTGGGTGCCAGCTGGGCCAGGCTGTCGACCATCGGCTGATCAGTGGCGCTAGCCGCAAAGACAGGCGCCGCCAGGACGAAAACGCCCACCGCCAAGCAGGTACGTCGAAGAGTGGAAAGCATGAGCAAGTAACCTCATCAGGCACGGCCCGAGGACTTCCTGTCTGGTTGGCGCCTTATACTCGCCACTGATCGCAACAGCGGCGCAACGAAGCCGGGCGGAGCGAATGAGCCCCAAATACCCGACACGATATGTTTTTATGGCCTCGAAACGATTGCGGGCATATGCCTTGAAGCACGAGGCTACAGGCGCGCAGTCTAGCAGTCACCGGAACGGCCTGGAGCGAAACGTTGTTCAAAAAATGTGCATTCCGTCTTGCCGTCTGGGTCTGCCTGGTACCGGCCGGTGTTCTCGCAGAAACGCCCCAAGCCCTGCCGACGTCGATCGAAACCGCGTTGAAAACCCTGCCGCAGAGCTGCCCATCAACGCTGCCCAGACTAGGGCCGGATGCGCTGCAACGGCTGTCGAGCTTTTACGACACGCTGCAATACCAAACCGTTTGGAACACTTACGGGATGCTGGACGGTCTGCTGCAACAGTTCGCACATCTGGCCGATGACGGCCTGGACCCTGCCCATTACCAGCCCGAACGGATACGCGAGCAGCTTTACCAAGCCTCAGCTACCCCGCTGCATCGCGAGTGCAGCGACATACTGACCAGCCACAGCTATCTCGAAGCGCTTCACCATCTGGCCCGCGGGCGCCTGCGACAGGCCGACGTAGAGCCGATCTGGCGCAGCCCGGAGGCGCCCGAACGCGATGATGCTCAACTGCTGCTGCAGATCGCCGTGCAAGGCCTCGCCGATCTGCCGGCGGCGTTCGACCGCGCGCGACCGGCCCATGCGCTCTACCGCGATCTGCGCGCCGCCTACGCCGAGTTGCGTCAGGCAGCCAAGCCTGCATGGCACCCGCTGCCAGCCGGCCCGACGCTGCGGGCTGGAATGAGCGACCCGCGCGTGCCTCTGCTGCGAGAGCTCCTGCTGGCCGGTGCCGGCAGCACGCCCGTGATGGACCTGCGCTACGACGACGAACTGATCGAGGCGGTGAAGGGCTTCCAGTTGCAGCACGGTCTGGAAGACGACGGCGTCGTTGGCGCAGGGACCCTGGGCGCGCTTAACGTCAGCCCGGCCAACCGCCTGGATCAACTGCGCATCAATCTCGAGCGCCTGCGCTGGATCACTCGTGACCTCGAGCCGCAGTCACTGCTGGTGGATATTGCCGGTGCACGGCTGATCTACTTTCGCGACAGCTGCCCATTCTGGCAGACGCGCACTCAGGTCGGCCGTGCAGAGCGCCAGACTCCGCCACTGAAATCGCGGATCACCCGGTTGACGCTCAACCCTACCTGGACCGTGCCCCCGACCATTCTGCAGCAGGACAAGCTGCCACTGATCCGCCAGGACCTCAACTACCTGGCCCGTCACCAGATGCGCGTGATCGACGCTCAGGGCAATAGCCTCGATCCGCATCAGGTCGACTGGGACAACCCCCGCGGCATCATGCTGCGTCAGGACGCCGGTCCGGCCAACCCGCTCGGGCAGATCGCAATTCGCTTCGCCAACCCCTTCTCGGTTTATCTGCACGACACACCGAGCAAGCCCCTGTTCAACCGTGCCGCGCGGGCTCTCAGCTCGGGCTGCGTTCGGGTCGAGGCAGCACTGCAGCTGGCCGACCTGCTGCTTGCGGAAAGTGAGCGGGAAACCGTCGCAACGCTTTTGCAGACCGGCAAAACCCATGAGTATCGCCTCGCACGCCCCACGCCGATCCTGATCGCCTACTGGACAGCGGACGCCGACGACAACGGCCAGCCGCGTTACCGCCCAGACATCTACAAGCGTGACGCCGCGCTGCTCAGAGCGCTAAACACGGCCCGCTAGGGCAGCCCGGCGAGTGCTTACTGCTACCCTCGAGAGCTCCGTTCGTCGGGAGTTTCGTTACCTGCCGCCTGAACCTAGCGGCCTCGGCGTAGTCTTTTGCTGACCACTCGACATCGACCTTCGCTGCCGAGTGTTTAACTAATAAACCCGTCTGAATTACTCAGTGCCATGGATAGCCGAGCAGGACACCTTGAACGCCGAATACAGCGCCCCCGCAGCGATCTGGAATGAAGCTGACCGGCTGACCGCATTGGCTCGCTATGCCGCGCTCGACGCCTCGTGCGAAGCGGATCTCGATGAGCTCGCCGCCATGGCCGCGGACCTCTGTGCCTGCCCAGCAGCGGCCGTCTACTTCATCGACGCCGAGTACCAACACTGCATAGCCGCATTCGCCCTCGAACGCCAACGTATCGCGCGCGAGTACTCACCTTCAGCCCAGGCGATCCTGCAGACCGCGACGCTGGTCGAGCAACGCGCTGACGCTCTTGCCGCCCCACTGCAATTGCCACGGCTTGCCGATGGCGAGAACGCCAGCTTCTATGCCGCGGCAATATTGCGCGACCTCAAGGGACTGCCGCTGGGCGCGTTGTGTGTCTTCGACCACCAACCGCGCGAATTGACATCGCGACAGGCCACACAGCTACAGGCCGTAGCGCGGCAAGTCATGGCTCGCCTGGAACTGCGCCGACTTCGCGTGGAGGAAGAGCGCAACCGCCAGATTATCGAGAGCGCTCAGGACTACGCCATCCTGGCCACCGATCTACAAGGCTTCATCACCAGCTGGAACAGCGGCGCGCAACGACTGCTCGGCTGGTCGGCCGAACAAGCCATCGGCCAACATGCTGCCTGTATCTTCACCGAGGAAGATCGCGCGCAGAAAGCCGACGAATACGAGATGCGCACGGCGCTGGAACAGGGCAGAGCCGTCGACGAGCGCTGGCATCAACGCAAGGATGGCTCGCGTTTCTGGGCCAGCGGCATACTCACACCGCTGCTTGATGGCGGCGAAGTACAAGGCTTCGTCAAAATCCTGCGTGATCTAACCGAGACCCGCGTGCAGCAGGCCGCCGCTCGCGAAACTGAAGAGCGCTACCGCACGCTGATCGACCTCAGCCCGCAGGTCATCTGGCA
The DNA here is from genome assembly GCF_040310405.1 of Pseudomonas sp. E45-MNA-CIBAN-0222. NCBI lineage: Bacteria > Pseudomonadati > Pseudomonadota > Gammaproteobacteria > Pseudomonadales > Pseudomonadaceae > Pseudomonas > Pseudomonas sp. E45-MNA-CIBAN-0222. The sequence goes on from NZ_JBEOPU010000013.1 coordinate 129,649, forward strand.
ATGCGATGCCGGGGGCGAGCTGAGTTTCTGCAACAGTTACTGGTGTGAATTCACGGGCCTTAGCGCGCAGGCGTCACGCGGTGACGGCTGGCTCGCGGCAATCGCCGCGGCCGACCGCCAATCCGTTGCCGAGCAATGGCGCCAGGCCATGCGCCGGGAGCTACCGTGCAGACTGGAGTTGCCACTGCGCGACGTGGATGGCAGCCCACGGTGGTTTCAAGCCAGCGCCGCGCCCATCTACGACACCGATGGGCGGCTTCTGCATTGGATCTGCGTAGCGCAGGACATCGACAGCCGCCGACGCTCGGAAATGAAGCGCCTGGAGAGTGAAGCCTTTACTCGCCTGCTGCTCGACTCAGCCAATGAGGGCTTCTACTCAATCGACTGCACCGGCGCGGTGACCCTGTGCAACGATGCCTTTCTCAACATGCTTGGCTTCAGCAGTCGCGACGAAGTGCTCGGCAAGCAGCTGCACCAAACGATCCACCACAGCCACCCCGACGGCAGTCCTTATCCGGTACATGAGTGCCCGATTCAGCACACGGCGCTCACTGGCGAACCGCGGCATGTAGAGCACGAACTGTTCTTCCGCGTCGACGGTAGCAGCCTGCCAGTGGAGTACCGCGTAGCGCCTATTTATCGCGACGGCCAATTGCAGGGCGCCATCTGCACTTTCAGCGATATCAGCGAGCGGACCCAACATCAGGCGTTGCAGGCTTTCCTGCTGGAGCTGAGCGACTGCCTGCAGGCCAACAGCGAACGTGTGGATTTCTGCTGCCTGCTCGACGAGCGGCTGGCTCAGTTGCTGCGTTGCGATTACATCGCCTGGGCCGGCCTGGAGGATGAGGCGCTGGTGGTGCGTCAGGAATGGCGCAGCCCTGCTGTGTCCAGTTGCCTCGGCCGCCACGCCCTGGGCCAGAACATGTCGGCACTCCTCGAACAACTGCAGCGCGACGGCGTGATGCTGCTCAATGGAGATGACCCGCAGAGCAGTACGCTACGCCAGTGCCTGGCCAGCACCACACTGCTGGTGGCCGAACTACCAGGCGTCGAGGCCGGCATGTCGAACACCGCGCTGTTGTTTTCTCGTAGCCGGACACAGCCCTGGAGCATGGATGACATCGCGCTGGTGCGTGAGGTGCTGGAGCGCATCCGCGGCGCCGCCGAGCGCACCCGAGCGAGCAAGGCCCTGCGCGAGGCGGAGCAGCGCATCAGCCTGGCTAACGAGATCGCATCGATCGGCGTGTGGGAATACCGCGACGGCCAGCATTCACTGCATTGGGACACCCAGCTCAAGGCCATGGCCGGCATACCGCCGGACCAGCCAGGGCTGGACGTGCACGAAATTCTCGCGCGGGTGCATCCAGACGATCGCAGCACACTGATCAAAGCGCTGGGCGACACCCTCACCGGCAAAGGCGATGGCGAGTTCCAACTCGACTACCGGATATTCGATACACGCATCGGCGAGTTCGTCTGGCTGGCGAATCGCGGCCGTCGACTGCTTGATTCGAGCGGCGAGATACGCATCCTCGGCACTGCGCGCAACATTACTGCCGAGCGCAACGCTGCCGAACGCATGTTGCGCATGAACGAGATGCTCGAAGAGCAAATCAAGGATCGCCAGCAGGCTGAGCAGCGCCAGACAGCGCTGATCGAACTGGGCGACTTGCTTCGCGAGCAGCACGATAGCCAAACCATCGCCCATGCCGCCGTCAGCGTGATTGGCCGCACGATCGGCATATCCCGAGTGCTGTTTGCCAGCGTCGACGCCTCCAGCCAGAGCGCCACCATCGAACGCTACTGGAGCGATGGCAGTTCCGACAGCAGTAGCGAAGTGGTGCATTTCGCCGACTACGGCGACTTCTTCTACGACTTGCTGGAAAACGAACTGGTCGTGATCGAGGACGTGCTGCATGACGCTCGCACGGCCAGCCACGCCGATAACTTCGCCGAAGGCCAGATCCGCAGCATCGTTTGCGTCCCGCTGTTCGAGCAAGGGCGCATTTCCGCTGTGATGATGCTGCTTGAGAACCAGCCGCGGGCCTGGCTCGACGAAGACATTTCCTTCATTCGTGAAGTTGCCGACCGAGCCTGGACCGCTGATGAGCGTATGCGCGCCGAACGTGCACTGCGCGAAAGCGAAGAGCAGTTCCGCACGCTGGCCGACAACATGAGCCAATTCGCCTGGATGGCCGACCCCGCGGGCCGCATCTACTGGTACAACAAGCGCTGGTATGACTACACCGGCACCACGGGCGAGGCCATGCGCGCACTGGGCTGGCGGGCGGTAAATCACCCCGAGCACCACGAACGGGTCAGCGCCTCGATGAAACGCGCCTTCGCAATCGGCTCGATCTGGGAAGAAACCTTCCCGCTGCGCGGTAAGGACGGCAAATACCGTTGGTTCCTTTCCCGAGCCCTGCCAATTCGCGACGACTTCGGCCAGGTTACTCACTGGTTCGGCACCAATACCGACGTGACTGCCCAGGTCGCCGCGGAAGAGGCGCTACGTGAACTCAATGACAGCCTGGAGCGACGCGTAGCCGAGCGCACCCGCGAACTGGCGGCAATCAACAGCCGGCTGCATATCGAGATGGCCGAGCGCGAACGCGCCGAGGAAGCACTGCGTCACGCGCAGAAGATGGAGGCTATCGGTCAACTCACCGGCGGCCTGGCCCACGATTTCAACAACATGCTGACCGGCGTGCTTGGCGCACTCGACTTGATCCAGCGCCGGCTCGCCAGCGGCAGCACCGGCGACCTCGACCGTTACATCGATGCCGCCACCACATCGGCCAACCGCGCCGCCGCATTGACCCACCGCCTGCTTGCATTTGCCCGGCGCCAATCGCTGGCCCCCAAACCGGTGGACGTAAACCAGCTGGTAATGTCTATGGAGGACATGCTGCGCCGCACCATGGGCGAGCACATTCAGCTTCGCGTCGAGTTGCAGCCTGATACCTGGCTTGCCTACACCGACGGCCACCAGCTGGAAAACGCTCTGCTCAACCTGGTGATCAATGCCAGGGATGCCATGGCCGATGGTGGGCAGCTCGGTGTGACCACGCAGAATGTTCGCGTCGAACAGCCCCAGCCAGGCTCCCCCGAGCCAGGTGATTACGTGGTACTCAGCGTCACCGACAATGGCGCAGGCATGTCGGCACAAACCATTGCCAAGGCCTTCGATCCGTTCTTCACCACCAAACCCATCGGCCAAGGCACCGGACTGGGTCTGTCGATGGTGTATGGGTTCGCCAAGCAGACCGGCGGCCACGTGCGCATCGACAGCACCCTGGGCGAAGGTACCCAGGTCGTTCTTTATCTCCCGCGTAATCACACCGAAGAAGAGGCATCGCCAGCGCTGGAACAAAGCGCTGAGGTACCCAGCGCCATGAAGGGTGAGACGGTGTTGGTCGTGGAAGACGAAGCGGCCGTGCGCATGCTGGTGGTGGAAGTCCTGCAGGAGCTGGGCTATCAGGTCGTAGAAGCCTTCGACGCCAACAGCGCGCTGCCCTATCTGCATAGCGATAAGCGTCTCGATCTGCTGGTCAGCGATTTTGGCCTACCGGGCCTCAACGGACGGCAACTTGTCGAAAGCGCGAAAGAACATCGCCCCGAGCTGAAGGTACTGTTCATCACCGGCTACGTTCCGGACGAGGAAATGCGCAACGACTTCCTCGGTCCAGGGATGGATATCCTGGCCAAGCCTTTCAGTATCGACATGCTGGCCGCCCGCATCCGCCGCCTGATAGACGAACGAGGCTGAGCGAGCCCCGGAACTCTCGTGCGTGCATCGGACTCTGAAAAGTACGACAGCAAGGAGTTTCCGCTCATGCGCAAGATACTGTTCGCAGCGTTCACACTGGCAATGGCACCCATTGGCAGTGCCATGGCCGACGGCCTGGTGCGTGACATTCTCTCTTCAGGCGCGACCACTGGTTCCACTTACCTGACTTTCAAGGACAACAAGCTGGTGATCCCGGCGCGCGAAGATGCGGGCAGCTTCGTTGCCAGCAATGGCGAGATCCGCGGTCCTTATCTGGAGGCGATGCTGCAGCAACTGCGCAGTGAGCAGCCGCATCTGCAGGCCACCGATATGGAGTTGGCCAGCGCGATCCTGGCAGCCGAACAGCCTCGCTGAGCCTGAGCCCGCTGCCTAATCATCCACGCATCTCCACGAGGTAAGTATGAAGAAGAGCGCTTCCGCCGTCTGGCAAGGCGGCCTGAAAGACGGCAAAGGCACCATCAGCACCGAAAGCGGCGCATTGAAGGACAATCCTTACGGCTTCAACACCCGCTTCGAGGACACACCAGGAACTAACCCTGAAGAGTTGATCGGAGCCGCCCATGCCGGCTGCTTTTCGATGGCGTTTTCAATGATGCTTGGCCAGGCCGGCCTCACTGCTGAGCGCATCGACACGCGCGCCGAGGTGACCCTCGACAAGGATGGCGAAGGCTTCAGCATCACCGCGATCGAGCTCACTCTCAAGGCACGAATCCCTGGCGCCGATGACGCCCAATTTCAGCAGATAGCCAACCAGGCAAAAGAAGGCTGCCCGGTGTCCAAGGTGCTCAACGCGCGCATCACCCTCAACGCTACGCTGGAAAGCTGAGCCATTCCAACCGGTGAGGCTGCTCCATCCGTGCACAAAAAAACGCCACTCCGTTGCCGGTGTGGCGTTTTTTTCATTCGGAGCGGATATCAGCCACGAATGTTGTAGATGTCCTTCTCGTTCAGCTCGGCATATTCGTACAGGCGGTTTAGATAGGCGCTTTGCTGCTCCCACACCTTGGACGCCACCGGATCGGCCTTCGCGGATGCATCGACCACTTCGGCCGCCACTTCCTTCAGTCGCGCAAGGACCTCGTCCGGCAGGCGGCGCACTTCAACGCCCTGCTCGCGCAGTTGTTCCATCGCTTCCATGTTCTTGGCGTTGTAGTCGTCGAGCATGTCGCCGTTGACGTCACGAGCAGCGGCACGAACGATGGCTTTCAGATCGTCTGGCAGCGTATCCCAGGCCTTGAGGTTCACGTCCAGTTCGAAGGTGACGTTCGGCTCCTGCCAGCCTGGCGTGTAGTAGTACTTGGAGGCTTTGTGCAGACCCAGCGCCAGGTCGTTGTACGGGCCGATCCACTCGGTGGCATCGATTGCGCCGGTTTGCAGCGCGGTGAAGATTTCGCCAGCCGGCATGTTCACAACGGTCCCGCCCATCTTGGTCAGCACTTCGCCGCCCAGGCCAGGGGTGCGCATCTTCAGGCCCTTGAAGTCCTCGACCGAGTTGATTTCCTTGTTGAACCAGCCGGCCGTCTGCACGCCAGTGGCACCACATGCCATCGGTAGCACGCCGTAGGGCTTGTAAACCTCCTCCCAGAGCTGCATGCCGCCGCCGCGATGCAGCCAGGCGTTCATTTCCTGGGCGTTCGGTCCGAATGGCAACGCGCAGAAGAACTGCGCAGCCGGGACCTTGCCCTTCCAGTAGTAAGGTGCGCCATGGCCCATTTCGGCCGTGCCACGCGAAACCGCATCGAACACTTCCAGCGCCGGAACCAGCTCACCGGCGGCATAGACCTTGATCTTCAGCCGGCCACCGCTCATCTCGTTGACCAGATTGGCGAAACGCTCGGCGCCGACGCCGACGCCAGGGAAGTTCTTCGGCCAGGAGGTGACCATCTTCCAGTTGAATGTCTGCTGCTCGGCCTGCTTGCTTTCGCCCGCTACCGGCTTGTCACTCTTGTCATTGCAGCCAGCCAGTGCAGTGGCCGCCAGGCCTACGCCAGCGGCGGTGAGAATGTCACGACGTTTCATGTAGTTACTCCTTGTTATTTGTTCTTATTTTGCGCAACGGCAAGGCCACGCTTGCCAGGCCGCAACGCCTTTCTCCATATGAGTTCATGGCCAAGCTGGTTGCGGACTCATGCGGCGAAGCCTGTGCCGAAAATGCGGACACCATTTCGGGCTCGACTAACATTAGAGCCTCCAGCGTCTCAAGCCTAGCGCATAAGCTAAAAGTCGTAGGCCGATTGCTGCAAAGCGCCAGTACTGCAAGAATCGCCGTCTTCCGCCAACCCTTGCGTCTACAAGAAGGACTAAAAATGTCCCAGAGCCCACCGCCCCTGCTGCGTGTGGCCGGCCTAATCGATGCGTGCAACATGCGCCTCGGCCAGCTATGTGCCTGGATCACCCTGTTTCTCGTCATCGGTACCACCGTCGTGGTCGTACTTCGCTACGGTTTCGGCATCGGCGCCATCGCTCTGCAAGAGGCAGTCATGTACGGCCACGCGCTGGTGTTCATGGGGGCCGCCGCCTGGACCCTGCAGCGCAACGGCCATGTCCGCGTCGACATTTTCTATCAGAAGTTCAGCGGTCGCCGGCAGGCGACAGTCGACGGCGTGGGCCACCTGCTGTTCCTCCTGCCCGTATGCCTGTTTCTGGGCTGGAACAGCTGGGATTACGTCAGCAACTCCTGGTCGACGCTCGAAGGCTCGAATGAATCCGGTGGGCTGAAGTTCGTCTATCTGCAGAAGAGCATCATCCTGCTACTGGTCGGTAGCCTTGCGCTCCAGGCGCTTTCGGATCTGATCAAAGCCGGCTACCGCATCGCCGGCCGTCTGCCAGAAGCAGAGCAGGAGGTGAAGCATGGGTGAGATCATGGCCATCCTGCTGTTCATCAGCATCTGCTTTGCCCTGATGTCGGGTTACCCGGTCGCCTTCACGCTTGGCGGCATGGCACTCCTGTTCGCCGGCATCGGCGTAGTCACCGGCTCGTTCGACGTAGGCTACCTGCACGCGCTGCCGAATCGCATCTTCGGCATCATGAACAACCAGACGATGCTGGCAGTGCCACTGTTCGTCTTCATGGGCGTGATGCTGGAGAAATCCCGCGTCGCCGAAGACCTGCTGGAATCCATGTCGCGACTGTTCGGCACCATGCGTGGCGGCCTGGCGATCTCGGTCTGCGTGGTCGGCGCGCTGCTCGCGGCCAGTACCGGCATCGTCGGCGCCACCGTGGTCACCATGGGTCTGCTGGCGCTGCCGACCATGCTGCGTCGCGGCTACGACCCAGCCATCGCCACCGGCACCCTTGCCGCCACCGGCACGCTCGGGCAGATCATCCCGCCGTCGATCATCCTGGTTCTACTCGGCGACGTGATGTCCAGCGCCTTCCAGCAAGCGCAACTGAAGCTGGGTATCTTCTCGCCCAAAACCGTGTCAGTCGGCGATCTGTTCGTCGGCGCGCTGATTCCGGGCCTTTTGCTGGTCGGCATGTACATCCTCTACCTGATCGCCGTCGCCATCTTCCAGCCCAAGAAATTACCCGCCCTGCCTCAAGAAGAGTTGGGGCCGATTGAATGGGGCAAACTGATCGGCGCGCTGCTGCCACCACTGCTGTTGATCACCGCGGTGCTCGGCTCGATTCTGGCTGGGTATGCCACCCCAACCGAGGCTGCCGCCATCGGTGCGCTCGGCGCGACACTGCTGTCGATCGCCAAGGGGCAGTTGAACTTCACCCAGCTCAAGCAAGTGGCGTTCGGTACCACCGAAATCACCTCGATGGTGTTCCTGATCCTTATCGGTGCCTCGCTGTTCTCCCTGGTGTTCCGCGGCTTCGGCGGTGAAGCACTGATCGAGGATGCGCTGCATTCACTGCCAGGCGGTGTGCTCGGCGCCTTCCTGGTGGTGATGCTGGTCATCTTCCTGCTGGGCTTCATCCTCGATTTCATCGAGATCATTTTCGTGGTGGTGCCCATCGTCGGCCCGATCCTGCTGGCCATGGGTCTGGACCCGGTCTGGCTCGGCGTAATGTTTGCGATCAATCTGCAGACTTCATTCCTTACCCCGCCGTTCGGCTTCTCGCTGTTCTACCTACGCGGTGTCACGCCACGCAGCGTTCCGACCAGTGTGATGTACAAAGGCGTGCTGCCCTTCATCGCGATTCAGATCGGCATGCTGGTGGTGGCCTATATGTGGCCGGGAATCGTCACCTGGCTGCCGGAACAGGTCTACGGCAAGTAACCGCAACTGCAACGCCCGTCCCTCGACGGGCGTTGTGCTTCATGCAACAGACATCCCGCTACAATCGGCAGCCGTCCCACTACTCACCTCGCCGATGTCTGCCTCTCCGTCGCTACTCGAACGCTTCCACGCGCTGGATCGCTTTCTCACCCAGCATCAGTCGCTATGGCGGCAGCGCCCGTTCGTCTGTCGAACACTGCTCTGGGAAGTCGACTACCCCGAACTCGCCGCGTGGCTCCGCGCCCGCTCACTGGCCGACGCTGAAGCCGCGCATAACCACCCAACCGAACTCGACGCGCCGGCCCCTTTCCCCCAGTTGGCCGCCATGGCCAGCCAACTGAGCCAGATCGACGAGCTGCCCGTGGGAGCTTCGCCTGCGATCAGCCATCGGCAGAGCGTGGACGTACCGGGGCGCAAGTCGCTACAAATCCAGGCATTCAGCGCACGCCTGCAGTTTCGCGAAACACCTCGACATTGGCTGGACTGGTGCGCCGGCAAGGGACATCTCGGCCGGTACCTGGCCGGCAACGGTACCGCGCTGACTTGCCTGGAGTGGGACGATGCGCTGGTCGAAGCAGGTGCCCAGATGAGCAAACGAATGGGCATCGTGGCGAACCACCAATGCCAGGACGTCCTGGCCGCCAGCGCTGCCGAACAGCTGCACGCCACACATACCCCGATCGCGCTGCATGCCTGCGGCGACCTGCATGTACGGTTGCTACAACTGGCTATCGCCAAACAGTGTCGCCAGCTCGCCGTGGCGCCCTGTTGCTATAACCGCACCCAGGAAAATACTTATGCCCCGCTCTCCAAGGCAGCCGCGGGGTCTGCGCTGCAGCTAACGCGCGACGACCTAGGCCTGCCGCTGAGTGAGACAGTCACCGCCGGCGCCCGGGAACGGCGCAACCGCGATCAGTCCATGGCCTGGCGGCTGGGCTTCGACACGCTGCAGCGTAGCTTGCGCCAGCAAGACGACTACCTGCCAACACCCTCGCTACCCAGTGCCTGGCTGAAGAAGGACTTCTCCGACTATTGCCGCGACCTCGCCGCACTCAAGCAGCTACCCGCACCGGGCAAAGAAGACTGGGCGGCATTGGAGCGAAGCGGCTGGCAGCGCCTAGCCGAAGTCCGCAATCTGGAGCTGGTGCGCAGCCTGTTCCGCCGCCCGCTGGAACTGTGGCTGCTGCTAGACCGCGCGTTGCTACTCGAGGAACAGGGCTATCACGTTCGTCTGGGCACCTTCTGCCCCCACGAACTGACGCCGCGAAACTTGCTGCTACTCGCCGAACGCGCCTAACTCCGCAAAAAGTGACTGAGCCTGAACAAGCAACTGCAAGTCACCGTAACCAAACGGTTTACTCGCCGCGCGCAATGGATATAATGGCGACCCTCAAATGCCGGTATAGCTCAGCTGGTAGAGCAACTGACTTGTAATCAGTAGGTCCCGGGTTCGACTCCTGGTGCCGGCACCATATAGATCAACGACTTAGGCTCACCGCAGGTGGGCCTTTTTCGTTTCTGCTCAACACTTTGCTCAACACATCCCCGGCGCTACCCCTCATTCGACCAATTGAAGCGCTTCTCTGAGCTATCGTGGCGAAATCCTAAACCTACAAGAATGTGGTCGAATTCCACCCCAAAAAGCTTTCACAGAACGGCACAGTGTTTCTACACATCACGAGGAGCACCTGCCATGCCACACGAAATCTTCCTGACTAGCGCCGAGCTTTGTCAGCTGCTGCGCTGCAGCAGCACGACCCTCTGGCGTATGCGACAAAACCCCGGTTTTCCGCAACCACGCCACTTTGGGCGGCGCCTTTTGTGGTTGCGCAGGGATGTGGAACACTTCCTCACGATCGAAGCCTGACGCCCGCCTCGCCCTCTAATCGAGCCACTGCCGTCTAGAGGGCTGTCCCAATCTTTTTTCTATCGAAGCCAGTCATTTTGGCTTGCGGGCACCCTTGCGCCCGAAAAATGAGGAATACGGTATGAACGCCTCAGAGAAACGTAAGCGTCCAGCCAAGTCACCTTCCGAACTCCCGCATTAAGGACGATGGTGTCCGCGTATTTTTTAAGCGGACGC